>CAUDZT010000031.1 GCA_958453935.1 uncultured Collinsella sp. | reverse complement strand
CGGCCCTCAGCCATGCCGCAGCTGACGAAATGGCGCAGCACGGCAGCATCGTCAACGAACCTCAAACCGCCCTTGACGGCTGTAAAGGCGTTCAGGACGTCACCGTTGTTGGAGGTATAGAAGTGGAAATCGTAAACGGGGGAATAATCGGTACCGCCCTGCGAAACGACAGCGCCCGCGAGGGAATCACATCCGATCGCAATCCTCCCCTCAGCGCGACCGCTGCTGAGGTAATGGCCATAAAGAGCGGTGAGGTTGGCACCGAACGCGCGACGCAGGTCGGGGTATCTGTTGTAATAGCTCAGCACGTCGAAGGACTCGCTCCCGCGCCGGCCCTCAGCCATGCCGCAGCTGACGAAATGGCGCAGCACGGCAGCATCGTCAATCATTACAACGCCAGCGGGGCTTCGTTTAGAAAAAGCGTTGCGAATATCTTTGTTATTCGATAGATAAAATGAGGGATCATAGACGGATGAATAATCAACACCATTGATAGTCGTAGCGTATCCCTCGATCTTTGAGCATCCGGTCCCATGCCTTCCTTCTGCTTTTCCTGCCGTAACGTAATGCTCATAGTACTTAACTAAATCAAAGCCAAAGGCAGCTCTTAAATCTGGATACTCATTAAAATAACTCTGTACATCAAAAGTGGCAGAGCCGCGCCTACCTTCGCTCATGCCATAGTTAATAAAATGGTCTAGAGCTAAATCGCTATTTCCAGCCGTAGCTTTGGCAACGTCGGGATAATGCGACAAATAGTAATTAGCATCGAATACGGAAGAATAGTCGAGCCAAGTTGACTTAGGAAATTGCGCAATGATCGCATCGGCATCGGCTTCGCCAAGACGCCTACAGCCCTCATCGCTAAAATAATTCAACACGTCCCCCGCATTAGAAATAAAGCCATGCTCGATTAGGATGCCGGGAATACCTTGTTCGCGGGCACAACGGATGACCGCGAACTCATCTCCGACTTCCATCTGGAATACACCGCGATAGCTGAGCCCCATAGAAGCGAGGTTGTTCATAACTTTATTCGCGAGCTCGACGGAAACTTGCGTGTAATCATATTCATTGGCAGTGGGGGCATATACCTCAGCGCCATGGGCAACAGGCGAACCGGAATTAATATGGAAGCTAACAAAGGCCTGCGCACCTTGACTCACGCATCGTTGGACACGATAAAGGTAATCATTTCCGGAGTAGCCACCGCTTTGCTCGCGCGCAAGAACGACTTTAAAACCATACGCCTCAAGCTTATTCTTGCAAGCAGCAACAATCTTCCAAGTTAGATCCGCTTCACTCTTTCCATTTCCTTGCGCACCGGGATCAGTGCCGCCATGGCCAGCATCAAGGGCAATTACCCGTACGTTTTTTCGAGCCGAGCGCGCAGCATAAGTAGAAATGCCGTCCGGTGAATCGGCACACTCCAACGCCTGTTTGATGGATTGAGCCTCAACAGCATTACCTTCGCCGTCTGCATAGTAAACGGAAGTGCCCTCGGAATTAGCAGAGCTCTCAACAACCGCAAAAGAATAATCCCTGTCAGAGAGATCAATCTCATGTTCAGCATCGTCGCCCTGCAGAACATAGGTTATTGAAGTCAGAAAGTATGTATTGAGATCTAGCTTCGAGCCAAATGTAAATGCGGCAGAATTTACAGCCTGCGCGGAAGCATTAACAGCTCCCTGAACTCCGTTGGCGCTCACATAGTTTAGCGTTGCGGAGGCGATGGTATCGCTGTCATTAGGAGTTGCAAACGCGACGACTTGGTCAGCCCCACTGATAAGGTTCGGGTAGCCAATATATATATATTGGAAGGAAGAATCAGTCGATTCGGCTTGCGGTTCAACCAAAGAAGCATCTGCACCGAAATCCTCATCAGCCGCCTCGTCAACATCCACCGGCAACGACTGCTCGACAGTCATGTCTCCGTCGGCAGGGCCCTCGTCACGTGAAGCTACGCCACCGTCTGCGGACGCCGCATCTGATGTAATATTCACTGATCGTACGCTATTCACAGCATAAGCAGCGGCTACAGGACTCATCAAGGGCGAAATCGTCAAGAGAGCAGCTAAAGAAAACGCTGCTGAGGCACGCAATGCCTTTTTCATATCGTATCCCCCATCACAAATAATGATACTAATGTTGCATTATCTTACAATCTCTTCCGCATCGGAAGTCCAGTTATAAAAGAGAATTGTTATAAAAGCAGATGGGAGACTGCTCCTATAAAAGATAGCAGGCGTACTCAGCGGGCTTTATTTCGTTCTTCCATTGACGCAGCGTTAAACTTTAGCTTTTAAATCAATAAGCAGCGCCCCAAACAACGCAAGCACCTGTGACACGAAAAATTCCTGAAGCAGGCAATTCGTCGTAATTCGCCTAAGCTCACGGCCGCGAAATACAGCAAAATGCCCCAATGTTTCGCTTGCATCAGAGGCGGCTGGGGCTTCATCGTCAGAATAATCTCGCCAGTTGCTTTTGGCAAAGCAAGACGCGATCTCCACGAATCAAACACCAGCAGTGTAGCAAAGCCCAACGCCTCCACAGCTCTTGAGCACCTTATACCGAACCTTGGCACCACTCCTCTCTAAAGCGAGAAGTACTCACTGTCGGAGGATGGGTTTGGTCCGAGCCAGGAGTCGCCATCGAGGAAGAACTCCGCCCAGCGCTGGATGAACAGGGCCTGTTCGCGCTTCCAGCGGCGCAGCTTTTCTTCGTTGGCCTCTTCCCTGCCGCGCGAGGTGAACTCGTAGTGATACAGCTCGGCATAGGGCGTAAAGATGGTGCGGTAGCTCGCCTCCCATACGCGCAAGCAAAAGTCTGCGCCGTTAAAACCAACCGCGAATTCCTCGTTATAGCCGCCGACCCGCTCAAATACGTTGCGTCGGACCATCTGGCAGGTGCCCGTCACGGCGCTAAAGTTACCCGGACGCACGGCGCGGGCAAGATAGCCCTTTCGCTTTGCAAAAGGCATCTTTGTGGCCGCAAATTAAAAAACGCAATACCATGCCCATATCGATACGTCATATGCGGTCAGCGCATTCTATTGATGTGGAAACCGGTTCGATTCCTTGATTTAAACCGAAGCCTCTACAGTAATTAAAAGCGCCTCCAACAACACCAGCACCAGAGGCATGCCAACCGAGTCATCATCGACGGTCTCAGAAAACTTCGCAACGGTTACCACGTCAGTCTTCGGCTCGATCGGCTTCTTAACAGCAGCCTCGGTGATATTCGTCTTAGTTGCAACAACCGTGGGCGTTACCATGCCTATAACAGGCTTTGCGTGCCCACGACGCGCTTTCCTAGATGGTTGTCGACCAATCCGCTACAACCAGAGAACGCTGGTTCGAAATCCCAATCGTTCCATCACCTGTATAGAGGGATCGTCGTCAAATCACGTATGCGGAAGAAAATGTCAATAGTCTTGGTTCTACGACAAATCTTTATTAAACAAATCGCAAGGCCCGACAAGACGCATGAAGAAACCAGCCAAGAGCTTCCTGAGACCTTCCAGCATTAAGCAGATCGCGAACACAACTGTTGGAACAAGAAGTACCTGCAATATTCCCAATCCAACGCCGACACGCGTAAAGGGAAACAGTGAGCTCCAAAGCCAACTTTGAATGGGCCCATAGTCAGAAATGAGGTAAGTAGCGAAACAAAGTTTTGCGATAGCGTTAACGAAACGGGAGGAAAAATGCGGCATCTTGAAATCGATCAACAAGACCGAAATTGCTATAACTAACGAAAAAATAGACGCCGGTGAACCAAAAAAGCCGTTATACAAATTCGCAAAGGTCGAGCCCGGCAAACCATCAAAATGGAATTGACCATAAAACGAGATTGCAACTCCAGCAAAAGAAGCAATGCAGTAAGCAACCAAGAGCCTTATATTCACTGTTGACAAATCTACAGACCAGCGAATATAGCAAACAAGAACGCAAATTATAATAAAATCCACTAGTAGCCCGTCGATGGGAATCCAAAAGAGTGGCACATAGCGCAGAAATCCAAAGGCGCAGACCAGAAAGATTGATAGATAAAGATGTAGTTTTTGGTCCAACGCATGCAAAGCCGGAATTAAAAAGGGCAGCAAAAATACAAGCCAAGCATAGACGGTTATAAACCACCAACTAGAACCAGTAAGAATTGGTGCAAAAATATCTATCAAATTGGTTGGACTTACTTGAATATCGCCGCGAAGCATGAAGAAAAAACCCAGCGCAATACTATAAAAGAGAACCGTGCCCTCGATTGAAGCTATCTGTTTGACAGCTTGTTTAATGGAGTATCCAGCTTTCCCCGCAACAAACCAGATTGTTATTGCAACAAAACAGCCGACCGCAGTTCTTCCAATTGGATAAAAAAAGATATTATAGAAAAATCTAGTAAACGAACCAGGAAATACGGAAACAGAATCAGCGTTATGAACAACAAAATGATGAGCCATTACCGTCCGCATAAGGACAATGCGAAGTAATTCGATACGTGAATCTCGCATTTTTGCCATAATGCCCCCAAGTAAAATCAAAACCTAATTATGCTTCGCCCTAAAACCGTTCGAGAATCTCCTCGGCATTCTCTCGCAAATAGATATCTAGGTCCGGCACGGCAAACTGCACATAGCCCCCTGCGGTGTCTGAATAACCTCCCTCTGAGAAGTTTGACTCTGATGGGGCTACGGATAGAAAGTTGGACTGCGGGATGGTCAGGACTGGAGGCTAGCATGCGCTATTAGCGCCGGGCGATCTAGCCACTAATAGTCAAACGATTTTGACCAATCCCGGTCACCGAACAATGGTCGCCGTGCCTCCCCGCCGCCGCTACTCCAGTGGTGCCGACACGCCGGTGTTAGGAGGGCCATTGAGGCGAACGAGAGGCAAGATGACCTACAGGAGATTATAGACGCGACGCTCCGGGAGATGGCCGCGGAGGGGGCAACGGGTTCGACCCATTGGCAGTTTATTCCCCGCTGCAAATGGACCATTTCTGCTGGCTGCATTCTATTTTTCCTTCTTTTTTAAGCACTTGACTATATATACACCAGTCCTTGTCCGTAATACCAAGTTCGCCTTTTATTTTTCGCCTTGTATTAACGCCTTCACTAATTGCTGCGAGGATTTTCTCTTCTATATCAACCGTTTTTCCAGGCCCCTTTTGTATGGTATCAATCGCCAGGATCAAAGAATTAAGCCTAATCACGCCTCGCGCTGTCAAATTAAACTTCTTACAATCGGATGCAACGGTTCCGTCCTCAAAAATAAACACAAAACGCTCTAATGAGTCGGTTTTAAATGCAAAACGACCATGCGCGAGAGCATTCCTTATGTGATAAAACAAACTCATATATTTGCTCGTATTACCCTTTGAATTAACTTTCACAAACACCATACGCTGATCATCAACATTTTCGTAAAAAAGCTCATCCAAGTTTAGCTTTTTGCAGGCGCCCTCTAATTCTTTCTTGCTCCCTACCGAAAGCATCACATCAACATCTCTGCGACTAAATATGGCTTGATTTAGAGAAGTCTTTAAGCTTCGAGTCCCCACCCAAGGGGCGGGCGCCCATTTATCAATGTCGTTATTCTTACGGTTACTCTGACCCGGGCAGGGAGACTCAATCAGGAAAAAATGAACTATACGCATCCAACTAGAGTCTTCCAGAATCTGAGGCGGCAGGGGCTCATTTAGCCAAGAAGTCCGAAGTGTTGCCATGTCTACCTCCTGCAACAGCTTTACAATCAACATCACAAGGCAATTCTCGACATTTGCCGAAATACCCCCGTACGAGAGACTTCTTAAGAGCCTCAAACGTTTCAATCTGTCGTTTCGCGTCAAATCGTAATTCCATGTTCCCATCGTAAGTTATATCGCGATTTATCGGTTTATATAAGTTTGTATAAACCTATATAGTCTTGTATAAGTTTATCGCGGAATATCGTTGTTCTCGATCTGCTGCATCCAACATATTGAGACGGGCAATTACCGCAGAATAGAAAGTCTGTACACCTCTAAAAGCCATCGGCTCGCTCTAACAGGTGTGCTGATTGACCCGTTATCCACGGCCTGAGGGAAATCGACCCCAACATGGTAAAGTAGTCGCAACAAGCAACCATGAAGGAACAATGCTCAGCATTCACTACGGCGACAGAGACGATGTGATTTATGACACATCAACATTCTTTGATTACAGCTATTCTCCCTCTTGGCTGCAAGATCCCCCGTCACAGCGTATCATCAAATCTATTGACAATGGGGCGGTTCTTGGCGCAAACGCAATCGACACCAAGGTGCTCGGAGTTATTCCACCCGAGAAATTATCAACGGGCACCAAAACACTTCTGCTGATGCTCTTTATGCCTGAAAACCTCTACAACGCCTCTACCTGCGGAGATAATTGCGCCTACTGGATTTTGCGCATCGCTTCTAAACATGACATAACCATTAACCTCTACCACATGATGGATTTTGGTAAAGGGCGTTTTACAGTCCGCGTCACCAATACCGGACAGATTGTTCACACCATGGATGAACTTATCCTTATCTCGGCAAAATGTCTGAGGGAGGCTCGAGCATGAGAGGGGAATACCAGCTGACCGTAAGAACCAATAAAGTTCAAGTCAAACTCACCATTCGTCGAAACCTGACCATCATCCAAGGCAAAAGCGCCACAGGCAAAACCACGCTGCTGGACAGCCTTCGTGCATACGAAAACCTAGGAGCCCAAAGCGGGATAACCGTTAATTGCGCAGCCCCCCTGCCGAATCATCGGCGGCATTAATTGGGAAGCGCAACTCAGTCGCATCGACAACAGTATTGGTTTTGTGGACGATACACAAAAATTCGTAAAGAGCCATGCCTTCCAACATGCGGCTCGGCACAGCTCTAACTACTACGTCATAGTTGCCAGGGACGAATTGCCCCAGCTCCCCTATAGCGTTGATGAGATCTACAGCCTCAAAAACACCAACAGGGCCACAACAAAAAATCCCGTCTACACACGCACGTACACTTCTACATACCGCATTTACGGAGACGAGCTCTACGATGGAGATCTACCAGAAGAAGTCATCGTCGAAGACAGCAACGCCGGCTATGAATTCTTTAAAGTCCTGTGTGCCAAAAGCGGAATTCGCTGCGTAAGTGCCGGTGGCAAATCAAACATATACGAAACCGCTCTGAGCTCCCCAGCCCAAAAGTTGCTCGTAATTGCAGATGGGGCCGCTTTTGGGCCCGAGATGCCCTATGTCTATTCGCTCAGGAGATTTAAGGAGATCGAGCTCTTTTTGCCGGAATCGTTTGAATGGCTTGTGCTGAGATCGGGACTCTTCAACGATGTCGAAACGCAAGACATGCTCCTTCATCCTGCCGATTTCATCGACTGCGAGAAGTTCTTCAGTTGGGAACAGTTCTTTACTAAACAGCTTAGGGAACTGACCAGAGACAGCTACCTAGCCTATAGAAAAGAAGCTCTCAATCCCGCCTACCTACAGCAACATGAGCTCAACACGATTTCTGAATCGCTACCCAAACTCGGAATCACTTCGCGCTAGATCGAGAAATACTCGCTCTCGCTGCTAAGATTCGGCCCCAACCACGGGTCGCCACCGAGGAAGAACTCCGGCCAGCGCTGCATGAACAGGGCCTGTTCGCGCTTCCAGCGGCGCAGCTTTTCTTCGTTGGCCTCTTCCCTGCCGCGCGAGGTGAACTCGTAGTGGTACAGCTCGGCATAGGGCGTAAAGATGGTTCGATAGCCGGCCTCCCACACGCGCAGGCAAAAGTCTGCATCGTTAAAGCCAACGGCGAATTCCTCGTTATAGCCCCTGACCTGCTCAAATACGTCGCGTCGCACCATCTGGCAGGCACCCGTCACGGCGCTAAAATTGCTCGGGCGAACTGCGCGCTCATAGTAGCCCTCACGCCTTGCCGAGAAGTCCTGGTTGGCATGGGCAAGTGCGCCACGCACGCCAACCAAAATGCCGGCATGCTGCACCAGATGATCGGCAAAGTAGAGCTTGGCGCCCACCACGCCCGCATCGGGACGCTGCAGATAGCCCATCATCTCTTCGATAAAGTCGGGGCTTATGACCTCGGTATCGTTGTTGAGCAGCAGCAGGTAATCGCCCTTGGCATGCTCAACACCAAAGTTGATGATCTTGGAGTAATTGAACTCGCCCGGCCAGTACACAACGCGCGCGATGCCCTTACCGTCAGATGCAACGGCTACGCGCTCCGGCAGCGATTCGTAATACGCAAACGTCTCCGGGGCTTCGCTGTTGTTCTCCACCAAGACAATCTCGTAGTTGGTATACGTGGCCTTCTGGGCGATCGACATCACGCAGGCGTCGAGCGTCTTAACGTGGTCTTTGGTCGGAATCACAATGCTCACCAGCGGCGCAAGCTCCGGCAGCGCATGGCGCATGCGGTAGACAAACGGCGTCTCGGTCTCCTCGACCGTTCCGCGAACGCCCAGCGCGTTAAAGTGGCGCTGGAGCGCAAGGCGCCCGGCTTCAATAGCATACGGCTTGCTATCGGCAGAGCCATCGGCGGTCGATCCCGGATGAACGCGCCAGTGATACAGCACGTGCGCGACATGCTCAAACCGCGCGCCCGCCGCAAGGCAGCGAAGCGTAAGGTCGTAATCCTGGGCGCCCGCGACGTCTTCTGGGGACGTACCAATGTGATCGATGAGCGCCTTCTCCACCATCAGGAAATGCGTCGCGCAGTTATGGCTATAGAGCAGGTCGACGTTGAGCCGCGTCTTAAAGACCGGCTGGCCCCACTCCCCCGTTTTCTGGAACATGTCCTCGTCGCAGAACAGGACCTGGGGACGCTCGTCCTCGGCAGCCTTGTTCAGCGCGGCAACATAGCGGAATAACGCGTCCGGTTCCAGAATGTCGTCATGGTCCAAGAACGCGATGTAGTCGCCAGTCGCCTGCTCGATACCTGCGTTGGTGTTGACCACAATGCCGCCGTTGCCGGGAAGCTCGATGCGACGGATGCGCTCGTCGTTGGCACCTGCCGCAAGGGCGGCCACCGCATCCCATTCAGGCGAGGCATCCATAAGGAGCAGTTCCCAGTTGTCATAGCTCTGGGCTAGCACCGAGTCCAGCAGCTCGCGCAGGTAGACCCGATCGGTCTTGTAGCACGGCACCACAATGCTCACGAGCGGCCTATAGGCAAAGGCCGCCGAAGCGACACGTTGGCACGCCAAATCGCCCGGCTTTGCGCGATGCTGCTCAAACCAACGTCGATAAGCTGCGTCGTCTGCACGCGCGTCCTTCATACGGTTCCAGCTGTCGTCGACCATGCCGTTGTACAGGCGACCATCCATGGCGCAAAAACCGCTCTGGATCCGCTCTGTGGGATCGCTCGCAATCGCGACAAAATCCCGTATATCCTGAGGCATCTCAACGCTCAGATACGTTTTATTGACACGGCATCCGTTCTGCTGCGGCACATCGACCTGCGATTCAAACACATGCACGGTGGCAGAGATGACATTCATATGCGTATCGAAGATCTGGAGCTCAGGTGCGCACCGGGGGTCTCCCGCCCAGGTAACCTCATAGCGCCACACCGCGCCGACGTCGGCCAGCAAATAGCGAATGGCATCGATCTCGTAGCGACCGCAGCGCTCGCCGCGCTGCGCATCGCGAATCAGTGCGCACAACGCAGACTTTGCTTTGTAGTTAATCTTGGATTCCAGCTTGGCCACGCGGCTATCGAGGCGAATGGAGCCCAACCTTTGGTCACCGGATGCAAATGTAACATCAATCGTAGAGCCGTCCAAAAACGGAAGCACCAAGACGGCGAGCTCGCGTTCGTAATCGGAAACGGAGGGGCAAAACGCCAACACACGGCCATGATCGACCGGGAGCACCAGCGACGGCACACAAGAACCGCTCGTCGTCGCATGGGCAAACGCTTGAGAACCCTCCCGTTCAATAAGCGCGGCGACATCCTGACCGGCAAAACGAAGCAGCACAAACAGACGGCCCTGACTGCGGCAAAGTGCCAAACGCTTGATACTCATCTACACTTCTCGCTTTCCCAGGGCGTTCGCCGCCATGCGCTTGCAGGCACCCAGGCGCCCAAACCTCAAGACATCGTAATCGAACATGAGCTTTTTGCACTCACGGACATTGGGGGCCTTGCTGGTAAGCGCCGCGCGCACCATAGCAGCAACAGATGAAGCACATTGCGCGAGCGCAGCGTCGCTGCCCACAGCAGAGTCGGCAAGCGCCATGGCAACGGCAGCAAACACCTTGCCGCAGTCCGAACCTAGCAACCTGAGCGCATCGTACAGCACCAGATCGCATAGGAAGTACGCCAGGTCCTCGGCATGCTGGACATCGAGACCGACGCGCTGCCAGTCAACCAGCACCGCGGAGTAAATCTTCACGTGCTCCAGCAGTCGCGTCTCGTCGTCATAGCGCATGGTGTCCATAAGCGAGCCCTTGCGCGCCACGCGGTAGTCATACAGCTTGTTCGAGATAAGCACGGTCTTGCGCGAACGACCGTACACGGCAAAATCGAAGACCTGGTCCTCGCCATACTTAACGGTTTCATCGAACACGATCCCATTGCCCAGCAAAAACTCACGTTTGCAGGCGGTGCGCCATGCAAAGGGGCGAGACGCTTCCCTAAACAGCAGTTCGGAGCTATAGCCCTCAAACGGCACATCGCGTGGGCTCAGCACATAGTTAAGCCACGGATACCCCGCCTCGAGCGGATACGGATTCGCGCCAAAGGTCAAAACGTCGCAGTCCTCGCGCTCAAAGGCATCGACGATCACGCGACATGCATCGGGCGTAAACCGGTCGTCGGAATCCAAAAACGCAACGATAGGCGCCGTGGACGCAGCAATGCCCGCATTGCGCGCGCTCGACAGGCCACCGTTCTCCTTATCGACCAGCGTAAAGCGCGCGTCCTTTTCGCAATAGGCAGCCGCAATATCGCGCGAACCGTCCGGCGAGCCGTCGTTGACCAGCACGCCTTCCCAATCGGGCATGTCCTGCGCAAGCAGGGAGTCCAGGCACCAGGCCAGGTACTCCTCCACGTTATAGATGGGAACGACAACGGAAATCTTGGGGGTAGCCATAGTCAAGTGCTCCTACTGTGCGACCGGAACGTCATCGGGGTGCGGATTATCACCGTAGGTGCGCTGATACGTCAGCACGCGCCAGACCAGCGGCAGGCCGCCGATCTTAAAGTAGTGCTTAAACGTATTGATCTTGCCCGGCTTCTTAAAGTCAAAGCGCGAATCGATATAGGCGCGGGGCGATTTGACCATCAGGCGCAAGTCGGTCTCGCCACGCGGATCAAACAGCGACAGGTCAAAGCGACCGGCATCCCAATCGGACTTGAGCTCGGGAGAGGCCTTCTCCCAAAACTGCTCGCGCAACTCATCGACCAGGCGCTCATCATTCCAACGGTACGTATCGACCTTCATGCGCATTAAAATGCCCTGGAGTTGAGCCTTAAGCTCGGGGCGTTCATCCAAAAAGCGCTGCATCTCGGCATATTCGTCGCAAACGCAAAACACCTTGTTGGGCGAATTAACGGAGCTCTTCTCGTTATCTTGCCGATAGCACAAAATGGGGTCCGCAATAAACGCGGCACGTTCGGCACAAGCCCAAACTTTAAAGTTAAAGCCTGCGTCCTGATACGAGGCACCCGGCGTGGGAAGGAACCGAATCTGATTGTCGTTGAGGAACTCACGCCGATAGATAGCCGACCAAATGGAAGGTTTGCGGTAGAAGATGCCCGGGCGATCGACGGGGCGATACGCGGCGCCCGTCATATGCTCGTCGATGATCCCAAACAGCTCACGGCGCTCGCTGGGCGTGGACCAATACAGGTAAAAGTCGCCCTTTACCACATCGGCATGCTCAGTATCGGCCTTGGCGACCAGCTTTTGGAGCGAATCCTCAAACATAAAGTCGTCAGACTCAAGGATGCCCACGTACTCACCGCGCGCCATCTCCAGGCCGCGGTTCATCGAGTCGCCGTAGCCGCTGTTGGCTTTGTCGATCATCTTTACACGAGAGTCGCGCTCCATGTACTCGCGGATGATATCCGGCGAGCTATCGGTGGAGCCGTCGTTGATACAGATGATCTCGATGTCCTTGAGCGTCTGAGCCACGGCGGAATCGAGGCACTCGCGCAGGTAGCGTTCGACATTGCAGATGGGGACAAGCAGCGAAACTTTAGGGGTATCAGAGTTCTGCAAGAGAACCTCCTGTTGAATAGCGTGTAACAGGGTTATTTTAGCAGCCGAGTTGCGGCGGGCGGCAGCGCTTGGAATTAAAGAAAGCGCTCCAGGCAGGCTTTGAGACCGCGAGTCGAAAGATAGAACAGCGTGGCGTCTGCCATCGAAACGCCCGAGGTCGTCGCAACGAACTTGTGGGCAACACGGCAAACGGCGCCCTTGGCAGGCATATCCGTCCACTCCGTTCCCAAAAACGTCGTAAGGTCCATGTTGACGCGAGCCGCCACGCGATGGAAGTCATCGGCATCCAAGCGCGCCAGGTCGAACACGATTAGGTCTAAAAACCAAGTTATCAGCTCGCCGGGGCACAGGTCCAAAAGACCGTAGGCCGCCCAGTCCTCCAAGACCTCCTCGAGCATCCTCATGTGGGCGTCAAGTTTTTTGGCGCGAGCCTCGGCACTGTTGAACTCGTGCGTCGCCGATTCGCTCTCCATCACGTAGTGGTAGAACTTGTCCGGCATGACGACGGTCTTGCGGGCAAGCGCATAAGCCGCGAATTGGAAGACGACGTCCTCGCCCAAAGCCAAACCGGGGGCGAAGCGAATGCCTTCGCGATTGAGCAGCTCGCGCGAAAAAGCCGCACGGCAGGCATAGGGCTGCGCATTCGAATGGAACAGCAGTTGGGGATCACGGGCGCCGAAGGCACCAGCTTTGGGGCTCATGAGTTGCTGGACGCGTTTGGGGGCAGCATCGGCAGGTTCACAGACGCCGCCAAAGACGGCGACCTCGGCATCTGCAGACTCCATGGAATGCAGCACGCGCTCGACCGTCTGGGCATCGATGTAATCGTCGGCGTCCACAAAAAAGACGGTCTCGCCCTCGACGGCATCGATACCGGCATTTCGAGCACACGAGACACCCGCGTTTTCCTGGTCAATCACCAGTACGCGATCGTCGGCCTGCGCGATCTGGTGCAACACGTTCAACGAATCATCGGTCGAACCGTCGTTGACGCAGACAACCTGAATCGAGCGCTCGGACTGGGCCAACAGCGAATCGAGGCATCGCTGAATGGAACGCACTGAGTTATAAACGGGGACGACAATGGTAGCTTTAGGACACGAGACCTCTCCCATGCCGACCTACCCCCTCAGCGATTCGATGAGGAAGGCGGCGACCACGCCAGGGCCTCCAACCGAGGCGTAATACTTAGCGCGCCCCAAGGCACCATCCGTCGCAAAACTCGGATGCTCGTCAACCCAGCCCTCAGGATCTTTGAGAATGGCAGCGAGATTCGCGCGCTTCCACGGCTTGAGGTCGTCAAGCGAAAACTCCCCCGCGTCCAAGGCCGCCTGAAATTCCTTAGCCATCTGCACCAGGAACTCCTTATAGAACTTAGGCGCTAGGCGCACATAGTTCCACATGTACGAATCGTACTTAATGAGTTGATTGAACTTGAGCATGCGCGCGACGTCATCACTTGCGTGGTCGCGGGCATAATCCTCTCGAATCCAACGCTCAATCTCGGCATACTCGGTATTGACGCAAAAGACCTTAGCCGAAGAATTGACCGAGGAATTCTCGTTGTCCTGGCGATACGACAACACGGCATCATGCAGGTAAACAGCCTTATCGGCGCACGCGATCACCTTAAAGGCAAATGACGTGTCCTGAAAGGATGCCCCCGGAGTCGGCAGGAACTTAATGCCGTTGCGCTCAAGAAAATCGCGACGGTACACGGCCGACCAAATCGACGGCTTTTGCTTAAAGAACTGCGTCGTATCGCTCGGGTGCACCGGCTTGCCACAATCCTGAGGTCTAAACATCTTATGCAGCGAACGGCGTTCCTCGGGCTTAGACCAGTAGAAATCAAAGTTCGCCTTCGCAAAGTCGGCATTATTGGTATCGGCGGCCGAGACAAGCTTTTCGAGTGCGTCGGACGCCATAAAGTCATCGGACTCCAAGATGCCAACGTACTTGCCACGCGCCATCTCCAGACCGTGGTTCATCGAGTCGCCGTAGCCGCTGTTGGCCTTGTCGATCATCTTGACGCGCCCATCGCGCTCCATATACTCGCGGATAATCGCCGGCGAGTTGTCGGTCGACCCGTCGTTAATGCAGATGATCTCAATATCCTTGAGCGTCTGCGCCAGGGCGGAATCGAGGCACTCGCGCAGGTAGCGCTGAACATTGTAAATGGGAATAAGCAGCGACAGAACAGGGCTGCCAGAGGCGTTAGTAGACAAATGTGCTCCTTAGGAAATACCTGTCGTTTCATGGTATCAAAGGGTCAGCGCGCCAGCGGACGTTTATATAATCTATGGAGCCTCTTGCGGGCAAAGTAGCCGCACGTCATGCGGCGGGCCCGTGGCAGGTTCCTGCGTTTTATTCAAAGCTTGCCGTCAAGGTGCGCCGAGCCTTTACAATAGGACAGTCCCAAGGACGTATTCGATAGCTTCCGCGCAGCGCTCGCGCGCCGCGCGTGAAAGGATATATTGCCCCATGCCTTCAACCCTTCCCGCCCCCATCGATAAGCTCGCCATCGTTGTCGTCACATACAAGCGCCAGGAACTCCTGGCCAACTTGTTCGACTCCATGACCGAGCTCACGGCAACGCCCTGGCGCATCGTGATTGTCGATAACGAGAATTCGCGCGAGACCGAGGCCATGTGCACCGCATTTAACGAGCGCCTCGCCAACCTGTGGGGCATCGACACCGACCAGCCCGATTCACAGGGTGGCACCGACCGCGTTATATACGCGCCGCAGCTTGAAAACGGTGGCGGCGCGGGTGGCTTCTCCGCCGGCACCAAATGTGCCTACGACCTGGGCGCCCAGTGGTTCTGGGTGATGGACGACGACGTGCTCGTCATCCCCGAAGGCATCGAGCGCTTGGCCAAGTGGACCGACCGTTACGACGTCATTCAGGGTTCGCGCCTGGACTTTGACGGCGGCGCCTTCTTTTGGCAGTACCAGCTCATCCTTTCGCTCGGCATCCCTAACCCCATCGCCAAGTGGGATTTGGGACCCGAGGGCTACCGCACCATGAACCAACTGTGCTTTGAGGGCGGCATGTTCTCGCGCCGCGTGGTCGACAAGATTGGCCTGCCCGACGCGCGCTTCTTTATCTACGGCGACGATGCCTGCTACGGCTACGTGGCCAGCCAGCACTTCCCCGCCGCCGTGGTTGCCGACGTGGTGCTCAAGCGCGCCCGCGCCGTCTCTAACTGGGATATCGCCGGCAAGCGCCAGCTCAACTCCACGAGCGACACCAACCGCTACTACATCATGCGCAACCGCGGTTATCTGGCACGCTACATGCAGATCTACGGCGACTACCACCCCGTGCTGTTCCGTCTGGGCAATGCCGCGACCTTCTGCAAGGAGTTCATTCGTCTGGCAGCAGTCGACAAATGCTTTAAGACCGGTATTCCGGCGCTGCGCCGTGGCATGAAGGACGCACGCAAGATCGTTAAGGATCCCAACTGGAAGCCCATGCCGCCCCTGAAGGACGCCGAGTAGTAAAGGGCTTTCGCCCGCCGCTACAGTCGTTGACACACCACGGACACACGCTGACCGTCAAAACCAAAGCCCCAACGCATGCGCCCGACGGCGGGGCGCGGCACGCGGATATCATCGATGCCGTCGCGTTCTATGTCGAGCAGCGCCTGAACCGCTAACAGTTCCAGGCCCAGGGCATCGACGCCAGGGTCATACAACATGTTGATCGTAATGAGCGGTCGCTCATCGAGCATGCCGAGCGTGTCGGCCACGTCAAACACCCGACCGGTGGGAATCACCTGGATATCCCAGCGATCCGAGACACCACTTCGCTTGGAGCTGGGATTGCAATAGCCGGACAGTCCAAAGCAAAGCCCCTGCAGCGCCAGATGATAGGCTGTCGGCATATCTGATTTGTCCACATCGATGCCCAGATCGCCGATAGCACAGCTCAAAGCTTGCTTTACAGCGTCCTCGTCTCCTCGACACAGGCCGTCATGGAATGAGTCGATAACTCCAACGTCCTCAACGGCGCACTCAAACCATTCCAGAATTACAAGACGGAGCGCCTGACGCACTTCGTTGTTAGGCAGACGCAGGGAACGAAGGCACGCGCCGCCCTCCGAATGCCCCGTCATGTCCGTCGTAAGAAATCCAGACAGATACAGCGCAGTCCAGATATCTTCGGGCTTGGCGGCATCGGCCTCCTCGACATGCACGCGCACTGGCACCTCAATAAACCCATGCGGCTCAAGCAAATTGAACAATGCGGACAAGCGTATGAGGTTCCAGTCACCGATGCATGCGCTCAGACGGTCGGCGTAACCATACAGATCTGCCCGAACAGGCGCGACGCAACCGCGATGTGCGTAGTCCACCACGCGCTCCGGGCTCGAGCAATAAAAACCACCAAACAGATAGCCCTCGAGCCACTCACGCGCGTCATCCAGACAGCCGTTGCGACCGATGCAATCCAACAGCACTTGGACTTCGTCGTCCGAAAAACCGAACCATCGATCACACCAACTCGACAACGCTGTCGCCGACCGATAGGAAACCCCACGTTGGGACAACGCAAACTCGGCATGACCGGGGCGCTCGCCCATCAGACACGTCAATCGCAACGAGTCGCCGGCATCGGCAATGGTGTCGAACAACATTCGGCTGAGCGACTCTAGGGAATCCACGCTACCGTCGTCCTTAGCGTCCAAACGCTTTGGACATACCGCGTCGTAGTCGTCTATCAGAAGAACAACCCGCTCATCGAAAGCCGTCTGAAGCAGTTTAATAAGCGCGCCAGGCGCCGCATCGATCTCCTTATCGCTGGCCACCCCACGCGCCGCCCTCTCGATAAGACGAACCTCACGTCTTGACAGATCAGGCGCGGCAAGCAGCGGCAGCAATCGGGCGCACTCGCGCACGACAGCCCCGCGAATTGCTGCCGCAGCACCAGCGCCATGCCTCGAAGCGGCAGCTGTAAAGTCGAGCATGATGACCGGATAACACGCGTACTCATCACGATAGCGACCGCCACCCGCCTGCCAAATCTGAGTGCCGACGAACGGGCTTCGATCCGGCCGCCGGCGATCAGGTCGTTCCAAATAGCACTTGAGCATCGATAAATTCATGCTCTTGCCAAAACCCTTGGGCCGACAGCAAAGCGCAACAGGTGCTTCACTGTCCAATATATCGGCAATAAACATAGTCTTATCGACGAGTAAACACCGATTGATTGCATCGGAAAAGTCGCGTGCATCAACCGGTAGAGCTGCGTTATCCGCATAACTGAGCAACCGTGCGCCAAACGCATGAGCAACACCATAATTCGCCTGTTCAGACACCGTAAACTCTCCTTCTAACGCAGCACGATGCCCATTGTAGCGAGCGGGTAGAGCGCAACAATATCGACATGCAAACGTTTCGGGCAACGGTAGCAGCAGACCCCCGAGGGGGCATAACAAATCGTTGCACAACAAAAACGGGGCCCGATGCCGCCGCACCGGACCCCGTCCCAAACTCTTATAGAAAACGATCTAGAAGATTACTCCTCCGAGCCGTCCTCCCCAGAAGCCTTCTTCTGCTGATCGAGCTTATGCTTACCACTTACGATAGACGTAGCGCCCAGTGTGGCCAAGCTCGCGCTGGCAAGGCTCGCCATCACAATCAGATCGCCCGTCTTGGGCATGTTGCCGCCCGAGGACTTGGTAGTTGTAGTCGTCGTGGTCGTGGTGGTCACCGTTTTGGAGTCATTTTGCTCTTGGACCTGGTTGTCAGCACCGCTCTTGTCGTCGTCTTCGGACTGTTTCTTTTCGCCCTCGGCCTTGCTCTTGTCCTTCTCCTCAGATTCAGACTTCTTATCCTCGTCCTTCTTCTGTTCGGACTTGTCGCTCTTCTCCTCAGAGCTAGAACCCTTATCGGATTCGGTCTTCTCGGAAGCCTTGTCCTTGGAGTCGCCCTTTGCGGCTTCGATCTTTTCCGTGGAAACCTGATCAGAGTTGCCCTTGTTCTGGGTCGAGCCGTTATTGACGCCAGCCATCAGCGAAGAGCCCAGCGTAGAGCCAAGCTGCTCGGAGAAAGAAGGCTTCTTGTCCGGCGAAGCAACGGGAACGTCCGGCGCCTTATTCGAGTCATCCTTGGAAGCATCGGAACCAGGGGTTGCGTCAGAGCCGGAGCCGTTGTTAGAGCCGGTGCCAACGGACGAATCGCTCGAGCCGGTGGATGAGTTAGAGGTGCCAGCGCCGGTCGAACCAGAAGCGTCGCTGTCCGTATTGCCGGCAGAGCTTGAAGACGAATCGCCCGCAGCAGAGCCGTTTGAATCGGAACCGTTCGAGGTAGAGCCGTTGTTGGTAGTGCCACCAGCAGAGCCATCACCGTCAGCACCGGTCGAGGGCGCATCCATCCTGTCATCGTTGGCATCGTCGCTCGAGTCGTCATTCGAATCAGGCGTCGGCGAGGGCGCCGGCGTAGGTTCGGGCTGCACGGGCGTCGCAGCGGCCTCGTCCTCGGCGATATAAACCAAGCAGTCCTTCAGCTCGTTGCGGTAGCGGTTCTTCCAGCCCTCATGATACTGGGGCTGGCTCGAAAACTTGGTGGCAACGTTATCGACCACGCTATTGGAGAGCGCCGTCACAAACTCGCGGTCGGACATATCGTTGGAGAGATTCGCCCAACGGAAGAAGTCCCTGCAGCCACCGGTGCCGCACATGTTGGTAATGCTCCACACCATGCCCTTAACGCAATCGGCACGGCCCGAAATATCAATACCTAGGCCGCTCTTGAGCCACGCCTCGGTCACCGCATAGTACGAGTTGTACGCATAGGCATCTTGCAGAGCCGAAAACTCAGCAGGGTCGGTGTTATAAGCGCCCTGGAAGGCCTCCTGCGCAATACGGCCCAGCTCAGTGAGCTGGGCGTTCTCGTACATGGCATTGCTCGTGTTAGAAATCTCGCTGCCGCGATCAATCGCATCCTTGAGCATGCTGTATTTCTCGGGATTGTAGTTGTAGACCTGCTTCATAAACGGAATGAGCGACCAACGACGGTCGAACTGGTAATAACCCAGCGCGTTATAGCCGTCGCCATACGAAAAGCCCTGGTTATAGTTGCCATGGCTCTCGTACTTGGTAAAGTACTTCATCTCGGGGGTCACGTTAACAAACGAAACGCCCTGGACCGACCTCAGCACGCCCGAGAAGGACTGCTGGGTGTAGAGACCCTTATCGATATCGGTGGCATCCGAGGCAACGCCCGGCGTGGGCTCCTCGGCAGCGGCGGGTGCCGGCACGGAAACGGCGCCAAACGAAAGCACCAGCGTCAGGCCCGCGACAATAGCAGAATGCTTGCGCTGCATAAGATCCTCCCTGCATTGGTGTAGTTAAAGTGCAGTTTGCAAAGATAAGAGTAAGTATTGCAGCTCGCCCGTTGTTGCACAACAACCCCTCGGTAAACGGCAACAACCCTCCGCGAAATCCGCGAAATCTAAAGGAATTAAACAAACTGGTCGTCGGGCACCAGAAGAAGATCGCCGTAGCGTCCCATCAGCCCGTCTCTCAACTGACAGAAAGCGGGGATATAGACGTTTAAGATACGCTGAATCAAATCTTGAGCGAGCTTGTTGTCATAGATATGAACGTTCGTATTGCGGTCTCTGAGCATATCTAGCCATGCCGCCTCATCAATAAAGTCGTAGAATCGGTAGGCTTCCTTCAAGATGGCACGAGGAGACCCCGATGCAGCAAGCGTGGCGCCCTCATACTCGAGCAGACGTTTAAGGAGCTTCCAGCTCAGTTCAAACTGAAGGTTGAACTTATTAATCAATCCACTCTGAACAAAATCATTGCTAAGATCCTGATTGGGTGCATCCTCAAGATTCGCCAAGGCGCTGGCAAAGTTCTCATATTTTTTCATACAGAATCACACCATCCCTGGCAATTTCATCGAGCAATTGCTGCGATAAGGACTCATCCAGATTGACGACGTCTATATCTAAAAGAGTATCAAGACGCTCCTCTATCAGATATGAGAAACGGTCGAAATCCCGGCAACCTGCTACAGCAATATCAATATCGCTCTTAGGCAAGTTGTCACCGCGGGCACGAGAACCAAACAGCACAACCCTCTCGGCGTCACATTCCCGAGCAAAAATCTCAATTTGCTTGTACGCCTTGTCGAGAGATACCATCTGCAGCCCTACAGCTTAATGTCGAAGTTGATCTCGGGGACGGCAGCAAGGTCGGCCAACGTCACGCCGTCGACGTACTTTTCGATCACGTCGTCCAGACCGCGCCAGAATTTGACGGTCGAGCACAGATCGCTACGGGTACAACTGTTGTCGATACCGTCGCACGCCACCGGAGCCGTGCTGCCTTCGACGGCGCGCAGGATGTCGCCGGCACGCACCTCGGCCGGGTCCTTGGCCATCATGTAGCCGCCGCCCTTGCCGCGCACGCTCTTAAGTAGGCCCGCCTTCATGAGCGGACGAACCAGCTGCTCCAGATACTTTTGCGAGATACGCTCGCGGTCGGCGACCTCGCGCAGAGCGATCTTGCCCTCGGCGTCGCCCAGTGCTGCGATATAGATCATCAGTCGGAGGGCATAGCGGCCCTTAGAAGAAATGAGCATACCTACCCTCCCATCGCATCTTGGACAACATAACCAGGTTTGTTTGTCCCAAATCTTAAGTAAGCGGGACAAACACAACAGGTTATTTTGTCCCGCATCTAAAAGTCGAGTGGATTAGTCGGGTTTTCCCTTGACTAACGCCGAACCCATAGTAACTTTATTCCGAGAAGATTCCTAGGGTTTAGTACACCTATGAGTACACCATATACAGAGAGGGACAGCATGAGCGCAAATCCGCTGCTTTCCATCGAAGGTCTCACCGCCTCCGTGGACGAGAAGACCATCCTCCACAACGTCAACCTCAACGTCGCCGCCGGCGAGACCCACGTGCTGATGGGACCCAACGGCGCCGGCAAGTCCACCCTCGGCCACCTGGTCATGGGCGACCCCGTCTATACCGTCAACGACGGCCGCATCGTCTTTGACGGCCAGGACATCACCGATCTCACCACCGACAAGCGCTCGCGCGCCGGTCTGTTCCTGAGCTTCCAGGCCCCGGTCGAGATCCCAGGCGTGCCGCTGTCGAGCTTTCTGCGCGCCAGCATCGCCGGCCGCCCCGGCCTGGAGATGAAGGGCAAGGAGTTCCGTCGTCGCGTGAAGGAGCTCGCGGCCGAGCTCAACATGGACACCGCCTACCTCAACCGCGAGCTGGGCGTGGGCTTCTCGGGCGGCGAGAAAAAGAAAGTCGAGATGCTCCAGCTTCTGCTGCTGCAGCCCAAGCTCGCCATCCTGGACGAGACCGACTCGGGCCTCGACGTCGACGCCCTGTCCACCGTCAGCCACGGTATGGACGCCTACCGCAAGAGCTGCGACGGCTCCATGCTCATCATCACGCACAACACGCGCATCCTGGAGCACCTGGATGTCGATCGCGTCCACGTTATGGTCAAGGGCCACATCGTGCGCGAAGACGACGCCTCGCTCATCCCCTGGATCGACAAGAACGGCTTTGAGACCTTCGAGCGCGAGGCCGCCGAGCAGCGCGCCCAGGCCGAGGCCGCCGCTGCCGAGCAGTGGGCGTAAAGGGGCGACGCAATGACCAAGAACCGCACCGAGGTCGCGGACATCGACCGCAGCCTCTACGACTTCACCTATGGCGAGGAGGGATTCGAGCGCCTCGACGCCGGCATCACGCCCGACATCGTGCGCGAGATCAGCGCAAAGAAGAACGAGCCGCAGTGGATGCTCGACCTGCGCTTAAAGTCCCTCGAGATCTTCAATCGTTTCCCCGACCCGACGTGGGGCCCCTCCATCGAGGGCCTGGACATGGACAACATCGTCACCTACGTCAAGCCCAACACCGACCAAAAGCACGACTGGGAGTCAGTGCCCGACGACATCAAGAGCACATTTGAGCGCTTGGGCATCCCCGAGGCCGAGCGCAGCTACCTGGCGGGCGTCGGCGCGCAGTACGACTCCGAGCTGGTCTACCACAACATGCAGGACACCGCGTCCAAGATGGGCATCGTCTACTCCGGCATCGAGGAGGCCCTGCACGACCCGCAGTGGGAGCCGCTCATTCACGAGAAGTTTATGACGCTCATCCCGCCCACCGACCACAAGTTTGCGGCCCTGCACGGTGCCGTGTGGTCGGGCGGCTCGTTTGTCTACGTGCCCAAGGGCACCAAGCTCGATTTTCCGCTGCAGAGTTACTTCCGCCTCAACGCCAAGGGCGCTGGCCAGTTTGAGCACACGCTCATCATCGTCGAGGACGATGCCGACCTGCACTTTATCGAGGGTTGCTCCGCGCCCAAGTACAACGTGGCCAACCTCCATGCCGGCGCTGTCGAGCTCTTTGTGGGCAAGCGTGCACACCTGCGCTACTCGACCATCGAGAACTGGTCCAAGAACATGTACAACCTCAACACCAAGCGTGCGCGCGTGGACGAGGACGGCGACATCGAGTGGATCAGCGGCTCCTTCGGCAGCCACGTGGGCTACCTCTACCCCATGAGCGTGCTCAACGGCCGCCGCGCCCGCTCGAGCTTTACCGGCATCACCTTTGCCGGCGCCGGCCAGAACCTCGACACCGGCTGCAAGGTCGTGCTCAACGCACCCGAGACCTCGGCAACCGTCGAGACCAAGGGCATCTCCAAGAGCGGCGGCATCCAGACCTTCCGCAGCTCCATCGTGGCCACGCCTAAGGCCGAGGGCTCCAAGGCAACTGTGAGCTGCCAGTCGCTCATGCTCGACGACCAAAGCCGCTCCGACACTATTCCGGCCATGGACATCCGCGCCAAGAACGTCGACATCGGCCACGAGGCCACCATCGGCCGCATCGGCGACGATAAGGTGTTCTACCTGATGAGCCGCGGCATCTCGGAGGAAGAGGCCCGCACCATGATCGTCAACGGCTTTGCCAACCCAGTCTCCAAGGAGCTGCCGCTTGAGTACGCCGTCGAGATGAACAACCTGATCAAGCTCGAGATGGAAGGAGCGATCGGATAATGAAACAGACCACGAACACCGCTGCTACCACGCTCGAGCAGGTCAATGCGATGCCGGCTGCAACTTGGGGTTGGCTGCGCATGAACCAGACCAAGCTCGAGCTCTCTGACGAGCTTGCCGCCGCTCCCGCCGAGGCCTTTGAGGTCGAAGGCTTAGACGAGCAGTTCTCCGGCGCCGCCGACGCCTTCGATACCGCCATGGACGCCATGGCCGAGCGCTTCCCCGAGCGCCGTGCCTCCGCCCCCGGCGACGCCGCCGACCGCGCCCGCATCACGCCCGAGACCGAGCTCGACGTGCCCGCCACCTCCATCTACCAGGCCGGCGCCATCAAGCTCGAGGAGGAGCTCTCCCCCGCTGAGGCCTTCGAGACCGGCATGGGCGAGGCTGCCTACGCCTATCTGGTCGACCACGCCACCAAGCGCATCGTCATCGATGTGCCCGCATACCAGCACGCCACGGTTACCGTGCGCGCAAGCGGCTTCGACGCGGCGGCGGCCATCGCCGCTATCGATGTCGTCGCCCGCCCGCAGGCAACGCTCGATCTCGCTCTAGCCCTGGACTCCCCCGTCAACGGCCAGGGTGTCGTGGGCTCTGTGCTACGCGTGTGCGCTTACGAGTACGCCACTGTCAACGTAACCTGCACGCAGACGCTCGACGACAGCTGGATCGCACTCGATGACACCGGCCTGTTCCTGGACGAGGGCGCGCGCGTCAACGTGCAGCATACCGTCCTGGGTGCCGGCGCCAGCGCCACCGGCCTTGCCGGCGACCTGCTGGGCGACACCGCCAAGGTGACCATCAATACCGATTACCTGGGCGCCCACGAGCAGGTACGCGACTTTAACTACGAGCTGCGCCACCGCGGTCGCAAGACCGAGTGCGAGATCGACGCCAACGGTGTGCTGACTGGCACGTCCAAGAAGGTCTACCGCGGCACCATCGACCTCGTGCACGGCTGCAAGGGTGCCGTCGGCACCGAGCGCGAGACGGTGCTCTTGGCCAACAAGGGCGTCGACAACAAGACCGTTCCCGTCATCCTCTGCGACGAGGACGACGTCGCCGGCAACCACGGCGCCACCATCGGCCACGTCCGCGATGAGCAGCTGTTCTACCTCGCCTGCCGCGGCCTTGACCAAAACGCCGCCGAGGACCTGTTCATCCGCGCCAAGCTGGAGGACGCCGCGCTTTCCGCCACCGACGAGCGCACCCGCGCCGCCGTCGTCCGCTTGGGCAACAACCTGATCGACAACTTCGAGGAGGAGCTCGCATGATCGACACCGAGCACGTTAAATGCGATACCTGTACCGCACCGGAGCCTATGGAACTCGACGCCAGTGACGAGGCCTCGCGTGGCTGGCCTACCGTCGACATCGAGACCAACCCCTACAAGGCGCAGTTCCCGCTGTTCCAGCAGCACCCCGAGATCGCCTTTCTAGATAGCGCCGCAACCGCACAGCGCCCCGCCCACGTGCTCGATGCCGAGCGCGACTTCTACCAGCGCATGAACGCCAACCCCCTGCGCGGCCTGTACTCGCTGTCCGTCGAAGCCACCGAGGCCATCGCCAAGGTGCGCCAGCAGATCGCCGACATCATCGGCGCCTCCCAGGCCAACGAGGTCGTCTTCACCCGCAACACGAGCGAGTCGCTCAACTTGGTCGCCAAGAGCTTTGCGCCCACGGTCCTCGAGCCCGGCGACGAGGTCGTCATCACCATCATGGAGCACCACTCCAACCTGATTCCGTGGCAGCAGGTCTGCCGCGAGACCGGCGCCAAGCTCGTCTACCTCTACCCCACCAAGACCGGCCAGCTCACGACCGAAGAGGTTCTGGCCAAGGTTGGCCCCAAGACCAAGATCTTGGCCGTGGGTCAGGTCTCCAACGTGCTGGGCGTCGAGAACCCGGTCAAGAATCTCGGCAAGCTCGTGCACAAGTACGGCGGTTACCTGGTCGTCGACGGCGCGCAATCGCTGCCGCACATGCCGGTCGATGTGACCGACCTGGGTGCCGACTTCTTTGCCTTTAGCGCCCACAAGGCCATGGGCCCCATGGGCATTGGCGTGCTGTGGGGCAAGATGGACCTGCTCAACGCCATGCCGCCCATGCTTACCGGTGGCGAGATGATCGACTCGGTCACCGAGCAGGGCGCCGTCTGGGCGCCCGTCCCCGAAAAGTTCGAGGCCGGCACGCAGGACGCCGCCGGTATCTTCGCCACGGGTGCCGCCCTCGATTACCTGGTCAACACGGTGGGCTACGAAAACATCCAGGCCCGCGAGCAGGCACTCGTTCACTACCTAATGGGCGAGCTCATGCAGCTCGACTTTGTCCAGATTATCGGCTCCATCTATTGGGACAACCACCACGGCGTCGTCAGCTTTAACGTCAAGGGCATCCACCCGCACGATGTCGCGAGCATCATGGACATGGACGGCGTCTGCATCCGCGCCGGTCACCACTGCGCGCAGCCGCTGCTCACCTGGCTGGGCGTCGAGAACCTTGCCTGCTGCCGCGCCAGCGTGGCCTTCTACAACGACAAGGCCGATATCGACAAGTTCATCGCCGGCCTGCATCACGTTTGGAGCACGTTCAATGGGTAACCTCTACACCTCCACCACGTTCATGGAGCACAACTCACACCCCGACTATAAGTATGAGATGGATTCCCCCACGCACGAGCACGACGGCATCAACCCCAGCTGCGGAGACGAGCTCACCTTGCAGTTGCGCGTCGAGAACGGCGTGATCGAGGAGGCCTCCTTTACCGGCCACGGCTGCGCCATCAGCCAGGCCAGTGCCGACATCATGGCCGACCTCATCACCGGCGAGACCGTCGAGGAGGCACGTCGTCTGGCAGCGCTTTTCCTCGCCATGATCCGTGGCGAGCAGCTCTCCGATGAGGACCTGGAAGACCTGGATGAGGCTGCCCAGCTCCAGGACATCTCGCACATGCCCGCCCGCGTCAAGTGCGCCGAACTCGCGTGGCGCACCCTCGACGGCATGTTCGAGGGGCAAGCCAACCAGTAGCTGATGTCCCAAATCCAAGGTTTTTAATGGCCGAGCCGCCCTATACGGGCGGCTCGGCTTTTTCATAACGAGCGCGAACACGCAGCCCGCGCATTCGGCGACCGGCCTGTCATGTACCGCATGGCCAGCCGCAAAAAAGGCGTTTTCCACAGTACCAAAGGCTTACGGCAATGCCACGAGCCCGCCAAGCAATGCGCCAAGCCCGGTAACGCCGGGCTCCGGCTCGCTTCACGTCTATCGCAGAAGGGTCCCCTGGGGTGCAGCGTGCATTTTTGGGAGTTTTCAGCATGCAAAGCTGTGTGCATACGCATCGGAAGCGTCAATCAACGTCTCCAGGCACCTTTATATAGCGTTTTAGAACAGGCATCGCGATCTGCGGGGACGCAAATGCGTGCTTCGGGGCGTATCTGCAGGCAAAAACTGCCTCGGGGCCCGTATGTTGCAAGATTATGGCGGTACCGACAGCACCTCGATGCTGAAAACTCCGCTTTTTGCACGGCGCAGACGGGGGTAAGCCCAGGCAAAACCCGACGCACTCAAATTATATGCAATTCAACGATATTTCTATGCAAAACAAGCAATACAGCTAACGTACCAAGCATTTACCTTGATTGGCAACTTCATCCGAACACTTCCCATATTCATCCGTACATGTACGGA
>CAUDZT010000030.1 GCA_958453935.1 uncultured Collinsella sp. | reverse complement strand
GAATGGGTCACCATAGCTGCCATTGGCAAACAGTTTGTCTTCGTCGCAGTAAATGAGATCAGTATTGTTTTCAGCATTAATTGCATGCGCATATTCATAAAGCGCCGCGGGCTCAAGAGTATCGTCGTGGTCCAAGAAGCAAATGAAATCTCCATTCGCTTCTTTTGTTCCGGCAAGAGTATTTTTGGAAATGCCGGAATTGCTCGCTAGCTCTATCACCTTAATACGAGCGTCATTATTCTTAGCGGTTTCGATCATATCCACAAGCGCACTGTTATCTGGGCTTGCATTGACCAGCACAAGCTCCCAGTTCGCATAACTCTGTTTAAGAACTGATTCCATCATTTCCCTGAACAAATTATCGGGTGTGTTGAATAGGGGAACGACGATGCTAAACAAAGGCATTTTCTTGAAGGTAACCATCGATTGTTTTTCGAGCATCGCCGAGCTTGCCTTGTGTTGTTCGAGCCATTTTGGATATGCAGATGGATCAATCGAAATAGGTTGCATCTTCGATGTGGTTAAAATGCGCAGCCTTTCGAGCTCTTCGTTGTCCACAACAGCGAAGCTGTTAAAGCTCGGGTGATTGTCATCTTCGATTGTGAAGATTAGCCTATTTGTGCTATTTGGGATTCGGACCGAGTATTGAATCTCGCGCCGTTTTTTATTGGGGGCAAACCACAAGGGAATCGTAATGTCATCGGTGGTGATCGGCTCGATCTCAATTCGATTCATCGAAGTATCGAAGCAGCTGATGGCTATTTTGTTGTCGTTGCGCTGAGGAAGTTTTACTGAGCAGCGAAGAATGGCCTCATCTCCATCTTCGATAAACTCGTGAAAACGCATGCTTGCTACATCCAAGTCATGCTTATCGTCATAGTTCCTAATGGAATGGGACAAATCATTCTTAATTTTGTAGTTTAATCTTGACGCCCATTTTGCCGTGCCAAAGCTGATTTTAATGGCATCGTAGGCATATTGCGCATTCAAATCATTAATCTGAATATCGCAATCACCAGTTCCGAGGTCGGGAAGAACTATGACGTATTGATTGTTATTTGACTCGTATGGATAGATTGAGCTTGGTATTGTCGTTCCGTCGCTCTTTGCTGCTGTCACCTGAATATTTGATGCATCTGTCTCAACATTCTTTAGAAGAACGTACACCTTCCCGCTTCCGCGGCAAATGCAATCCATGTTAATTTTCATTTCAATTTACCTTTCCGTTGCACTGAAGATGTCTGTGCTATTTCACTTTGATCTAGGGTTTATTCTTACATTGAATTAGCCCAGTACGGGTAGCCTCTCTATTCTTTCTTGGTATCGGATGCGCGCTGCTGTAATTCGACGTTCATGCCATGTGGCCGTAGTCGAATTGCTTTGCTCGTCTAGCGGATGAATGTTTTCATACCCAATTGGATGCATACACTCTTTAGGATTCGCTATATACATTTGCGTTGCTTCGAGATTTCCACTGCACTTACTTCTTAAATCGGGATTTCCATTCAGAAGAGAGCCAATAGAAAAATGAGGATGCGCAACTCGATGTTCGTTAATGCCGATTGCAATGAAATGTTCCAGCGCTCCATGGGGGTCGTCTTTATATCTATCGAATAGATCCTCGTAATGATTTACATAAAAGGAATAATCAAATACAGATGAATAGTCTGCTCCGTTAAATATTGCATTCGTAGAGCAAGCGCACGTAAGTTGCGGTCTCCTTTGAGGCCACGCGCTTTGATCGATCGTGAGGGCCTCTTTATTTATTGGGTTAAAGATGCGGCATTCATAGCATCTTATGTCTTCCTTTTTAAGGAAGACATTGAATAGTCGTTCTGAGATAAAGCCAGGCATCCTTTGTTGATAGCTATCGCGACCACTTATATAGTCAATTCGCTTATCAAGTTGTTTTTCAATTTTGAAAAGCCACTTACAATATCTGTCCATCAGTTCCTTTTTACAAATAAACATATTGCATGGCGAAAAAGAGCACTCCTCACAAATTGCTTCATCAAAAGCATCCAAGTAGCCAGGGCATTTCGTCCTGATGATTTCCCTTGCCTGTAGCAGATCTGTCGAAGAGTGGATCATTCTATACTGCTCAGCAACAGTGATTAAGTTGCACCCGATTGAGCTTGTGCAGGGTTCTTTGGCTGCAACAATGCAGTCATGCTTGGTAAGAATGTTCTCAATTTCATAGTCTCTGAGCATCTGCTTCGAGTCGTTGGGGGACTCAAATGCCCTTCGATAATGCGTGAGCCCAACTATCGACTCAGGAGAATTCTTCCATATCCAATAGAGGCCGGTAAGCTCACAGTAGTGCTTGTTTTTCTGGGAAATATTATCGCCTTGATCGTCGTACAGCCATCCAGCTTGTCGATTTTTCGTTGGAATGGAGCTTGCCCCGACGAAGAGCGGCTGGTAAGGCGCCTGTGCATCAATGTCAAAGTGCTTATGGGCTGCGATGTAAATCTTCACTGTTCCTGACGCTCTTTCCGTGCCGAGGCAATTAGATGCCCTGTTCAATGGGTATCGCTCATATATTTTTAATTGATATGACCGATAGAGTTTATTATATAAGTCGTAACAAAATGAGTTATATGACACGGAGGACTACATGAAAGGCATCATCCTCGCCGGCGGGTCCGGCACGCGCCTGTACCCGCTCACGCTCGTGACCTCCAAGCAGCTGCTGCCGGTTTACGACAAGCCCATGATCTACTACCCGCTGTCCACCCTCATGCTGGCGGGCATCCGGGACATCCTGGTCATCTCCACGCCGACGGACCTGCCCAACTTCGAGCGCCTGCTCGGGGACGGCTCGCGCTACGGCGTGAACCTGTCCTACGCCGAGCAGCCCTCGCCGGACGGCCTGGCGCAGGCGTTCACCATCGGCGAGGAGTTCATCGCCGGCGAGCCGTGCGCGCTGGTGCTCGGCGACAACATCTTCTACGGCAACGGCCTGTCTCGCCACCTGACGCGCGCCGTCCAGAACGCCGAGTCGGGGAGGGCCACGGTCTTCGGCTACCACGTTGACGACCCCGAGCGCTTCGGCGTCGTCGAGTTCGACGGCGAGGGCCGTGCCGTCTCTATCGAGGAGAAGCCCGAGCGCCCCAAGAGCTCCTACGCCGTCACCGGCCTGTACTTCTACCCGGGCGACGTGGCCGCCAAGGCACATAGGGTGGAGCCCTCCGCGCGCGGCGAGCTGGAGATCACCACGCTCAACCAGATGTACCTGGAGGAGGGGACGCTGTCCGTCGTGACCCTGGGCCGCGGGTACGCCTGGCTCGACACCGGCACCATGGAGAGCCTGCACGAGGCCGCGGAGTTCGTCCGCGCCGTGGAGCACTCCCAGGACCTGCCCGTGTCTGTGCCCGAGGAGATCGCCTGGGAGAACGGCTGGATCACGACCGCCGGGCTGGAGGGGGCGGCCAAGGCCTACGGCAAGTCGGTTTACGGGCAGCACCTGAAGAAGGTCGCCGCCGGCGAGATCGTCAACAGCCCGCGCGAGTACTAGCGCCGGCTTGTTTTCTTTTAGGGGCCACCGTTTATCTGGTGGCCCTTTTCGTTATGATTACGTTGACCATAAAGACAATATGATTGGGAGTGGATGTGTTAAGCGTCTACTTTGGCGATATGCCAGAAGCGATTTACAACACAGCGACATATTTCAAAAACTCTTACCGGTCTTCTTGGATTACGGATCCCTATGCAGTCTCGATAATTAAAGATGTCGATCGATCGGATGTTGTCTCCGAAAACGTCATCGAAAGCCCTGTGCTTGGGTCCATTTCCCCACTTCAGCTTTCTGGTGGCGTGAAAACGCTGCTGCTTATGAGATTTGATCGTAAGCATATTTTTAACGCTTCCACCTGTGGTGATAACTGTGCCAAGTGGATTCTCGACATGGCGAAAGACCGCAAGCTCGTTGTGAATCTCTATCATGTGATGGACTTTGGTCGCGAGGATTTTAAAATTAAAGTCGTGAATAGCGGCCGAATCGTTCACAACATGGCCGAATTGATTCACGAGTCGATTCCGTATCTGTAGGTGCTGCTTATGAACGGTTCGCATCTCATTAAGATTTCCCGCCGCAGGGGAACCAAGTACACATTTACCATCAAGCGGAACATCACTATTGTGCGTGGCGATAGCGGCACGGGTAAGACGACACTGTTTGACATGGTCGCAGACTACATGCGAACGGGCGAGCAGTCGGGTGTTTCCTTGCAATGCGATTGTCCCTGTGTCGCCCTGACCGATTATGATTGGCGAAACCAGCTTTCGTCCGTCCATGACTCGATCGTATTTGTGGATGAGGGCTTAAAAGAGATTCATTCTGATGAGTTTGCCCATCATGTGCTGTATTCCTCTAATTATTTTGTGCTGATCTCAAGGGCTGATTTCCCCAATCTTCCGTATAGCGTGGATGAGATTTACAAGATTAAGACGAGCGGAAAATACCATTCTTTCGTCCCTGTTTATCAAGATCGCGGGAATCATCGTTATGCTATTTCCCGGTCGGCGCCAAAACAGGACTTTTCTATCCTTCTATGCGAGGACAGTAAGTCTGGTTTCCAGTTCTTTGAACGGCATTTCGCTGACAGTGAACTTGCCTGTGCTTCGGCCATGACGAACAGCGCGATTTTGGGTTGGTTGGATCAGCATCTCGACGATTGCGTGTTTGTTGTCGCGGACGGAGCGGCATTTGGGTGCTATGCCGACCGCGTCCTTAAGCTGCAAGACATTCACCGCGATACTGTTACGGTTTGTCTTCCCGAGTCGTTCGAGTGGCTTCTGCTGAGCTCCGGCGTTATTTCAGGGATAGATGCCAAAGCGGTTTTGCAAGAGCCGGAAGCGTTTGCAGACAGTGAGAAGTTTAAAAGCTGGGAGGACTTCTTCTACAAGTACTTACGCGATAAAACTGGGAATTCGGTCTTCCGGTACGACAAAGACTTCATTCCGGAGGCGTTTTGTAGGGGAAGTAATTCTGCGAAGGTTATGGCTCTTATCGCATGCCGAAATGTCCGATAGTTTTGTTGAATAGTGTCGCGGCGTCACTTCCTGCGGCATACTAAAAAAGCTGTACTTGCTTCAGATTGGAATTTTATGTCTGGGTTTTTCGAACCGAAGAACATCATCGTCACGGGCGGCTGCGGCTTCATCGGCAGCAACTTTGTCCACTATGTCGTGAACAACCACCCGGGCGTCCACGTCACCGTCCTGGACAAGCTGACCTACGCCGGCAACCCCGAGAACATCGCCGGGCTGCCCGAGGATAGGGTCGAGCTCGTCGTCGGCGACATCTGCGACGCCGGGCTGCTGGACAGGCTGGTCCCCGGCCACGACGCGATCGTGCACTACGCCGCCGAGAGCCACAACGACAACTCCATCGCCGACCCGGAGCCGTTCCTACGCACCAACGTGGAGGGCACCTTCCGCCTGCTGGAGGCCGTCCGCAAATACGGCGTCCGCTACCACCACGTCTCCACCGACGAGGTCTACGGCGACCTGGCGCTCGACGACCCCGCGAAGTTCACCGAGGAGACGCCGTACCACCCGAGCTCGCCGTACAGCTCGACCAAGGCTTCCTCCGACATGCTCGTGCGCGCATGGACCCGTACCTACGGCCTTCGCGCCACGATCTCCAACTGCTCCAACAACTACGGACCCTACCAGCACGTGGAGAAGTTCATCCCCAGGCAGATCACGAACATCATCGACGGCGTCCGCCCCAAGCTCTACGGGAAGGGCGAGAACGTCCGCGACTGGATCCACACCGAGGACCACTCCAGCGCCGTCTGGGACATCCTCACCAAGGGCCGCATGGGGGAGACCTACCTTATCGGCGCCGACGGCGAGAGGAACAACATCACGGTCCTGCGCATGATCCTTACGGCCATGGGACGCGACCCCGAGGACTTCGACTGGGTCGCCGACCGCCCCGGCCACGACCGCCGCTACGCCATCGACAGCACCAAGCTCCAGCGCGAGCTGGGCTGGAGGCCGGCCCACACCGACTTCGCCGAGGGGCTCAAGGCCACCATCGACTGGTACGTGGCCAACGAGTCCTGGTGGCGCCCGGCCAAGGAGGCCACCGAGGCCCGCTACCGCGCACAGGGGCAGTAGGCCGAACCCCGGCGAACCGCACCGCGGGGCGCCCGCGCGGGGCCGCAGGGCATGGGGATGATCCTGCGTCCCCGCGCGGGCGCCCCCGGTTATACAACCTCTTCGATAGGAGCTTTTCCCACATGGCTGACATCGCATTCGAGAAGGACCTCTCCGTCACCGAGACCGGCATCGGGGGCCTCAAGGTCGTCGACCTCGCCGTCCACGGCGACTCGCGCGGCTGGTTCAAGGAGAACTGGCAGCGCGCCAAGATGTGCGCCCTGGGCATCCCGGACCTCCGCGTCGTCCAGAACAACATCTCCTACAACGACAGCCGCGGCGTCACCCGCGGCATCCACGCCGAGCCCTGGGACAAGTTCATCTCCGTGGCCCGCGGCTCGGTCTTCGGCGCCTGGGTGGACCTGCGCGAGGGCAGCGCCACCTACGGGAAGGTGTTCACCTGCACGCTCGACCCGTCGAAGGCCATCTACGTCCCGCGCGGCGTGGGCAACTCCTTCCAGGCCCTGGAGGACGGCACCGCCTACACCTACCTGGTGGACGCCCACTGGTCGCTGGAGCTCAAGAGGACCTACACCTTCGTGAACCTCGCCGACCCCGAGCTCGCCATCGAGTGGCCGATCCCGCTCGATGAGGCCACCGTATCCGAGGCGGACCTCAACCACCCGATGCTCAAGGACGTCGTCCCCATGGCGCCGAAGCGCACCCTCGTCACCGGCTGTAACGGCCAGCTGGGCCATGCGGTACGTGCGCTCGCCGAGGAGCGCGGCGTCGCCAAGGACTTCGACTTCTGCGACATCGACACCTTCGACATGTCCGACCCGGACGCCTATTCGCAGTACGACTGGTCGCTCTACGGCACGGTCATCAACTGCGGCGCCTACACGGCCGTGGACAGGGCCGAGACCCCCGAGGGCCGCGTGACCGCCTGGAAGGCCAACGCCACCGGGCCGGCCCTTCTCGCACGCACCTGCGCCGGGCACGGGATCACGCTCGTCCACGTGTCCTCCGACTACGTCTTCGACGGCACGGCCGAGGTGCACACCGAGGACGAGCCCCTCAGCCCGCTGTCCGTCTACGGCCAGACCAAGGCCGCCGGCGACATCGCCGTGGCGAACTGCCCCAAGCACTACATCATGCGCTCCAGCTGGGTCATCGGCGAGGGCCACAACTTCGTCAAGACCATGAAGGGTCTCTCCGACCGCGTCGCCGACCCGGAGGACAAGCTCATGCAGGTCACCGTCGTGGACGACCAGCTGGGCCGCCTGACCTTCACGCGCGACATGGCCGAGGCGATCTTCCACGTGCTGGACGCGAAGGCCCCCTACGGCACCTACGACTGCACCGGCTCCGGCGCGGTGAAGTCCTGGGCGGACATCGCCCGCGCCGTCTTCGAGGCCGCCAACGGCAACGGGGACAAGGTCGTGCCGGTGTCGACCGCCGACTACTACGCGAACGCCGAGGGACCCGTCGCCCCGCGCCCGGTCCACTCCGCGCTCGACCTGTCCAGGCTCGAGTCGGTCGGCTCCCACATGCCCGACTGGGAAGAAGAGCTGGGGGAGTACCTCAAGACGCTCTAGCCGCTATTAACTTTTCGAGCGTAAAAGCCGCCGTTCTTTAACGGCGGCTTTTCTTATGCCTGGTGAATAACCCCGCTGCAACAAGGACGGCGGCGGTCGCCAGACTCACTGCAAGCCCCGCAAGGGCGCCCGGAGTCTTGTAGGTCATCACGATCCTATTCGCGCCTCTTTGCATGTTCAGGGATGACAAGCCCTTATCGGCGGCGGGCGTTAGTTCTGCGGCGGTTCCGTTTACCGTTACGTTCCAGCCCTCATCGTACGGAACGCTCAGCAGCAGGTTGCCATCATCCTTGGCGGTATACTCGCCTTCGATCCTTCCGTCCTTAAAAACCGTCGGAATAAACTCGCTCGCCTTAAGCTCGCTAATAATCTGCTCGAAAACGTCGAGATTGAGGGCATAAAAGACCGGCTCATTGTCTTGGGGCATGTCTGTATAGCCCTCTGCGACTCCGATTGACACCGTATGCTGGCTCGGGGCGTCCGATGCATCCGCAATCTGGCGGATATTATTGTCGAATCTCCAGGCCTCGTTTTCGATCGTTCGCTGGTCGATGGTAAGGGTGACGGGCCAATAACTGCCGGCGGTCGCATCTTTGTTGATGTAGAGATACCCGATTGCGCTTGCCGGTACGGTAACGCTCCATTGCTTTAAGCTATCGCTATTCTCCGTGCTCGTGGCCTCGATCTTGGTATAGAGCTCGACCTCGCGGCCTAGGATTTTGCTGTAGAGGTCGTTCTGCTTTTCGAAGGGGCTCTCGCTCTTCAGCGTGCTGTTTTGGATATCGCTTGAGGCTGCGACGCCAATGCTGAGCGCATAGGGGTTCTCGTACACCGCGCTTGTGGAGTCGGCCTGATTCATCTTGGCCGAAACGCATCCCGCAGGTGCGTTCTCAGGAATGACATACTTGACTCCCAGTAGGGCATCGACGGCGAGAATAGGCTCGGCATAACGGGTCGAGAATTCGCCGACGCTGCTGTATCCAAGGGAGTTGAGCAGTGCGATGGCCTGCGGGTTGTTGGCAGACGAATACGAAGACAGCTGGTTGTACCCAAGCGCCAGGCCTTCGTTGAGGGCGGCGCTGTCGACGCGTGTGGTCGTGCGGTCAATGCGATAGAACGACGCCGAAGTCTGGTCTTGAATGGCCGTGATCGTGTCGGTTGCGGAGGCGACATAGGCGCTGTTGGCTTCTTCGGAATAGCCCGTGTACAGCTGGTTCCACATAACATGGGCGTTGGCAAATAGTTCAATTGCCGTGAGTGCCAGAAGTGGCATGATGATGGCCGGACGATGGGCTCGACGCAATGTTGGCCGCTCTTTGAGTTTCTGCAGTGCGTATCCTGCGGCCCACAGCGTAAAGAAGCTCAGCAAAAAAGCCGTGCGCGAGTAGAAGCCGTTGGGAACGCGCATGCCGCACCAGATGTACTCGAGCGTGCTCAAAACGGAGCTTGCGACCAGGATTATCGTGACGACGAGTGTTGCGATGCGCGTCTTGATCGAAACCGTGCGGTTAACCAGCAGGCTCACCGCAAGCAGCATCATGATGATGCCGCAATAGAACTGCGGTGTGCTTTCGTTGTTTACCCACATGCAGGGAAGAAAGCCCCTGATGAGCGACTTGAGGCTGGTTTTAAGTAGGGGGCCAAGTGCCAGAACGGGTCCGCCCTTGGACATGGCAAGGATGGTCGGCAAAAAGGTCCAGGCGGACAGAAGCAATCCAAGCGCGATAGCCCCGGCGAACCGCAGGGCCCGATCGAGCATGAGCTTCCAGCTAAATCCTTTTTCTGCAACATAATCGACAAATTCGACCAATACGAAGATGCAGAGGAACAGGATGCTGATGTAGGCCGTATACCAGCAGAACATGACATTGAGCGCCGTTGCGATGACGAGTCGGATCATACGCTGCTTGCGAATGAGCTCGTGGCATCCGTAGGCGCAGATGGGCAGCAGGATGAGGCAATCGATCCAGAGTGGGTTGCGCAGGTTGCTGATGGTCCAGCTGCAAAACGTGAACGAGAGGGAAAGCAGGAATGCTGCGGGCTTGGACAGGTTAAAGCGCTTTTGCACATACCAAGCGCTGCTGATGTGGATGCAGCCCAGTTTGAGCGCGGTTATGGCAAATACGAAGAGCGTCAGCTTGTCTGCGGGAAACAGCACGCAGAGCAGGTTGAAGGGGCTGGCGAGGTAGTAGCTATAGAGCCCCCATGTGTTCATGCCGAGTCCCTGCGAGAAGGAATAACGAAGGTTTGCCTCGCCTAAAAGGACGCGGCGAAACCACGCAAAGAAGTCGATGTATTGGTATTTGAGATCGTTGGTGAGAAACGAGTTGTCGCCAAAGGGGTAGACATGCCCCGCCGCTGCAAGTGCGACAAAGAGTGCGACGGAAAACGTGAAGCAGGCGGCGTAGAACGCCACATTCTTGAGCATGCTGTTATTGGGCCGTGTCATCAGATTCCTCGTTGGACTCTCGGATGATATAGATGGGGCGGCGTTTGGCCTCCAAGTAGGCTTTTGCCAAGTACTCACCGATGATTCCTAAGCACAGAAGCTGCATGCCGCCAAACAGCGTTATGAGGCAGGCGAGGGACGGCCATCCGCCGACGGGGTCACCCCAAACAAGCGTTTTGACTAGGATGACGATAAATCCCAGGATGGCGATGAGACAGAAAACGATACCCGTGAGGGCGGCGAGGGAGAGCGGCGCCGTGGAAAACGCGACGATGCCGTCGATGGAATAGAGGAGCAGCGACCAAAAGCTCCATTTGGTCTCACCGGCCACGCGGTTGACGTTTACGTAGGGGAGCCATTTGGTCTTGAAGCCGACCCAGCCGTAAATGCCCTTGGAGAATCGGTTGTATTCGCCCATGGAGATGATGGCGTTGACCATAGGTCGCTTCATGAGCCTAAAATCGCGTGCTCCGTCGACGATGTCGGCCTTGGAAATGCGGTTGATGATCTTGTAGAACATGCGGGCACAGAACGACCTGATGGGAGGCTCGCCTTCGTGGGTGGTCCTGCGTGTGGCGACGTTATCGTAGTTTTCGGTCTGCAAGATCTCGTACATCTGCGGCAGGAGCGAGGGCGGGTCCTGCATGTCGGCATCCATGGTGGCGACATAGTCGCCCTTTGCGTGCTGGAGTCCGGCGAATAGTGCCGCCTCCTTGCCAAAGTTCCGCGAGAAAGAGTGCCAGTGGATGGCGTATGGATGCGCCGCCGCGGCTTCTGCTTTCATGACGGCAAGTGTTTTGTCTGCCGAACCATCGTCGATGAGGACGGCCTCAAAGAAGATGCCGGGGTCTTGCTGGGTCATGATGCGAACGACGCCATCGAGCTCTTTGAGAAAGATCGGAAGCGATTCCTGCTCGTTGTAACATGGCGCGACGATGGAAATGAGTGGCATGGTGGTTTACCTCTCGCTTTTATTTGCGCTGGAGGGAATGCTGCGGCCATATGTGTTATACACGTTGACCTCCCACTGTTTACGCTCAACCTTTGCAACGGAATCAAGGATAAGCCCCGTCGCGAGACTCAGGCCACAAAGGAACATGAAAGATGCGGCGAGCATTGCGGTGGGGAAGCGGGGGACGAGACCGGTCTGGAAATATTCGACGACGATGGGGATGCCCAGGGCGAGGCCGATAATCGCAAACAGAAGCGCGGCCAGGCTGAAGAATTTGAGCGGACGGTAGTCCTTGAACAGCGTACCGATCATGGCGACGACCTTGATGCCGTCACTGACGGTATTGAGCTTAGACTCGGATCCTTCGGGGCGATCGCGGTACTCAATGGGCACGTCTTTGATGCGCCAGCGGTGATCGACGGCATGGATGGAGAGTTCGGTTTCGATCTGAAAACCCTCGGAAAGCACGGGGAACGTTTTGACAAAGGGGCGGCTCATTGCGCGATAGCCCGTCATAACGTCATCGAAGCTGTAGCCATAGATCCACTTGATCATGGCGCGAACTAGATTGTTGCCAAAGCCGTGGAAGGCGCGCTTGTTTTCCTCGGCATAGGTGCCGTTGGAAAGGCGGTCGCCTACGGTCATGTCGGCCGTGCCGTTAAGGATGGGCTCACAGAGGGCCTTCGCCGCCTCGGCGGGGTAGGTGTCATCGCCGTCGACCATCAGGTAACAATCGGCGTCGATGTCGCGAAACATCTGGCGGCACACGTTGCCCTTTCCCTGGCGGGGCTCAAAGCGGACCGTGGCGCCGTGCTCGGCGGCGATGCGTGAGGTATCGTCCGATGAGTTGTTGTCATAGACATAGACCGTCGCTTGCGGAAGCTCGCGGTGAAAGTCGTCGATGACCTTTCCGATGGTGACTGCCTCGTTGTAACAGGGGATAATAACGGCAATCGTTTGCTCGGCCATGAAGGTTCCTTTGGTCGCGTACAATCGAATCGTTTGTTTCGTGGTTAGGATGGGCGCATTGATTCGAGAGTTCAGGTTATTAGATGTGACACGTGCTGTTTTGCTGTTTGCAGCAAGCATCGCTACGGTGACGTATTGTAGTGGTTCCTTCGACCTGTTTCCATCTGTCTTGGCATGTGTTGCGATAATCGCATCATTGGTTAATTTCAATAAGTTTGCGTGCAGGGATTTTGCATTTCCGTCGGTTTTTGGTAGAGCTTGCTGCTTAGTGATTTCCCTTGTATTTTCGTTTGTTCTTGTGCTGGGAGCGCATATTCGTGTGACTGAACCGGTGATTGCCGGCGGGATTTACGAGAACTATATTGAGCCATATTCCGCGATTGATTCTGTTGCTTTTTGGGTGATGTCGGCGCTGGTCTTTTGGGTCTTGTCGGTGCTTGTTCAGCTGTCTTGTCGTTGCCGCTGCTGTGTTTTCTGCAATGACTCGCTGCGGACTAATGATGGTGACTCGTCCATTCGACTCCTATCTGTTGCGGTCCGTGCTCTAGTGATATTTCTTTTGTATCTCCCGTTCTTCCTGAGGTATTGTCCCGGCCTGTTTTTTGGGGATACCTTCTCGTCGTTCGCTCAGATTATGGGGTGGAACCCATTGAGCAACCATCATCCGGTTGCATTCACCATGATGATGGCTGCTTGTATCAAAATTGCAGGCCTCATGGGGATGAGCCCTTCGGTGGGCGTTGCCTTGCTAACGGTGCTTCAGATGGCCTGTGTTGCCAGCACGTTTGGCTATCTTTCAATTTGGGTGACTTCCCGCTTGGGGGTCTCCTCTCGCTGGTCTTGGCTGCTCGTAGTCTATTTTGGCTTGTCACGGTATCGCGCTCTTTATTCTGTGGCGCTTTGGAAAGACCCGTTGTTTTCCTGCTGTCTTGTCTTGATGGTGACCATGCTTGCCGATGCCGTCACGGGAAAGGATTCCCGGTCGAGCGCGTTGCGTTTGCTCGTTTTTGGTGCCCTAGCGTTGGGCGTTATGCTTCTACGGAATAACGGTTTGTATATTTGCGCTGCGCTATTCGTGGTGCTTGCGATAGCTGTAGCTTTGGACCGACTCGGCTGCATTGCCCCGATGAAGTCTGCCTCTCGTTTGGCCGTATCTCTTGGATTTGCGCTTGTCACATGCTTGGTTATTACGGGGCCCGTGTACTCGGCTATGGGCGTTGTTCCATCGGAGGATGTTGAGTCAGTGGGTATTCCGCTTGCTCAGATGGCTCGCGTTGCCGCGCTCGATGGCGATATGTCCGAGTCCGACCGTTCTTATATGAACGAGCTGCTTCCGCTTGATCGTTACAAAGAGGTTTACCACCCCAGTATTATCGATCCGCTTAAATGGAACGATGACTTTAATTCGGACCATTTAAAGGATGGATTCTGGGCTCATTGGGCCTCGATGCTTTCGCGTAACCCATCGATATACTTTGAGGCGTGGGAGCTGCAGACGTTTGGTTTTTGGGCCCCAAACGTAATGGGTGCCGACGGCCTTCCCGAAAACTTTCTCATGGGTGTTCCGTATAACCTTGTGGCCGACGCAAAGGCTTCTACGGGAGTTACATTTCGCAACTTGCTTGTGCCCCTCGGCGATGATGTTGATGTGGCGATTGGACTGAGCGCTTGGTCTATTTCTGGCGCCGTTGTCTTTTGGTTGCTCATGTTTTCGGCAGCACTGTTGGTGTCATGTGGTCGCGCAAGACTTGTTTTGCCGCTTTTGCCCTTTTTGTTGTTGTACGGAACGCTCTTTATTGCCAGTCCTATTTGGTATTGGCCTCGTTATATCGTGGCTGCTCAATTTGGTCTCCCTGTTGTGATTGTGGTGGTCGCTCGCGGCATGCTGTCTGATGGAAGACGTTCCGAAAACGATGTTGTGGGATAGTTTTCCAGTTTCGCAACGCCGCCTTATGGCGTTGAGGGCGGGTCTATACTGTTCGTTTGTCAACGATTACGAGTAAAGGAGTTGCATCCGTGTCGGATCAGACAAAGCAACAAGAAACTCGCAGTCTGCCTGCGATGTTTGCTAAGAATGAATTTGAGAAGGATGCGTTTATCCTTCGCCAGCTGGTTACCAAGGATTTTAAGATCAAGTATCGCCGTAGCGTTCTGGGCGTCGCATGGTCGGTGCTCAATCCGTTGCTGATGATGATTGTCATGGCCATCGTGTTCTCGACGATTTTTGGCCAGGGCCGCAATGGCTCAATGACGCCCGAGATGTACCCGCTGTACTTGATCGTGGGTAACGTTACCTTTGCCGTCATGTCCGAGTCTACGAACCAGGCCCTGACGTCGATCGTTGGCGCTGCCCCTCTGCTCAAGAAGGTTAAGGTGCACCGCTGGGTCTTCCCGGTGCAGAAGGTACTCTTCTCGCTGGTCAACTTTGCCTTCTCGCTGGTCGCCGTCGCCATCGTTATGCTGTGGTTCCGCGTTATGCCTTCTTGGCATCTCATTTTGCTGCCTGTCTGCCTGCTGCTGCTTATGTGCTTCTGCATGGGCCTGGGCATGATGCTCTCTGCCCTTACGGTTTTCTTCCGCGATGTCATGCATCTGTGGAGCGTTGTCATTACGGCATGGACCTACATTACGCCCATCTTCTGGACGACTGACTATATTGCGCAAATGCCGCATCTCGTGCGTATCTTGATGTATGCGAACCCCATGTACAACTACCTGCAGTTTATGCGCGATATCTTCCTGTTCCAGACGACGCCCTCGCTTGTGACGTTTGGAATGTGCGTCGCTTGGGCGGTCCTTGCGCTTGTTATTGGCTACACTGTGTTCCATAAATCTGAGCGCAAATTTATCCTCTACATCTAAGGAGTGCTGTGATGACTGAATCTGTTGTTGATTACAGCGAGCAGCCTCTGGCTGTCGAGGTCGACGACGTCACCATGATCTTTAATATGGCGTCCGAGTCGCTGACCAACCTCAAGGAGTACTTCATCAAGCTTGCCAAGCACGAGCTGTTCTTTGAGGAGTTTAGGGCGCTCAAGCATATCTCGTTTGATATTCATCGTGGCGAGGTCGTGGGTCTGGTCGGCACCAATGGCTCCGGCAAGTCTACGATGCTCAAGATTATCGCTGGCGTGCTTGAGCCTAGCGAGGGCAGCGTTAAGGTGCACGGTAATATTGCGCCTCTGATTGAGCTTGGTGCCGGCTTTGACCCCGAGCTGACCGCCCGCGAGAACATCTATCTGAACGGTGCCCTGCTCGGCTATACCAAGGAGTTCATCGACGCCAACTTTGACGGCATTATCGAGTTCGCTGAGCTGCAGAACTTTGTCGATATGCCGCTTAAGAACTTCTCCTCGGGCATGGTGGCGCGTATCGCCTTTGCAATCGCGACGATTACCGAGCCCGATATTCTGATCGTTGACGAGACGCTGTCCGTCGGTGATGTGTTCTTCCAGCAGAAGTGCGAGGCCCGCATCCAGCACTTTATCCAGAGCGGTGACGTGACGGTTCTGTTCGTTTCGCACTCCATGGAGCAGGTTGAGCGCATCTGCCAGCGTGCCGTTTGGATCGAGAAGGGTGACCTTCGCATGGACGGCCCGGTCGATGAGGTCTGCAAGGCGTATCGCGAGCAGTTCAACTAGGTTATAATTACTTGCGCCTAACAGGCTTGCGCTTGCTTGGGCGTGCGGTTATTTGCTCCATTAGCTCAGTTGGATAGAGCAGGGGACTTCTAATCCCAAGGTCGACGGTTCGAATCCGCCATGGAGCACCATCGTTTATTAAGCCCGGACCGCTAGGTGGTCTGGGCTTTTTTCATCTTGTGTGCTGCGGTTTTGAAGGGTTCGCAATGGGACGCAAAAGGCTCGACTGGATTGATATTGCAAAGGGGATCGCAATTATTCTGGTCATTGTGGGGCACACCGTTCCAAATCCCTCTCCCTTGCGGCACGCGATCTTCTCGTTTCACATGCCGGTGTTCTTTATTCTTGCCGGGTATACGTTTAGGCCGAAGCCGTGGCGCGAGCTGCTGAGTGGTTCGGTGTCGCGCCTGCTGGTGCCGTATGTGGTTCTTGCACTGGCGTGGCAGGTGCCGACGTTCTTAATGAGCGGCGCTCCTTTGACAAGCGGTACACTGGTTGCGGGGTTTAAGACGCTTGTGTTTGCCTCGGGCGTTGATGTGCCTGGGTTTGGCGTTACCGCCGTTGGCATGGCATGGTTTTTGGCGGCGCTGTTTACGTCGCGCCTGCTGTTTAATGCGCTCGTGCGGCTGTTTGATCGCCGCAGGATTGGGGTTGTTTGGCAGGGCGTTTTCTGTGCCGCGATTGCCTTTTGCGGTTTGAGCGTGTCTCGCTATTTTGGTGCTTACCTGCCGCTCGATTTGGATTTGAGCTGCTATATCGTCTTGCTGATGTGGATTGGTTATACGGCGCGCCAAAGGGGGCTGGAGCCGAGCGTGAGCAAGCCTCTGCTGTTTATTGGAGCCGGTGTTGCTTGGCTCGTCCTTGCCGCGCTGAGTGGGCTTGAGCTTTCGAGCCGCCGCGTGGATGGATTTGTTGTTGCGACGGTTGCTGCTGTTGCGGGTAGCTACTGCGTCTGTTGGGTTTCGATGGCGTTGGAGAAGTTGAAAGACGTGCCGGTTTTGGGGTCCTTTGAGCGAGGACTCGTGTTTTGCGGACAAGCCAGTCTGGCAATCTTTGCAATCCACGCGGTCGATTGGTTTATTCCTTGGCAGACGATGTCGTTGCTCATGATGCTGCCGGTGCCATGGCTCTTTGCGTCGATTGTGCGCTGCTCCTGCGATATTGGATTGGCGTACGTGATTAAGAAGGCGTAATAACAGCGGGGAGGACCAACTTGGCCCTCCCCGCCGTTATTTATTCAGTAGTACCGCTGTTTAACTAATCGAGACGTTCCCTCAGCAGCTCCAACGCGTGGGCATACCCCTGCAGGCCTTCGCCGGTGATGGTGGCGAAGCAGGCCAGGCGGGCGTAGCTTACCTGGCGGAAGTCCTCGCGGGTCTCGACGGCGCTGATGTGGACCTCGACGGCAGGGATGGCGACGGCCTTGAGGGCATCGAGGATCGCGACGCTCGTGTGCGTGTAGGCCGCCGGGTTGATGACGATGCCGTCGACCTTGCCGTAGGCCTCCTGGATCTTGTCGACGATGCTGCCCTCGTGGTTAGACTGGAAGACCTCGACCTCGTCGAAGCCCTGTGCAGCACCCGCTTCCTGGCAGATCTGCACTAAGCGGTCGTAGTTGTCGCTGCCATAGATGCCCGGCTCGCGAATGCCGAGCATGTTGAGGTTGGGGCCGTTGATGACGAGTGCCTTCATGGTTGCTTCCTTTGCAGTTGGTTGGCGTGGCTGGTCTTGCGATCTTCGGCGTTTGCCCAGATAAAACCTGCCAAAATAAACCTGTCCCTTTTTGGCAGGTTAGAGGGTCTCGACGATGGCGGCCGCGGTTTTGGCGGCGCAGTCGCGTGAGTCGATGATGTAGTCGGCCCAGGCGCGGTAGCGCGGCATGCGCTGCTCGGCGAGCTTATCGATGCCATCGCGGGCGGTGATGGGACGCCCCTTGTGGGCGAGTTCGTCGAGCTTGCGGTTGAGCATCACAATCTGGCTGTTCTGGTGCAGTAGCGGATAGTTCTCATCACGCGTGACCACGCCGCCGCCGGTGGAGAGCACCAGGCCGCTGCGCTTGGAGATGTCGGCCAGCGCCGCCGTCTCCTGCTCACGGAAGGCCGCCTCGCCGCGTTCGACGATAAAGTCGGCGCAGGGCATGCCCAGGCACTCCTCGAGGGCGCGATCGAGGTCGATGTGCTCGCGGCCTGTGAGCTGGGCGATCTGCTCGCCCACGCGGGTCTTGCCCGAGCCCGGCATGCCGATGAGCGCGATGTTCTGCTCGCGGCGGGACAGACGCTCCGTCACATCCAGGATGCGCTCGCGCGGGGTGGCTTGGCCGGTGTAACGCTCTACAGCCTGTGCCGCCTGGGCAACAAGCATGAGCAGGCCGCCGATGCAGGGGATGCCGCGGCGCTCGGCCTCGAGCATCAGACCCGTGCGGGCGGGGTTGTAGACAATGTCGATGACGCCTTCGAGTGCATTGAGGCCTTCGAGCGTGCAGGGAGCGTCGGGGCAGTGGGGGAACATGCCGGCGGGCGTGCAGTTGACGAGCAATACCGCATCGGATTGCTGCGCGATGTTGCCGTAGTTGACTACGCTCGTGCGACCCACGGGTACGACGATGGCGCCCAGATCTCCGAGCACCATACTGGCCGTGGTGCCAGCACCGCCGGTGGCGCCGAGCACGAGAGCCTTCTTGCCGGCAACCTCTACGCCCAATTCCTCGACCAGGCTCTGAAAACCGAAGTAGTCAGTATTATCGCCGCGCAGGCGCCCGTCGGGTAGGCGCGTGATGGTGTTGACGTTGCCCATGCGCTCGGCGAGCGGGCTCAGTTCGTCCAGGTAGTCCATTACGGCGCGCTTGTAGGGGATGGTCACGTTGGTGCCCTCCCACTCGTCGCCGGTCATAAAGGCCGCGAGGTCCTCGGGCTCGCGCTCAAACCGCACGTACTCGAGCCCCGCGAGCTCCTTGTAGATGGCCGGTGTGTAGCTGTGGCCCAGCACACGGCCCAGCACGCCGTAGGGACGGGTTGCAGCGATATCGGTCATCTAGAGCACCTCCGTGTAACTGCCAAAGTAGGTGAAGCTCTCGCACACGTCGTCGATGGAATCAAGCAGGTCGTCGAGGGCCTTGCTGCCAAAGGGGCAGTCCAGGTCAAAGTAGAACATAAACTCAAAGTCGCGGCCAGGAATGGGGCGGCTCTCGAGCTTGATGAGGTTGATATTGAGCGCGTAGAAGCGCTCGAGTACGCGATAGAGCGCACCCGGCTCGTTGGCCGTGGTGATCATGAGCGAGGTACGGTTGGCGCAGGGGTAGACGCGCGGCTCGCGGCTGATGACGACAAAGCGCGTGTAGTTGTTGTCCGAGTCCTGAATGTTGGGCTCCAGCACCTCCAGGCCATACAGCGTGGCACAGCTGCGCGAGGCGATGGCGGCGACGTCGGTGCGCTCGGAGTTGGCGACCATCTCGGCCGACATGGCCGTGTTTGGGTACTTGGTGGCGTGCAGGTCGTGGGACTCGATAAAGCCGGCACACTGGGCAATGGCTTGGCCGTGGCTGTAGACCTCGCGTATGTCCGCGAGCTTGGTGCCGGGCTTGACGAGCAGGTTGTGATCGATCTTGAGGCGCAGCGAGCGCACGATATGGAAGTCGAACTGTGCGAGCAGGTCGTAGACGGCGTTGACCGATCCGGCTGTGGAGTTCTCGATGGGCAGCACGCCAAACTCGCAGAAGCCGTCGCGCACAGCGCGCATGACGCCCTCGAAGGTCTCGAAGAACGCAATATCCGGCACGTCGAAGAGCTTGCACGCGGCTATCTGACTATAGGCACCTTCCACGCCCTGGCAGGCGACGCTGGCAGTCTGGGGGAAGGGCGTATCGAAGGCCACGGCCGTGGCATGGGTCTTTTGCGAGACCGTGATGCCCTTGAGCTCGTTGATGTAGCGCTGCTGCTCGGCCTTGCTCATGCTCATGAGCAAGCGGAACAGGGCGATGGTCTGTGCCTCGTAGCGCTCGGGCGCGCGGCTGGCGAGGTTGTTGAGTTTGGAGCGCTCGCGGGCGGGGTCAAAGACGGCCTTGCCCATCTCGATCTTTGATTTGGCGACCTCGGTGGCAATGTCCATACGCTCGACAAAGCTGTTGAGGAGCGTGGTGTCGATGCCATCGATGGTCTGGCGAATATCGGCAAGGTCCATGGAGGCCCCTTTCACGTAATGACAGAGTTGATGGGCAACTCAGGTGAGTCGGGTTAGAACTGGCCTGCGTCCTCGAGGAGGGCGTCCCAGATGGCGAGGGCGGCGGCTGCTTCGGCTACGGGGACGGCTCTGGGGACGATGCAGGGATCGTGACGGCCGTGGACCGAGAGCTCGGCATTTTCCATGGCGTCCATGTCCACGGTTTGCTGCTCGCGGCCGATGGAGGGCGTCGGCTTTACGGCCATACGCCACATGACGGGTGCGCCTGTGGAAATACCGCCCAGGATGCCGCCGGCGTTGTTGGACTCGACCGCAATCTCGCCGGTCTCGGCATCTACGCGGTACGGATCGTTGTTCTCGCTGCCGCGCATAGCGGCCACGGCAAAGCCCATGCCAAACTCCACACCCTTTACGGCGGGAATGCCAAACGCGATTTGTGCGATGCGGTTCTCGATGCCGTCGAACATGGGGTCGCCGATGCCCGCGGGAAGCCCGTAGATGCCGCACTCCACGATGCCACCGATGCTGTCGAGCTCGTCGCGTGCGGCCAGAATCTCCTCGCGCATGCGACCGGCAGCTGCGGCGTCAATGCAGGGCAGGTCGTTTGTAAGGATCGCCTTGCGGTCGGCCTCGCGATAGACCATGTCGTCCATGGGCAGGTCGGAGATGCCACCGATCTGCGCCACGTGCGCCATCACGTTAATGCCGCGGGCCTCGAGCGCCTGCAGCGCGATGCTGCCCGCGATGCATAAGGGCGCCGTCAGGCGGCCGGAGAAGTGTCCGCCGCCGGCGACGTCGTGCATGTTGTGGCACTTCACGCGTGCCGGGAAATCCGCATGGCCCGGGCGGGGCTTGCGGCGCAGCTCGGAGTAGTCCTTGGAGCGCGTGTTGGTGTTCTCGATGATCGCGGCGATAGGCGCGCCCGTGGTGTGTCCATCAACCACACCGGCGAAAATGTGGACGGCGTCTGCCTCGCGGCGTTTGGTCGCGGTCTCGTCGCGACCGGGGGCGCGACGGTTGAGGAAGGCCTGCAGCTTCTCCTGATCCACGGCGATGCCCGCCGGGATGCCGTCGAGTGAGCAGCCGATAGCAGGGGAGTGCGACTGGCCGAAAATGCTCAGATGTAAAACGTTGCCAAAGGTCGAGGACATGCTATTCCTCCTCGAGCGTGACCTTGCCGCCCAGCAGGCGGTAGTGTTCGAAGAAATCGGGATAGGACTTGTTGACGGCCTCGGCGCCGTGGATCACGACCTCGCCGGTGGCGCGGCTCGCGGCGATGGCGGCCATCATAGCGATGCGGTGGTCGTTGTGCGAATCGACCTCGCCGCCGGTAAAGGCATCGACACCCTTGATGATGAGGTCATCGCCGGCAATGCGCACCTGCGCGCCCAGCGCGGTGAGTTCGCGGGTGGTGGTGGCCAGACGGTCGGATTCCTTGATGCGCAGGCGGGCGCAATCGCGGATAAAGGTGCGGCCTTGCGCCAACGATGCCACGGCAGAGATAACGGGTACCAGGTCGGGAATGTCGTGGGCGCTCATCTCAAAGCCGGCGAGCTTGTCGGACTGCACGGTGGCGGCGTTGGTTGAGCGCACGATGCGGGCCCCAAAGCGCGAAAGCGCGGCGAGCACGTTGCGGTCGCCCTGTGCGGAGCTCAGCGACACGCCCTCGACGGTGATGGGGTCGCATCCGATGGCACCGGCGCACAGCCAAAAGGCAGCGTTGGACCAGTCGCCCTCGACGGCAACGCTGCCGGGCGTGCGGTACGAGCCGCTGCTCACGCGGAAGTTCGTGACCTCGGGCTGGCCGTCCTTGGCCGGAATACGCTCGACGTTGACCTCGATGCCGAAGGCCTTCATGGCCTGGATCGTTAGGTTGATGTAGGGGCGGCTCTCGATAAGGCCGCATACCTGCACGCAGGAGGGCTGGGCGAGCAACGGGGCTGCCAGCAGCAGGCCCGAGATGTACTGCGAGCTCACGTTGCCCGGCAGCACAAAGGTGCCCGGTCGCATGCGTCCGCTCGTCTTGAGCGGAAAACCGCCCAGACCCTGTAGGTCGCAGCCGGCGGCGATGATCTCGTCCGAGAGCGGGGAGAGCGGGCGGGCGCCCAAGCGTCCCTGACCCACAAAAGTTGCTTCTGCGCCCAGCGCGCAGGCGACGGGCAACATAAAGCGGAGCGTGGAGCCACTTTCACCGCAGTCGAGCGTGCCGCCGGCAAGGGCCTTGAGCAGGCCAAACTCAATACTCTTCATGGTGGGGTGGACCTGGAAGCCGTCCTCGACGGTCTCGATGCGGGCACCGAGTGCCGTAAGGCAACGCACCGTAGCCTCGATGTCGGCGCAGGTGGTGTTGCAGGTGATGTGTGTCTCGCCGTTGGCAAGCGCCGCGCAGATGATCAGGCGATGTGCCATCGATTTGGATGCGATGGCGGGAACGGTGCCCTTGAGTGGGGACGGGGTGATGCGGGCTAGCATGCGGATGCGTCTCCCTTCTGGCCGAGGCCCTCGGCAATGAGTTCGTGGAAAGTGGAAAGCGGCGTGCGGTCGATGCTGCAGCGGCCAATGCCGTGCGGAATCACCAGGTCGATGGTGTCGCCCGCGCGCTTCTTGTCGTGGAGCGCCTCGGCAAAGACGGCATCGGCATCTAGGTCGCAGCGGGTCTTGAGGCCGTGGCGGGCGCAGAGCTCTTCAATACGACCGGGCAGTGCAGCATCGCAAATACCGTGCAGGGCTGCGGCGCGCGTGATGATGCCCATGCCGATCGACACGCAGTTGCCGTGTCCGAGCTCAAAGTGCTCGCAGGCTTCAACGGCATGTCCGGCGCTGTGTCCAAAGTTGAGGAGCTTGCGCTGGTTGGTTTCGCGCTCGTCGGCGACGACCACGGCGCGCTTGATGTCGATGTTGCGGGCGATGATGAGCGCCACGCGGGCCACATCGTGGTTGAGTAGCTCCAGCGTGAGCGGGGTCTTCTCCAGCTCGGCGAAAAGCTCCGGGTCGGCGATCACGGCGTGCTTGACGACCTCGCCGCAGCCGTCGGCGAACTGCTCGGGCGTGAGGGTGGCCAGGCACCCCACGTCGGCGATAACCACGCTCGGCTGCCAAAAGGCGCCGGCCAAGTTCTTGCCGGCAGCCAGGTCGATGGCGGTCTTGCCGCCCACCGACGAATCCACCATGGCGAGCAGGCTCGTCGGGATCTGCACAAACTTGCAGCCGCGCATGTAGGTGGCGGCCACAAAGCCCGCCACGTCGCCCACGACACCGCCGCCGAGTGCCACGATCACGTCGGAGCGTGAAAGCTCGTGCTCGGCCACAAACTCCAAAATGGCAACATAGGTCTCGGCGCGCTTATGGGCCTCGCCGGCCTCGAAGGTGCAGATGCTCACCTCGTAGCCTGATGCCTCCAGACTCTGCTTAACGGGCATTTGGTAGAGCGGGCCCACGTTGGTGTCCGTCACGATGACGGCCTTGGTGCCGCCGGCAGTGGCGCGCACGAGCGGTCCCGCCTGCTCCAGCAAAAACGTGCCAACATGCACCTGGTAGGGGCGTGCGGTGTCGATATCGATGGTAATCGCCATAAGCTTCGGTCCTTTCGACCTGGCGTGATAGGTGGTCTAGTGGGAGGCCTCGTCGTCGAGCGCGCGCTTAATGCGGTCGCCCTCGGCAAGGAGATTCTCCAGATAGCGCTGGTCGCGGTCCTTGAGCGCACGGCTGTAGGCGCCAAGCGACTCGATCAGATGGTCGATCTCGAAGGCGAGTGCGTCGGCGTCGTCGATCATGAGCTCGGACCACATTTGCGGGTTGAGGTGCGCCACGCGGGTGAGATCGCGGTAGCTACCGGCCGAAAAGCCGTGGTGGACCTGGGCAGTGGGGCTTTTGACGTAGGCGTTGGATACCACGTGCGCAAGCTGGCTCGTGAAGGCGATGACACGGTCGTGCTCTGCGGCGCTGGTCACGCTGAACTTGCCAAAGCCCAAGGGGCGCACCATCTCGCGCACCTGGCCCAAAAGCTCCAGCTTGAGCGCATCGTCCACCGCGGGCGGAACGAGCACGAGTGGCGCGCCCTGGAACAGGTCGGCACAGGAGTGAGCGTAGCCCGAGAACTGGGTGCCCGCCATGGGGTGCGCGCCCACAAAGTAAAAGCCGTGCTCGCGGGCAAGCTCAAAGGCGCGCTCGCACACGATGCCCTTGACGCCCACCGTGTCGATCACCACGGGACCCATGATGGCCTCGGTATCGGTGGTGTCGGCGAGTGCCTGGGCATGCGCTTCGAGCCACTCGATGCAGGCCTCGGGGTAGCAAGCCAGGACGATGATGTCGCATTCGCCGAGCGTCTCGTCGTTGAGCTCGCCGGCCACGGTGCCCATGCTGGCGGCCGTCGTCACGTCATCGTCGGGGTCCCAGGCAAGCACGCGAACGCCCGCCTGCGCGTAGCCGCGGGCAAAACTGCCGCCGATGAGGCCCAAGCCGACGATGCCGGCGCATTTGGGGCCGCCCTGGTTGACGCGCGCGTTTCTCACCGTACCCATGGGCTACTCCATGGTCTCTTGGCAGACGACCTCGCGGATGGCTCGGATGCGGCGCATGGTGTCGTCGAACTGGTCGGGCGTGAGAGCCTGAGCGCCGTCGGACCAGGCGTGGCTCGGATCGTCGTGGACCTCGATCTCCAGGCCGTTGGCACCGCAGGCGGTCGCGGCGAGCGCCATGGGCTCGACATAGCGGGTGTAGCCGGTGGCGTGGCTGGGGTCGGCGACGACGGGCAGGTGCGACAGGTGGTGCAGCACCGGCACGGCGTTGAGGTCGAAGGTGTTGCGGGTGCGGGTCTCGAAGGTGCGGATGCCGCGCTCGCACAGGATGACGTTGTCGTTGCCCTCGCTCATGATGTACTCGGCGGCCATGAGTAGCTCGTCGACGGTGCCGGCCATGCCACGCTTGAGCAGGATCGGGGTCTTGGTCTTGCCGACCTCTTTGAGCAGGGGGAAGTTCTGGGCGTTGCGGGCGCCGATCTGCATGACGTCGATCTTTTTGTCCAGGAAGACCTGCACGTCGCGCGGGTCCATGATCTCGGTGACGATCGGCATGTCGAGCTCGGCGGATGCCTCGCACAGCAGATCCAGGCCGGCGGGGCCCATGCCTTGGTAGGCGTAAGGGGAGGTGCGGGGCTTGTAGGCGCCACCGCGCAGCATCGTGGCGCCGGCGGCCTTCACGCGGCGTGCGATGCGGATGAGGTTCTCGCCCTCGACCGAGCACGGTCCGGCGATGACCTGGAACTGGTCGCCGCCTACATGTACGCCGTGGCCGCAGTCGATGATGGAGTCCTCGGGGTGGAATTTGCGGTTGGCGCGCTTAAAAGGCTCGGAGACGCGCTGCACGCGCTCGACGACGTCCATGGACTCGAGCAGGAATGGGTCGATCTTGGTCGTATCGCCCACCAGGCCGATGATCGTCTCGTTCTCGCCGCGCGAGACGTCGGTCTTCAGGCCCTTTTTCTCAATCCAGCTGACGATATGGCTGACGGCCTCGTCGCTGGCGCTCTGCTTTAAAATTGCAATCATGGTGTGCCTCTCACCTCGATGGATAACCCTTGCAAAAACGGCCCGCATCGCGAGCCGTGTATATATGGTGCATGAGAGTTTATACTATCTGATTCGCTTTTGCCTTCTAAAGTGAGCCGTTGCGCCGCGTCTTCCCCGGAATTGCAAAGCTTTTTCTTTTATTTTGATAGCCCGTGGTGCACTTGGGTATAATGCCAAACGTTGGCCCTATTAGCTCAGGGGATTAGAGCGTCTGCCTCCGGAGCAGAAGGCCGTTGGTTCGAATCCAACATGGGGCACCATCGAACGTGAGACCGTCCGAACCTCGCATGGTCCGGGCGGTTTTTCTTATACCGACGCGACGTGATGGGACGTGGTATGGCAGCAACGGATATCGAGCGCGGACTCTCGACCGCCGAGGTCGAGGAGCGCATCGCCGCCGGTAAGATCAACCGCAACATGGAGCTCAAGACCAAGTCGGTCAAAGAGCTCATCATCGAGAACCTCTGCACGCTGTTCAATTTGATCAACGTGATCTTGGCATTCCTGGTTATTTTGACCGGTTCGTTTAAGAATCTGACGTTCCTGTTCGTGGTGTTCCTCAATACCGCTATTGGCGTCATTCAGTCCATGCGTTCCAAGAAGATGGTCGATAAGCTCACGCTGCTGACCTCCAAGAAGGCCATCGCGGTGCGCGACGGCTCCGAGGTGGAGCTCGACCTGGACCAGATCGTGCTCGACGACATTATCCGCCTGGGGCGCGGCGACCAGATTCCCGCTGACGCCGTGGTGGTTTCGGGCGAGGCGCTCGTGAACGAGAGCCTGCTGACGGGCGAGAGCGACCTTATTAAGAAACAGCCCGGTTCCGAGCTCATGAGCGGCAGCTTTATCGACTCGGGCTTGCTGCGCGCCCGCGTGATCCATGTCGGCGCCGACAACTACGTGGCTAAAATTAATAACGAGGCCAAGTACGTCAAAAAGGTCAATTCCGAGATCATGAACGCGCTTAATGCCATCGTGCGCTTTGCGAGCATCATCATGATCCCGCTCGGTTTGGCGTTGTTTGCCTCGAGTGTGAGCGAGCTGTGGGATGCCGCGGGAACCCCGGGCGATAGCGCGCTTTCGTGGTGCTTCTCCGAGCTGTTGGCCGGCCGCGTGCCCTCGTCGGCGCTGCTGTCCACGGTGGGCGCCCTGCTGGGCATGATCCCGCAAGGCCTGGTGCTGCTGACCTCGTCGGTGCTCGCCATCGCCACGGTGCGCCTGGCCCGCCGCAAGGTGCTGGCGCAGCAGCTCTACTGCATCGAGACGCTCGCTCGCGTCGACGTGCTGTGCCTGGACAAGACGGGTACCATTACCTCGGGTCGTATGGAGGTCGAGGGCACGTATCCGCTGCCGATCGAGGGCTTTGGCATGGGCGCGGGGGAGGGCGAAGCCGCCGTTCCCGTCGATACCACGGTGCTCGATTTTGCCCTGGCTAACGTGGCGCGTGCGACTTCGGCCGATGCCAACGAGACCTGCCAGGCGCTGCTCAACTATTACGCCGATCGACCGGTCGAGGT
>CAUDZT010000029.1 GCA_958453935.1 uncultured Collinsella sp. | reverse complement strand
CCCCCGCGACCGGTGGGACATGTACCCCCAATTAACTGTTCTTCATGACAATCGAATCCACGACATCGGCCACATTCTCGCAGCAGTCAGCACAGTACTCCAGGAAGGCGTACACGTCTCGCCAAGCGATGACCTCGAGCGGGTCCTTGCCGTTAACGTGCAGGTTGCGCATGGCGTTGATATAGAGCTCGTCGGCCTCGGACTCGATGGTGTTGATCTGGATGACGAGCTCGCGCAGCGTTTTGGACTTGCGGTAGTTGGGCAGCTCGACCATCAGGTCTTTCATGGCGCGGCAGGCGTCGGTCACCTTGTGGGCGATCACGATGGCATCGGGATGGATGCTCTGGATGTTGGTGAAGTAGACGCGCTGCATGACGCCCTCGATACGGTCGAGCACGGTGTCGAGCGAGCAGCTCATCAGGTTCAGGTCCTCGCGCTCAAGCGGGGTGATAAAGGCCGTGAGCAGGGCGTCCTCGAGCTCATGGTGCTTCATGTCGGCCGCATGCTCAATCGCATGCATCTCCTCGAGCATGTCGTGGATCTGCGCCGGGTCGAAGTTCTCAAAAATCTTGATGAGCAGCTCTGCGGCCTGGACGGCGAGGTCGGCGCAGGCGACGTAGTTATCGAAGTAGAACGAATCGGGTTTCTTTGCCATGGGTGGGTCCTTTCGAGGCGAAGACGGGTGGGCGATGCATTGCAGTCCGGATGGACGCTCGGTGTGGCTAGAGGAACATCATGAACAGCTTGGCCATGACAAAGCTGATGAGTCCGCAGGCGGGGAAGGTGAAGAACCAGGTGAACATCATGTCCTTGACCACGCCGAAGTTGATGGCCGAGAGGCGCTTGACGGCACCGACGCCCATGATGGCGCAGGTCTTGATGTGGGTGGAGGACACAGGGATACCGGTAAGGGTGGCAAGCAGCAGATTCGCGGCGCCTGCGAGGTCGGCGGAGAAGCCCTGATACTTCTCGAGCTTGACCATGCTCTGGCCGACGGACTTGATGATGCGCTCGCCGCCTACACTGGTGCCGATGCCCATGGTGGCCGAGCACAGCAGCATGATCCAGATGGGGATGCCGGCGTCGCCGACGCTCGTCTGGCCGCTGGCAAAGGCCACGCCTAAAAAGAGCACGCCGATGAACTTCTGCCCATCCTGCGCGCCGTGCATAAAACTCATGGCCGCAGCACTCGCGATCTGAGCGTATTTAAAGAAGACGTTGGCACGTCGCCTATTGGCGGCGGCAAACAGAATAGAGACGAGTTTGCACAGGATCCAGCCCATGACAAAGCCCAGACCGATGGAGAGCGCCAGGCCGTAGATGACCTTCATCCACTCGTGGACGTTGACGCTGTTCGCGCCGCCGAGGGCGATGGCAGCACCGGTCAGGCCGGCGATAAGGCTGTGGCTTTGCGAGGTGGGGATGCCAAAACGCGACGCTGTGGCGCCGTAGACGACGATGGAGAACAGCGCCGCGCACAGACAGGCGAGTGCCATGGTGCTGTTTCCGCCAAAGTCGACGATATGTGAGATGGTGTTGGCGACGCTCGCGTTAAAGTGCGTCATGATGAGCACGCCCAAGAAGTTGAATGCGGCGCTCATGAGGATGGCGGCGCGGGCGGGCATGCAACGCGTGGTGACGCAGGTCGCGATGGCGTTGGGCGCGTCGGTCCATCCGTTGACGAAGATGGCGCCGAGCGCGAGGATCACGGTGACGGCAAGGACTGGGTTCGACACAAGCTGGCCGAGGAAGGTTGAGAACGTTACGTCCATATATGGGCTTTCTCGAAGTTTGCAGACACGTTACAAAAACATGATAAATCGTATCACCTCCTGCGGGTTTCTTTACCGAGTTCTGATGGGAGAAGTGAATTTTTTGGCACTAACATTGAATATTAGCCCTGTTGACCGCGGGTGTTCTTTTTGCTAACACGCCATGAGGACACGTGCGCGCGTCCCAACATCCCAAAACCACAGTCTGTTCGCTTTACAACATACAAACATGCGTTCGATAATAGGGACCATGGAATACCGACAGACAGATGGCAAAACTCGACGCGTGCACAAGCAGTATGTGGACGTCGTGGCCCGCATCCTTGCGGGCGGACAAGTCGTGCCGGTCACCGTCTGCTGGGTTGACGGCCGTTGTTTTACGATCGACGAAATTATCTCGACCACCGGGTTTGGCCTGACGGTTCACGGCATTCGTACGGCAACCTATAAGGTACGTTTTGGCGGACATGCGACCGAGTTGTATCTGGAGGACCAAACGCGTGAGCGGGCGGACGGCTCGCAGGTGCACGTGATGCGTTGGTGGGTCTGGGCTTTTGATCGTACGCTCGAGGGCGAGCGCCGCAGGTAAGAGCGCGCGGCATTCGGGTACAATGGCAGGAATCTTGTCACCTACGGCGCTGTTGTGGCGCTTTTTGAAAGGACGAAGCTATGAACGATATCCAGGGCTATCAGAACGGCCCCATCGAGACCGGCACAAGCCGTGCCAAGGAGATGTCGCCGCGTGCGTACAACCTTGTCATGTCTGCCCTGATCTTTTTGGGCTTTTGCGCCATGGGTGCCGGTGCCTACTTTACGAGCACCATGGCGTTTGCCCGCATGATGATGAGCGGCGCCGCTTTGCCGCTGGTCTTTGGCTCGTTTATTCTGACCATCGTCGGCATCGTCATGATGTCGGCTGCTGCGGGCAAGCAGTCCGTGGGGCTGTCACTCGCGGGTTACGTGATCTTTGCGAGCACCTTTGGCCTGACCGCGTCGTTTGGCCTTGCCAACTACGACCTGCCCACCATCAACACCGCCTTTATCGCCACCGCCGCCATCACCTTTGTCTTTGGCGCCTTGGGCGTGACGTTCCCCAAGTTTTTCCAGCGCGTATATGGCATCGGTTTTGGCATTCTGCTCGCCACTATTCTGGTCGAGATCGTGCTGATGTTCATGGGCGTCTCGCAGACCATCACCGACCTGATCGTGATCGTGGTGTTCGCCGGCTTTATTGGCTACGATACCTATGTTGCCACGACGGTGCCGCCCACGCTGCCCAATGCGGTGCTCATGGCGTCCAACCTGTTCGTGGACATTATCAACGTGTTCCTGCGCATCCTGAACATCCTCGGTCGTCGCGACTAGCGCGGGGATTGCAGCGTTTCTTGTCGGACGCGGTAAAACGATGTGAAAGGCGGTCCTGCGGGGCCGTCTTTTTTGTGCACGGCGGGGTATCATGGATGGGAAAAAGCCGACAGCGGCAGCGACAGGAAAGGTGACCACTTATGGCAGACGTCGACAACAGGAACCGTAACCGCAGGCCCAACCGCGCGGGACAGCCCAATCCCAAGCGTGAGGCGCGTGCCAAGGCCGCCGAGCGCCATGTGGCGACTGTGTCCGAAGCGTGCGCCAAGGATATCGAGCGTTCGCTTGCCGGTGTTCGCGAGTTTGACGGCATGCCCGCCGGCTTTGTCGCGGCGATGAAGGCCAAGGTTCAGACTGCTGTGGCCCCCGAAGAGCAGGTCGCCGAGGACGTCGAGGACGCGGAGACTGCCGAGGTCGAGGCAGCGCCCGAGACCGAGGCAGCGCCCGAGCCCGTCGAGGAGCCTGCCGAGGAAATCGCCGAAGCTGAGTCCGCGCCTGCTGAGGAGCCCGCTCCGGTTCTGCCCGAGGTCACTGTGCTCGATGCCTCCGCCACGCAGACAATCCTCGATAACGGTCGCGGCTATGCGCAGTTCTGCGACATGGCCGTGCTCGCCTTTGCCTCGTTTACCAATCCGGGCGGTGGATATATTCAGGGTTATCTGGGCCAGGAGGCCACGCTGTGCGCCGATTCGTATCTGTACAACGTCCTCGATAAGCAGCGTAAATGGTACGGTGAGAACCGTCGCCGCAACATCAACTGTGAGCTGTACCGCAACCGTGCGCTGGTGGTGCCCGCGGTGCGCTTCGAGCGCAAGCATGTGCACGCCTATGCCGACGTGATCGTGGCCGCCGCGCCCAACGTCAAGCGTGCCCGCCAGGAGTATCGCGTGAGCGACGATGCTCTGCTGGATGCCCTGCGCGACCGCATCCGCTTTGTGCTCGCCATCTGCGACGAGTTGGGTCGCGAGAAGCTCGTGCTGGGCGCATGGGGCTGCGACAACAACGGCTTTGATGCCGAGGCCGTGGCCGAGCTCTTCCGCAAGGAGCTCGCATCGGGCGACTTCAAGGTCAAGCAGGTCTTCTTTGCCGTGCCCTCTACGCGCTGGGACGAGGACTTCGCCAAATTCGAGCACGTGCTGGCAAACTTCCCCGAGCGAAACGAGGAGTCCTATGCTCAGGTTGCCGCCCGCGCCGCAGCCGCCCGTGCCGCCGAGCAGGCTCAGGCCGCTGCCGAGGACGATGAGGATGACGACGACTGGCGCAAGTACCTGTAAACGGTGCACGTGATGCGACATGCCGAGCCGACGGGGGCTGCTCCCGTCGGCTTTTTATTGAGTGGGGAGCTTACGATGAAAAACGTTCTGTGCTTTGGTGACAGCAACACCTATGGCTATGATCCGGCTGGTATGCGCGATGGCATTTCGGTGCGCTATGCGCAGGATGTGCGCTGGTGTGGCGTGGCCCAACGTGATTTAGGCGAGGGCTGGCATGTAATTGAAGAAGGCCTCAACGGCCGCACGACGGTACGCGACGATATGTGCCATCTGGACACCAATCTTAACGGCATCCGCGCGCTGCCGATGCTGCTCGAGGCTCATAAGCCGCTGGATGCGATCGTTATTATGCTGGGAACTAACGATTGCAAGACGGTCTTTGGTGTGACGGCCTCCGATATTGCCCGTGGCACCATGGCGCTGATTCGCGCGGTGCGTGCATTTCCCTGGACCAATGCCGCACCCTGCCCGCGTATTCTGCTGATGGCACCTATCAAGATCAAGCCCCAAATCGCCGATGTATATATGACCGATTTTGACGAGCGTTCCGTCGAGGCCTCGGAGCATTTTGCTGAATACTATGCGCACGTAGCTGAGCAGTTTGGCTGCGACTTTTTGAATGCCGCCGAGTTTGCCGAGCCGGGCGATATCGACTATCTGCATATGATGCCCGAAAGCCACGAGAGCTTGGGACATGCCGTGGCAGCCAAGCTCCAAGAGATGCTCGGTGAGTAGCGCGACCCCAAGCCACCACAAAAGTTCCCCTTGCGGGGGGCTTGTTTTGTTTGCTTGTCTTGATCTGTAACAGTTCTAAGGCCGAAAACGGGTTAGATGTTACAGATTGAGATTATTTAGGTCGATACCGATTGTTTGTCTCGATCTGTAACATCTAGGGTCGATTTTGCCGAGTTACTGTTACAGATCGAGATATTTGTGGGAACCACCGCAAAAGGTGCCTGTCCCCTTTGCGGTGGTTTTGGGCTGCGAATCTTAATACTGCCACATGTGGTTAACGGGGCCGGAGCCTTTGCCCATGTCAAAGCCGGCGGCGAGAGCGCCCGTTAGGTAGGCCTTGCCGGCGTTGACGGCGTCGGCAAGATCCATGCCCTGCGCCAATGCGCAGGCGATGGCGGATGAAAGCGTGCAGCCGGTGCCATGCGTGTTGCCGGTCTCGATGCGCTTGTGGCGGAACCACGTGGTGAGCGGATCGCCCAGATGGTTGCCCTCGTCATCGAGTGGCGCGGGTTCGGCCAATACATCGTTGGCCTCGTTGACAAGATGCCCACCCTTAACGAGGGATGCGCAACCAAAGCGGCGGGTGAGGAGCATGGCGGCATTTTGCTGTGTGCGCTCGGAGTCGACCTCGTAGTCGAGCAGGGCCATGGCCTCGGGAATATTGGGCGTGATAACCGTCGCCAGCGGGAACAGGCGGCGGGTGAGCGCCTCGGCGGCATCTTCGGCGATGAGGCGGGCGCCCGAGGTGGCGACCATAACGGGGTCGACGACGATATTTGTCGCGTCCCAGGCGCTCAGGCGGTCGGCGATAACCTCGATAATCTCGGCGGAGGAGACCATGCCGATCTTGACGGCGCTGGGGCGGATATCGTCAAAGACGGCATCGATCTGCGCCGCGACAATGTCCGGGGAGATGTTCTGCACGGCGGTGACGCCCAGGGTGTTCTGTGCGGTGATGGCCGTGATGGCCGTCTCGGCATACAGACGGTGTGCCGTGATGGTCTTAATATCGGCCTGAATGCCGGCGCCGCCGCTGGAATCGGATCCTGCGATGGACAGGACGGCAGGTACGTTACTACGATCCATGTTCGCTCTCTTGTTCGGTCGGATTCAAATGGGTCTTCTACCTGCATTATAAAGTTGTCCGGGCCGGCTATATGCCGATCCCGGGCGGGCGGTGCAATCTTTACGTAAATATAAACAAATGTTCACATGTCAACAATTGACGAGCACCTTGTTGCCGATTGTGGCTCCAGTGACGCGTTAATCCTCCATGCCAAGATCGATCGTCGTGCCCTCGAACACCTTGTTGACGGTACGGACGGCGCACATCTTGCCACACATGGTGCAGGTGCCCTCGGTGGCGGCGGGGGATTCCTCGTAGCGCTTCTTACCGGTGACCGGATCGAGAGCACACTTCCACATGGCATCCCAGTCGAGCTTGCGACGTGCCTGGCCCATCTTGTCATCCATGTCGCGGGCGTGCGGCACCTTCTTGGCGATATCGGCGGCGTGCGCGGCAATCTTGGTGGCCATGAGGCCATCGAGCACGTCCTGGGCGTTGGGCAGGCACAAGTGCTCGGCCGGCGTCACGTAGCACAGGAAGTCGGCGCCGGAGCTGGCGGAGATGGCGCCGCCGATGGCAGCGGTGATGTGGTCGTAACCCACGCCGATATCGGTCACCAGCGGCCCGAGCACATAGAACGGGGCGTTGTGGCACAGACGCTTCTGCAGTTTCATGTTGGCGGCGATCTCGTCGAGCGCCATGTGGCCCGGGCCCTCGACCATGACCTGGACGCCGGCGGCCCAGGCGCGCTTGCACAGCTTGCCCAGCTCGATCATCTCGGCGGTCTCGGTGGCGTCGTTGGAGTCGTAGAGACAGCCCGGGCGGCAGGAGTCGCCGAGCGAGATCGTCACATCGTACTCGTGGCAGATCTCGAGCACCTCGTCGTAAAACTCGTAGAAGGGGTTCTCGTTGCCGGTGACCTCCATCCAGCCAAACAGCAGCGAGCCGCCGCGGCTGACGATGTTCATCAGGCGGCCGGTCTCCTTAAAGGTCTTGATGACCGATTTGTTGATGCCGCAGTGGATGGTCATAAAGTCCACGCCGTCCTCGGCGTGTGCGCGCACGACCTCGAGCAGGTCGTCCTTGGTAAGCTTGACCAGCGGCTTTTCCATGTAGCCGATGGCGTCGTACATGGGCACCGTGCCCACCATGAGCGGCGTCTCGTCGATGAGCTGCTGGCGGAACTGGCGCGTCTTGCCCGAGTTGGAGAGGTCCATGATGGCGTCGGCGCCGTAGTCCTCGGCGATCTTGACCTTCTTCCACTCCTCGGCGGCATCGGCCTTGTCGCCCGAGATGCCCAGGTTGACGTTGACCTTGGTGGCCAGGCCCTCGCCGACACCAAAGGCGCGCATGCCCTTTTTGATATGCACGATGTTGGCGGGAATGGCGATGCGGCCGTCGGCCACGCGCTCGCGGATGTACTCGGGGTCGCGATGCTCGCGCTCGGCGACCTCCTTCATCTGCGGTGTGATCTGCCCGGCGCGGGCGAAGTCGATTTGTGTGACGAGCTTGGGCTCGGTCTGTGTGCTCATTGGCACGGCTCCCTTCGTTGGCATTACCCATATCAGGTTTGCGGGTCAGGGCGGGCGCGCCCAATCTCAGCCTGTCGTCTTGTCCTGCAAGCTCCCCGTTATGTCATGGGCTCAAGTATAGCCTGAATGGGTACGATTGGGCCAACGAGCGTGCCTGTGGGGAGGCGAACATGGAAGACAAGCATCTATATCGAGAGACGCAATGGGATGTATCGGCCGAGGAAAGCCGTGCGCACCATGGCCTTGTCGCGATTGGTTTTGCGGTGCTTGCCGTGCTGGTGATTGCCTTTTTTATCTGGACGTTTGGCGGTCACGGCGGCGCTGCATGGGAGTTCGAGGCCGACGATGCCCTGCCGATCATGACAGTGAAGGTTACGGGCGGCAATACCGTTGCCGCGCCGGGCGACTATTGGTATTCGCGCGATGGATTTGTCCAGCTTCAGCTGAGCGGTGGGTCTATTCCTGGTGAGGAAATCGAACGCGTGACGTATGATGCGGCGCTCAAAACGCTGACGGTGAAGCTCAAGAATCAGGGTGACGTGCCTACGACTATGGATATCGCGCTGACGGAATGGCGCTTGGAGCCCCCATCGGGTGTTGCGGTGTCCGAGGTAGAGCACGTTAAGATTACCTACCAAGATGGCTCGACAAACGAAGTTGCCAAAGCCGACGGCTTGGCGGAATAGACGCCGTGCCTAGGCAGCACATTCAAAAGTAGCGGTGGTCCTACAAGGTCTGTTCGTTCAGGAAGACCAAAGTGTTCTTATTTGAAAGCTCGGGAAAGTGACGATAACCAACGTCAAACGCGGTGAGCCCGCTTGCATCCTCGAGCTTGTTTTCTGCCATCCAGCGCACCATGGAACCACGTGCCTTTTTGCTGGCGGTCGAGCGCTGGATGGGCTTGCCGTTGCGGATGCCTTCGCCAAAGAGGCACGTGACGACCGTGGCGTCGCCCGCGAGATGGGGCAGAACGGCTTTGGCGTACTCTACGCTGGCGAGGTTGACGATCGTGGTGTTTGAGCCTGCCGGGGCGATAGCCCGCGCGAGCTTGTCGCTCCAAAACGCATAGAGGTCTCGGGCATCGTCAACGGCGAGCTTCGCGCCCATCTCCAGCCGATATGGTTCGACGGCATGAAAGGGGCGAACGCACCCGTAGAGGCCAGAGAGGATCCACAGGTGGCTTTGCAGCCATGCGAGCTGCGCGGAATCCATCACCTCGGGCGCCATGCTCTGGTATTGAATGCCGTGGTAGGACATGACGGCAGGGGAGAGGTGACAGGCGAGTGCGGGATTGTCGAGATCGCCGTTTTTCAGGATGGGCCCGAACTCATGCAGGGTGTTGAGGCAAGGCCCTAGCAGTTTGTCACTCACGTTCCATAGCGCCTGCAGGCTGTCGCTGCCTTCATTCCGCTCGATATCTAGCAGCGCGCGGTGGAGGCGAGCCGTCTCGCGCGCAAAGGGTGGAATGCCCAGGACTTCAAAAGCATCTTGGGCCGCGCGCATCTGCTTGGCGGGCGAAATGACGACCTGCAGCATGGACTCTCCTCTGCCAAAAAGGAAGTTGCGGTGGAATACGGTCTGTTTTGGCCGTTTATGGGCCAGTTTAGTCTGTATTTCACCGCAACTGATGAAAGGTTGGTTACGCGCGCTCGATGAAGGCCTTGTAGCCGCGATAGGCCTCGTAGATATCGGCCTTGTTAGCGACCTCCCACAGGGCGTGCATGGACAGGACGGCAACGCCAGAGTCGATGACGTTCATGCCGTACTTAGCCATGATGTATGCGATGGTGCCGCCGCCGCCCGCGTTGACGCGACCGAGCTCGCAGGTCTGGAAGTCCACGCCGGCCTCGTCCATGATGTCGCGGATGAGGGCCACATACTCGGCGTCGGCGTCGTTAGAGCCGCCCTTGCCGCGGCTGCCCGTGTACTTGTTAAAGCACAGGCCGCGACCCATGAAGGCTGCGTTCTTGGTTTCGAACTTGCCGGCGTAGCCCGGGTCGAAGCCGGCGGACACGTCGGAGGAGAGCATGCGGCTGCGGGCGAGCGCGCGGCGCAGGGCCAGCGGGCTATCCTCGCCGGCGAGCGTCATGATCTCGGCGACGGTGTTCTCGAAGAAGCGGCTCGTCATGCCGGTGGCACCCACGGAACCGATCTCCTCCTTGTCGACGATGAGTGTGATGCTCGTGCGCTCCACGTTGGCGACGTTGATCTGGGCGAGCATGGACGGATAGGCGCAGACACGGTCGTCGTGGCCATAGCCCAGAATCATGGAGCGGTCGAGGCCCATGTCACGGGCGGGGCCGGCGGGCACGACCTCGATCTCGGCGGAGAGGAAGTCCTCCTCCTCGACGTCGTACTGCTCCTTGAGGATATCCAGGAACATCTGCTTGACGGGCTCCTTGGGAGCGTCCTTGTCGTCCTCGTCAAACTTGACGGGGCGGCCGCCCACGATCACGTCGAGGATCTCGGCGTCGACGGCGTCCTTGGCGGGCTTGGCCATCTGCTCGCTCGAGAGGTGGATCAGCAGGTCGGAGATGGTAAAGACCGGGTCGTCGGCCTTGTCACCGATGTTGATGTCGACGGTGGTGCCATCCTTTTTGCAGATGACGCCCACGAGTGCAAGCGGGGAAGCCACCCAGTGGTAGCTCTTGACGCCGCCATAGTAGTGCGTGTCGAGGTAGGCCATGTCGCCGGCCTCGAAGGCGGGATTCTGCTTGAGGTCCAGACGCGGCGAGTCAACGTGGGCGCCCAGGATGTTAAAGCCCTGCTCGAGCGGGGCGGTGCCAAGGTTGACGAGCATAAGGTCCTTGCCGTGATTGGCGGCGTACACCTTGTCGCCTGCCTTGAGCTCGCGGCCCTCGGCGATCACGGTCTCCAGGTTGACGTAGCCCGCCTCCTCGGCCATCTTGATGCCGGCCTTGACGCACAGGCGCTCGGTTTTGTTCTCGCTCAAAAACTGCTTATAGCCGCGGCAAAGCTCCTCGAGCTCCTCGATCTGCTGTGGCGTGTACTTTTTCCATGCGCAGGGACGCTCCATGACGCAGGCTCCTTTCGGATCGATCGTGCTGGTTAATGTACCGTGAGCCATCGTATCACGCGCGGGCGCGCGGTGGCGGGGGAGCTTGATGTGCGGTGGCCGCGAGGCGGGGAGCGTGTAAACTGGTGGGAGCAAATCGTGCCCAGCCCAAAGCGAGGTATTCAATATGTCTGACAAACGCCGTACCTTTGCCGTTATCGACGGCAACTCGCTCATGCACCGCGCCTTCCACGCCGTGCCGCCGACCATGAACGCGCCGGACGGTCGCCCCACCAACGCGATCTTTGGCTTTCTGAACATGTTTCTCAAGATGATCGACGCCTTTAACCCCGACGGCGTTGTCGTGGCGTTTGATAAGGGCAAGCCGCGCGTGCGCATGGAGATGCTGCCGCAGTATAAGGCGCAGCGCCCGCCCATGGACCCCGACCTGCACGCGCAGTTCCCCATGATTAAGGAGCTGCTCGCCGCGCTCAACGTGCCGATTTTGCAGTCCGAGGGCTGGGAAGGCGACGATATCCTGGGCACCATGGCGCGCCTGGGCGAGGAGGCCGGCTGCGATATGCTGCTGGTGACCGGCGACCGCGACATGTATCAGCTCGTGACCGAGCACGTCAACGTGGTCTCGACCCGCAAGGGCCTGTCCGACGTGGCGATTATGACGCCCGAGAGCGTGGACGACCTGTATCACGGCATTACGCCGGCGCTCGTGCCCGATTTTTACGGCCTGAAGGGCGATACGTCGGATAACATTCCCGGCGTGCCGGGCATCGGCCCCAAAAAGGCGAGCGCGCTTATCGCGCAGTACGGCAGCTTGGACGAGGTTATCGCGCATGCCGACGAGGTCAAGGGCAAGATGGGCGAGAACCTGCGTGCGCATATCGACGATGCGCTGCTGAGCCGCAAGGTCGCAACCATTCGCACCGATGCACCTGTCGAGCTCGACTTTGACGCGACGTCCTTCCCGGCGTTTTCTGCCGACGAGGTGTCCGCGGCGCTGGGCACGCTTGGCATTACGGCCATGCAGAACCGTTTTCTCTCGCTGATTGGCGGCGAGGGTGGGGCTGCGGCCGCTGCCAGCACGTTTGAGCTGCCTGCCGTTTCGCGCGCCACTGCCGGCGATGCCGAGGCGCTTGCTGCCGCTGTCGCCGAGATCGCTCGCGCGATTGATGCGGGCGAGTGGATTGCCGCCGTGGTGGACGATGACAAGGAGGAGGGCGCGCTTTTTGGCCTGACGCGTACGCTGTGGCTGGCGACGTCCAAGGGGCTGTTTGCGCTCGAGGAGGGCGACGGCGCATCGCCTGGCGAGGTCGATGGCTTTAACGTTGCCCACGGCGTGATCGCCGGTGTGCTCGCGCGCCTGTTTATGGAGGGCCGCGTTGCGAGCCCGGATATGAAGGCGCTGCTGCATGAGCTTTCGCCCATCGATTCTTCTGAGCCCGAGCTCATGGATCCGCTGGCCGCCGATTCCACGCGCATCTTCGATACCGTGGTCGCCGCCTACCTGCTGGATTCCGACCGCTCCGAGTTTGATGAGGCGTATCTGGCCGATACCTATCTGCAGATGGCGCTGCCTGCGGTGCGCGGCGCGGAGGGTGCTGGCGAGGACGCTCCTGCGCCTGCTGCCCGCACTGCGGCCCTGACGCTGGCGCTCGTGGCGCCGCTGCGCGACCGCATGGCCCGCGAGAACGCCGCCAACGTGTTCGATGGCATCGAGATGCCGCTCGTGCCGGTGCTTGCCAAGATGGAGCGCGCGGGCATGCTCGTGGACCCCGATCGCCTGCATAGTCTGTCCGAGGGCTTGGCGACCCAGATTGCCGAGGTCGAGCGGAGCATTCGCGACCTGGCCGGCGACGAGACCTTTAACATCGGCAGTCCCATGCAGCTCTCGCACGTGCTGTTTGACGTGATGGGCCTTCCGACCAAGGGTCTCAAGAAGACTAAGCGCGGCTATTATTCGACCAACGCCAAGGTGTTGAGCGATCTTGCCCGCGACCACGAGATTGTGCGTCTGATTTTGGACTGGCGTGAGAAGTCTAAGATCAAGTCCACCTATCTGGACACGCTGGGTCCGCTGCGCCGTGGTGACGGTCGCGTGCACACCACGTACAACCAGACCATCACGGCGACGGGTCGTCTGTCCTCGAGTGACCCGAACCTTCAGAACATCCCGACGCGCTCGGAGCTGGGCCGTACCGTCAAGACGGCGTTTTCGGCAGGCGAGGGAAGCGTCTTTTTGGCGGTGGACTACTCGCAGATCGAGCTGCGTCTGCTGGCACATCTCTCGGGTGACGAGCACCTGGTGCGCGCCTTTAATGAGGGCGAGGACTTCCACGCCGAGACGGCCGCGCGCGTGTTTGGCGTGCCGGTGTCCGAAGTAACGCCCGACTTGCGCAGTCGCGCCAAGGCCGTGAACTTTGGCATCGTGTATGGTCAGCAGGCCTACGGTCTGTCGCAGTCGCTGCATATCTCGATGGCCGAGGCGCGCGACATGATCGACCGCTACTACGAGGCCTACCCGGGCGTGCGCACGTTCCTCGACAATGTGGTGGCGCGAGCCAAGCAGACGGGCTATGCCGAGACCATGTATTGCCGCAGACGCCATATTCCCGAGCTCAAGGCCAAAAACCCACAGCTCCGCGGCTTTGGTGAGCGCACGGCCATGAACCACCCCATGCAGGGCACCGCCGCCGACATCATCAAGATCGCCATGGCCCGCGTAAGCCGCCGCCTGGAAGAAGAGGGTTTTGCCGCCCACATGATCTTGCAGGTACACGACGAACTGGACTTTGAGTGCCCCGTCGATGAAGTCGAGCGCCTAACCACCATGGTCCGCGACGTCATGGAACACGTCGTAGACCTCCGAGTACCCCTAATCGCCGAAGCCTCAACCGGAGTAACCTGGGCCGACGCCAAATAGGAAAGCACTCGGTAAGGCAAGCTCGCCCAAGACGCAAGCCCCCACATACTTAAGATTTGGGACAAACACTACTGATTAATTTGTCCCACAGTAACCAAAACAGAGGGGAGCCCCTTCCAACAAGGGGCTCCCCTCTGCTCAAATCATTTCAGCTAAGTATCTAGACACTCAAGACGCCATCTTGGCGGCAGGAAAGTAAACCTAGGACCTGGCCGGGCGGCGCGGATTAGTTTTTCGTAGATTCCGCACGAGCCGGAAAGCACTTAATGTGCTTTCCGAGCGAGCCCAGGACCTGACCGAACGAAAAACTAATCCGCGCCGCCCGGCCAGGTCCGACGAGCCACGTTACCGAGCCGCCAGGATGGCGTCGATGAGCGTCAGTACGCCCCCGTCGTTGTTGCTCGGAATGCGCCACTTGGCATGCGCGTTCATGTGCTCCTCGGCATTGTCCACGATAAAGCTATGCCCGACGCGCTCCAGCATGGGGATGTCGTTGTACGTATCGCCCACGGCAGCGGCGTCGGCGATATCGATGCCCAGGCGCTCGCAGAGATGTGCTACGCCCGACCCCTTGTCGACGCCCAGATTCATAAAGTCGATCCACTCGCGGCCCGCATTGGTGACGTAGAGTTTGTCCGAGAACTCGGGGCTGTAGTCCTCGCGAAACGCTGGCTCGGCATCGTAGGCGGGGAAGAAGATCGAAATCTTGTTAGACTCGATGTCAATGCCCTCAAAGCTATCGACGTAGTTGATCGTGTTGTAGTAGACGCTGATCTCGTCGTGGTATTGATGATCGCGGGCAAGTACATAGAACTCGTCGAAGCAGCACAGGACGGGGACAGCGCGCGAATCCTCCGAGGCGCGGCTCAAGACCTGCTGATACAGCGCCACGTCGATAGTGCTCTTATAGATATAGTTGCCGCGATAGATAACGCAGGCTCCGTTATCGGGGCAAAAGGCGATGCGGCCCTTGATGTCCTCGAACATCTCCTCGAGCTTGGGAGCGGGGCGTCCGCTGGCGGGGCAGAACACGATGCCAGCCTCGGCGAGCTTGTCCAGGCGCTCATCGAGACCCTGGGGTAGCACGCGCTCGTCGGTCAGCAGCGTCTTGTCCATATCGACGGCAAGGATCTTGATGTTGCCGATAGCGGCGTCCGATTCGTAAGTTTGCATAAAAGCGCCTTTCCGTTTCTTAATTGTTTCGGGCGGAATAACCCTCCGTTTGGTAATCGAGCGTATTTTCGCAGGGTTGACGCGTAATTGCATCACGATTCACAAAGTAATGAAAAAACTTTTCAGAAATTTGAATTTGTCGCTTGTGCTGCGGGCACTTTAGCGTAATATAGCGACCATCGAAAACGGAGACGGAAAAACAACCGCTTACCGAGGAAAAGGTACCGTTTGCGATATTTGAATTGCGCCCGGCGATATGTGAAAGGAGAGGCAGATGCAGTTCGTAAAGATCATCACCACTGCAGACAATGCCATCCGACGCCAGCGCGCAATTTCCCGACGACGATAACAATCGTCTCTGTCCGCATGGGGCGAATTGCCTCAACAGAGTCATTTTAAGGTCGTTGGGTTTTAGCACGACATTGCTGCATGTTTCTAGGGCATGTATGTGCTGATTTTTGCTTTTTAACCTGATATTGCACGGTATTTGACCTTGAAATGACTTGCAACTGACCGATGTTCTAACTAGCTACCAAGGGCGAAAGGAAACAGCCATGAGCAAGGAAAAAGTCGTTCTCGCATATTCCGGTGGTCTTGATACATCCGTATGTGTCAAGTGGCTCCAGGACGAGAAGAATCTCGATGTCGTTTGCGTCTGCGGCAACGTGGGCCAGGAGGAGACCGGCCTGGATGCTAAGAAGCAGAAGGCGCTCGACCTGGGCGTTCTCGATTGCCAGGTGCTCGACCTGCGCGACGAATTCTCCGATGAGTTCCTGACCAAGGCCATCGCCGCCAACTCTATGTATGAGAACAAGTACCCGCTGCTCTCCGCCCTGTCTCGTCCGCTGCTCGCCAAGAAGCTCGTTGAGGTCGCTCACGAGTTTGGTGCGACCTACGTCGCTCATGGCTGCACCGGCAAGGGTAACGACCAGGTTCGTTTTGAGGCTGCCGTCAAAGCCCTCGACCCCGAGCTGAAGGTTATCGCTCCGGTTCGCGAGTGGGATCTGAAGTGCCGTCCCGACGAGGTCGCCTATGCCCACGCCCACAACGTTCCGGTTCCCGAGGGTGCCAACGACAACCCCTATTCCATCGACGACAACCTGTGGGGTCGTGCCATTGAGTGCGGCCACCTGGAGGATCCCTGGAACGAGCCGCTCGACGACGCCTGGGTTATGACCAAGAATCCCGAGGACACGCCCGACACCCCGACCTACACCGAGATTGAGTTTGAGGCCGGCAAGCCCGTCGCCGTCGACGGCAAGAAGATGAAGCTCTCCGAGATCGTCATCGCCCTCAACAAGATTTCGGGCGACAACGGCTTTGGCCGTCTCGACCTGGTCGAGGATCGTCTGGTGGGTCTCAAGAGCCGCGAGTGCTATGAGGTTCCCGGCGCCCTGACGCTTATCACCGCCCACAAGGCGCTCGAGGACATTTGCGTTGAGGGCGACCTGCTCAAGACCAAGATCAAGCTCGAGCAGGATTGGGCCACCGCCGTGTACAACGGCCAGTGGTACAGCCCGCTCAAGAACGCGCTCGATGCCTTTATGGCCGATACCCAGAAGTTCGTGACCGGTACCGTCCGTCTGAAGTTCTTTAAGGGCAACTGCCATGTCGTCGGTCGCAAGAGCCCGTTTAGCCTGTATGACTACGGTCTGGCTACCTACGACCGCGACACTACGTTTGACGAGAAGGCCAGCGCCGGCTTTATCGAGATCGATACGCTGTCGCTCAAGACGTGGGCTAAGGTCCAGGGTCCCAGCTCCGCTGCAGCCCAGGCCTAAGGCTTCTCTTCCTTGGTATCCGCGCGGCCCATCCGCGTGATACATAACGGGCGCATGGGGTCCCTACCTTTCGTTATGCTTGCTGACACTTCTTAACATCGGTGGCCCCTACGTTCCGCCCGCATATATGATGCCGCGTCTGCGGCTGAGTCCGAGCCCCGCCGGGGTTGTCCGGCGGGGCTCCTCCTATCAATTTGACGGCCCTGCGCCTATATATATGGGGAGTATCCATTATGTTCAATGCTATCGCGCATGCCTTACTTGCCCTCGCGCCCGAGTTCGACGCTGCAAAGGTCGAGGACGTTCCTATGAGCCTAAAGGCCTGGATCGATTGTTCGCAGGGCAACATTCGGAGGGAGACGTTGGGCGCCAAGTGCATGGCGCGTCACTTCTTTGCAAATTAGCTATATGGCCTCGCACATGGTGGGGAATATGCAAAACTAGCGGTTGAGAAATCGCTTTAGCGACAGGGCGCATTGCTTTGGGCGCTTGTTTTGGGATTTGATGAAAGGGGACGGTTCCATGGCTCTTTGGGGCGGTCGTTTTGAGGCAGGCGTGGCCGAGGTCACGCAGGAGTTTGGCGCGTCGTTGCCGGTTGACAAACATCTCTATAAGCAGGATATCGCCGGATCTAAGGCACATGCCAAGATGCTGGCGGCCCAGGGCATTATCAGCGCCGAGGACGAGCAGGCGATTGCCGAGGGCCTGACCGGAATCGAACAGGATATCGATGCCGGCAACTTCACCTTTGATATCAACGACGAGGACATTCATATGTCCATCGAAAGCGAGCTGACGCGTCGTATCGGCGAGGCTGGCAAGCGCTTGCATACTGGGCGTTCGCGCAACGACCAGGTGGCGACCGATACGCGCCTGGGCGTCAAGGCGCTGGCCAAGGAGCTCATGGAGGCCAATCTTGAGCTGCGCCATGTGCTGGTGGATGCGGCCAAGAAGTACGACAAGGTGATTCTTCCGGGCTACACGCATATGCAGCACGCTCAGCCCGTGCTGCTCTCGCATCATCTGCTGGCGTATTCCTGGATGTTCGCGCGCGACTTTACGCGCCTGAAGGCCGCCTTTGATGCCGCCGACAACTGCCCGCTGGGTGCTGCCGCGCTTGCCGGTACGAGCTATCCGCTCGATCGCCAGATGACGGCTGCCGAACTTGGCTTTGCGGGCGTGATTCCCAACTCGCTCGATGCGGTTTCCGACCGTGATTTCCTGCTCGATCTGCATTACGCCGGATCCGTCATGGCGATGCACCTGTCGCGTCTTTCCGAGGAGATCGTGCTGTGGTCGAGCTCCGAATTTGGCTTTATCACGCTTTCAGACTCCTACTCCACCGGCTCGTCCATCATGCCGCAGAAGAAGAATCCCGACTTTGCCGAGCTTATCCGCGGTAAGAGCGGTCGCGTGTACGGCAACCTGGTGCAGCTGCTGGTAACCATGAAGGGCCTGCCGCTCGCTTATAACAAGGACTTGCAGGAGGACAAGGAGGGCGCGCTCGATACCGCTCACACGCTCATGCAGTGCCTGTCCGTTATGGCCGGAATGATTTCGACCTGGACCGTCAACGAGGATGCCATGGCGCGCGAGTGCGGCGTGGGGCACCTTGCCGCCACCGATGTTGCCGATTACCTGGCAAAGCGCGGTCTACCGTTCCGCGAGGCACATGCCGTGGTGGGGCACCTGGTCCTGATGTGTGAGAAGCGCGGCTGCAATCTTGAGGACCTGCCGTTTGAGGTGTTCCAGGAGGCAAGCCCGCTCTTTGAGCGCGATATTACCGAGGCGCTCGATATCCCGTCGATTGTCGCCGCGCGCACGGCCGAGGGCGGTACCGCCCCTGCCGCCGTTGCCGTGCAGCTGCAGCGTGCCGAGGCGCAGCTCGTGGCCGACGAAGGCGTGTTTGGATCGCTAACCAAGGTTGTCGAGATGGGTCACGGGGCAAAGTAGAGGTTTGGCTGAAGACGTATTGTCCATTTATTGATAAATCGTTTTAGCTTTACGGGCGTCTGCTGATGCGGGCGCCCCTATTTTGCTGCTATGGGGGAGGGGCTTGTCGAGAACTTCTGTAGGACCTTTGGGCAGGTTGTGAAGGGGGTACGTTCGCGGGTGGCAACCGACCGCCCGCTCTGTTCCATGTGGTTGATGAGCGGTCGGATGGTACTCTAATCGGGCTTCGAAACAGAAGTGACACATATGGAGCGCTTTAATAAATTGCAGCGTTTCAATAAACAGCTTTTTGTTTAACTGCAGCTAAAACTCTGTTACGATGCAGTCCAGGCGGGTGCCGGAATGGGACTTGGGCACGCGCGAACCTACTTGAAAGGCTACCTTATGGCTATCGAGAAGACCTTCATCATGATTAAGCCCGACGCCGTGCGCGATCGCAAGATCGGCGAGATCGTTGCTCGTATTGAGCGTAGCGGCCTTGTCATCGAGCGCATGGAGATGACCACGCTCGAGCGCGCTACCGTCGAGGAGCACTACGCCCATCTGGCCGACAAGCCCTTCTTTGGCGGTCTCTGCGACTTTATGACGAGCGGTCCGGTCGTCAAGATGGTCGTTTCCGGTCTCTCCGCTGTCTCCAAGATGCGCACCCTTATGGGCACTACCAACCCGCTTGATGCTGCTCCTGGCACCATCCGCGGCGACTTCGCCGTCGATGTCAACGCCAACGTGATTCACGGCTCCGACTGCCTGGAGAACGCCGAGATCGAGATCAAGCGCTTCTTTGGCTAAACCAGCTTTGACTCCTTAAAGCTGTTAGCGTGTGGCTTGGGCGCCGCGGAACTCCATCCGCGGCGCCCTTTTATATTCCAGTAGATTTTTGGGACATGCCTAGAAATCCACTAAAGAGCCCCCGCCTGGAATGTGCGTGCATTCCAGGCGGGGGCTGTCGCTAGCGTATGGCGTTGTAAGTCTTTAGGCCTCGTCGACGACCTTGAGACCGCGGGTCTGGTCGATCTCGTTGAGGAGGTTAACGCGACGCTCGTGACGGCCGCCCTCAAACTCGGCGTCGAGCCACTCGTCGACGATCATCTTGGCGAGCTCGGAGCCAACGACGCGGGCGCCAAAGGCGAGCACGTTGGTGTTGTTGTGCATGCGCGAGAGCTTGGCGCTGAAGGGCTCGGAGCACACGACGGCGCGTACGCCCTCGACCTTGTTGGCAGCCAGGCTGATCCCGACGCCGGTGCCGCAGATCAGGATACCCAGGTCAACGTCGCCGTTGGCAACGGCCTTGCCCACTTTGTAACCGGCGATGGGGTAGTCGAAGCTCTCGGAGGTGTCGGTGCCAAAGTTCACGACCTCGCAGCCGCGTTCCTTCAGGTGCTCGGAAATGATGTTCTTGAGCTCGACGGCGGCGTGGTCGTTACCGATACCGATCTTCATGGATGGTTCCTCTCTGGTCTGTGCGGCGCAAATGCTAAAGGTGTTTACCGCGTTCGACTGCATGATAGCGCGACTTTTGCGTAAACGCTCGGGCGTTTTTTGGTCAAACGCTTTAGCAGGCAACAAGACCGGCCTCTCATGAATAATGCCGCCAATTTGTGCTTGAGCGCCGTCCGCCGGAACCGTGGTTGCGGTTTTTGATGCATTGTTATCAAATAAAGGAGCCAACTTTTTTGAGAGTCCAGCCCGTTATGCAAGCAGGAGATACCTATGCCTACCGATTCCATCCGTGATGCCGCGTTTTGCGATGTTTTGAACCGCGAGCTTGTCTGTGCACTCGGCTGCACCGAGCCCATTGCCGTTGCCTATGCAGCGGCGCTGGCGAGCCAGACGCTCGGTTGCGAACCCGATCATATGGACGTTGCCTGCTCGGGCAACATCATCAAGAACGTTAAGAGCGTGACCGTGCCCAACTCGGGCGGTATGCACGGTATTGAAGCGGCAGCCGTGCTGGGTGCCGTGGGCGGTGACGCCAAGAGCGCGCTCGAGGTGCTCGAGAGCGTTAACGACGAAGATCGTGCTCGCGTGGCCGAGCTCCTCGCCGATGCCGGTTACTGCGGTGTATCGCTTGTCGAGGGTGTGCCCAACCTCTACATCAAGGTGACTGCCACGGCCGGGGGCCATACCGCGGTCGTCGAGATTACCGACCACCACACCAATGTCACGTGCCATACGCTCGACGGTATTCCGGTGTGCGGCAAGTCGGCGGGGGAGTGTGCCGCCTGCGCCGAGCGCGTGGTGGCCGAGCGGGCAGCAGATAACGCCGATACGCCCATGTCCATTGATTCCATCATCGACTTTATCGAGGACGGTGACATTGAGGGCGCCCGCGCTGCCGTTGAGCGTCAGATTGAGCTGAATGGCGCAATCAGTGCCGAGGGCCTTGCGCACGCTTGGGGCGCCGAGGTGGGTCGTACGCTGCTGGGTGCTCGTGCCGATGACGTCGCCTGCCGTGCCCGTGCCCGTGCGGCCGCCGGGTCCGACGCCCGCATGAACGGTTGCGCGCTGCCGGTCGCCATTGTGTGCGGCTCGGGCAATCAGGGCATTACCTGCGCACTGCCCGTCATGGAGTATGCCGAGTACCTGCGCTGCGACCACGAGCGCCTGGTGCGCGCCGTGATGCTGTCCGATCTTATCGCCGTGCATATCAAGAGCTATATTGGTGCGCTCTCGGCGTTTTGCGGTGCTATTTGCGCTGCGTGCGGTGCCGGTGCTGCGATTACCTGGCTGTGCGGTGGCACGCGCGAGCAGATTGGCGCGACGGTTTCGAACACGCTCGGTAACGTTGGCGGCATCGTGTGCGATGGCGCCAAGGCGAGCTGTGCCGCCAAGATTTCGGCTGCCGTCGATGCGGCGATCCTGGGCCATGATATGGCCATGCAGGGTCGCGGCTTCCGCGCCGGCGAGGGCCTGATCCAAGATACCGTTGAGCAGACAATCGCCAGTATGGGCTACGTAGGCCGCGTGGGCATGAAGGACACCGACGTCGAGATCCTCAACATCATGATCGGCAAGACTCGAGTCTGTTAGGACAATTCTTCCGCTACTTGGTGTTCGTAGAAGGCTTCTACTACGGCGTTAAAGTCGCGGGCGAAGCCTTCCATGGTTCCGCGCCAGGTGACTCGGTTGGGCTTGCCCTGGCCTACATAGGCAGTCTGAATGCCGCAGGCGGGGCTAGGGAAGTCGCGTTTGGGATCGTTGCCCACCATAAGGACCTCGTGCGGTTCGAGCCCCATCACCTGAAGCTGCTCTAGATAGTAGGTGGCATCAGGCTTGCAGCGGGTGGCGTTTCCCATGTGCGTGACGAGCTCAAAGGGGGCGTCGGCCAGGTCGCCCCAACCCATGCGGCACTCGATGGCCCCCTGCGGAAAGCTGGGGTTGGTAAAGAGCGCGCAGCGCAGCCCTGCGTCCTGTACGGCCTGGAGCGCGGCGTGTGCGCCCGGCATGGCATGGGCGTTGATGAGTTCGTCATTCTTGTACGGAAGAACTTCGCGGTCGTAGTAGGTAAACGCCTCGTAGATGAGGGGATCGGAGAGGCAAATCCCGCATCGGCGCTTGACCTCTTCTTGGTAAAACTCAAGATTGGTGCGGTTGTCCGTGCCGCTGCGGCGATTGGCGTTGAGGTCGACCAGGATGGTGCCGAGGCGTGCCATCGTGCCACCGCGGCTGCGGTGCCCGATATCCGCGAGCATCGAAGAGACATCCTTAAAATAGCGAAGGATGAACGCGTTGAGGTTGATGCTAAGAAGCGTTTCGTCCATATCGAAAACGACTGCTTTGAGCACGCGGGCACCTTTCTCGAAAAATCGATCTAGAATCGTTGGCTCCGGATACTTTACCCCAAAGCCGAATGCCTGGCTGGTTATCGTCAAGTTGCGGAGACGTGTGTTCATAAGATTACGAAAAAGTCTCCACACGAGTAAAAAATCGCAGTTCACGCTTGAAATCGAACTCATTTCCCCGTAACCTATACGAACGTGATTGCATAAGCGTCACATTAGTATCTGTCGGCTCCCGAGTGTTCCTAAACGTTGTGTGCTTGTCGCACCCTTCTGTAGGTCCTAGCAATCGGGGCCCCGTAGTTCGAAAGGGGTCCACCTTTGAGTGAGATTCAGAACTCGTCCATTTTCTCTCTTGACGATGTCAACGAGGAGGAGATGAACAACCTCATCGACGGTACGATTACCGACTTTGATGAGGGCGATCTCGTTAACGGCACTGTCGTTAAGATCGAGCATGACGAGGTGCTCGTTGACATCGGATTCAAGTCCGAGGGCGTTATCCCGGTCCGCGAGCTGTCCATCCGCAAGGACGCTAACCCTGCAGACATCGTTGCACTCGGTGATCCCATCGAGGCTCTGGTTCTCCAGAAGGAGGACAAGGACGGTCGTCTGGTCCTGTCCAAGAAGCGTGCCGAGTACGAGCGTGCTTGGAACCGCATCGAGGAGAAGTTCAACTCCGGCGAGAACGTCGAGGGCGAGGTTATCGAGGTTGTCAAGGGCGGCCTGATCCTCGACATCGGCCTGCGTGGCTTCCTGCCCGCTTCCCTCGTCGACCTCCGTCGCGTCAAGGACCTCACCTCCTACATGGGCACCCGCATCGAGGCCCGCGTCATCGAGATGGACCGCAACCGCAACAACGTTGTCCTCTCCCGTCGCGTCGTGCTCGAGGAGTCCCGTAAGGCCGAGCGTTCCGAGATCCTGTCCAAGCTCAAGTCTGGCATGCGTCTCCAGGGCACCGTTTCCTCCATCGTCGACTTCGGCGCCTTCGTCGACCTCGGCGGTATCGACGGCCTCATCCACATCTCCGAGCTCTCCTGGAACCACGTCAACCATCCTTCCGAGGTTGTCAAGGTCGGCCAGGAGGTCGAGGTCGAGGTTCTCGACGTCGACCTCAACCGCGAGCGCATCTCCCTGGGTCTCAAGCAGACCACCGAGGATCCGTGGCGCGCACTGGTCAAGAAGTACCCCGTCGGCGCTATCGTCGAGGGCACTGTGACCAAGCTTGTCCCGTTCGGCGCTTTCGTCGATCTGGGCGAGGGCATCGAGGGCCTGGTGCACATCTCCGAGATGGCCAACAAGCACGTCGATCAGCCTTCTCAGGTCACCCATGTGGGCGACAAGGTTCAGGTCAAGGTCATGGAAATCGACCTCGACCGTCGTCGTATCTCCCTGTCCATGAAGTCTGCTGCTGAGACTCTGGGCGTCGAGATCGAGGTTACCCCGCTGCCTTCCGAGAAGAAGGACGAGGAGACCGACGCCGAGTAATTCGGTTTGACGATCACTTGTTTTAAGGGATCCGTCCGTAATGGACGGGTCCCTTTTTGCATTTGGCGCCGAGATGCGCAACGCTGCCGGGCTGTCCACAGGCTATTGGATTGTCGGTGCATGAAAAAAGCCGACATCCCGCCTCGGGGAGGAGGCGGGAACACACCGAGTAGACGGAGGGGTGCGGAGCGCGGTCGCGTCTCGACTGACGACGTTGCCCATCGACGACCCTATTGTACTGTATAGCGTGGTTCTTGGTTTATCGTGTCGAGCGCTTGTGTTGTGCCGCTGCCCGCGGTGACGGTGTGCTACACTTTTGCACTGCTGAGTGGGCCAGACGGTCGCGCGATGTGCTGCTTGCAGCACGCGTGAGGAAAGTCCGGGCTCCAGAGGGCGGGATGCCGGCTAACGGCCGGGCGGAGTGATCCGACGGAAAGCGCCGCAGAAAAGAAGACTCCCACCTGCGCCGCAAGGCGTAAAGGGAAAAGCTGAAACGGTGGTGTAAGAGACCACCAGCGTCGTGGCAACATGGCGGCTTGGCAAGCCCCATCCGGAGCAAGCGCGAATAGGAACGCTATGGGCCGGCCCGGTCCGCGTTCGGGTAGCGTGCGTGGAGCTGCACGGTAACGTGCAGACAAGATAAATGACCGTTCACGACAGAACCCGGCTTATCGGCCCACTTGGCATTTTTGTTACCCTGACAATCGATATGCCCTTTGCCGTATTATTGAGGCTGTTTGTTGCCGCGCTTTATTTTGTTGAGGGGCTTTGTTGGACAGCTATTTTACTCTGCAATCGAATATTGAGGTTTCGGGCGAGTTTGTGGACCGCAAGAGCCGGTTTATTGCCCAGCTGGTCCATATTGAGTCCGAGGACGAGGCGAATGCCTTTATCGAGATGGTTCGCAAGCGTCATTACGACGCTCGACACAATGTTCCCGCGTGGATTTTGGTCGATGGACGCGAGCGCCAGAGCGATGATGGTGAACCGAGCCGCACGAGTGGTATGCCGACGCTCGAGGTGCTGCGCGGTGCGGGGCTCAAAAATGTTTGCTGCGTAGTAACGCGCTATTTTGGTGGCACGCTGTTGGGGCCTGGTGGTTTGGTGCGTGCCTATACCGCGGCGACGCAGGCGGCGTTGGCCGCGGCTCAGGAGGCCGGGCAGATCGTCGAGATGACGAGCGTCGTGCCGGTTGATGTGCATGTGGCCTATCCACAGTATGAGCAGGTGCTTCGCTTGGCGCAGGATTCGGGTGCCAAGGTTTCGGATACAGATTACGCGGATGCTGTGACACTTCACTTGGTGTTTAAAGCGGGGGAGCAAGAGCCGTTTTGCGCTAAGATGTGCGAGCTTATGGCGGGGCGCGAGGAGATTGAGGTCAGCGCTCCCGTGTTTGCTGAGTTCTAACGACGACGGCCGGCGTGCATTTGGATGAATCCCAAGCGCGCCGGCCGTCGTTTTATGTTGCTGCCGTTTACTCGGCGAGCTGCTTTAGCACATCGCAGGCGATCTCGACGGCATCGTCGATGCAGCCGGGGCAGCTGCGGAGCGGACCCTTGTCCGATCCGATGCCCTTGAGCGTGCCGCAGACGGTCGTCGTGTTCTTCTCGCCAAAACGCTTGGCGATTTCGCGCGACAGCTTGTAGGTCTGACCCTTGGTCTTGGGGTTCTCCATGCCGTCACTCATTACAAAGCCCATGATGGCCACGGCACCCGAGATGGCGCCGCAGGTTTCGGTCATGCCGCCCATGCCGGCGCCAAAGCCCTCGGTGAGGGTAAAGGCGACCTGGGGGTCGAGCCCGACGGCGGGCGCGAGCGTGCAGGCGACGGCCTGCGCGCAGTTAAAGCCGCGGGCGTGGTACTCGGCAGCCTGAGCCTGACAGGCGGTGATGCCGAGCTGGGCTGTATCGATTTGCTTCATCGGTGTCTCCTTGATTACGGTGTACCCGCCTATGGTACCCTTGCCGGTGTATGTAATCATTGAGAGCTTCAGGTATGCCTCATTTATATCCATCGAACAAATGCCTAAGGCTGAGACGAATGCCCCTGATTAATTTGTCCCATAACCTATCGGCGGGATGGGTTGAGAGGGGTGCAGGGTAGCGGTATCGTGAACCGAATAAAACGTAACCCAGGCAAGGGAGCTAGATATGAGCGAGCAGACCATCGGAACTACATGTGTTCAGGGCGGCTATCATCCGGGCGATGCGGAGCCGCGCCAGGTGCCCATCTACCAGTCCACCACGTGGAAATACGACACGTCCGAGCACATGGGCAAGCTGTTTGACCTAGAGGAGTCGGGCTACTTCTACAGCCGTCTGCAGAATCCCACGTGCGATCTGGTTGCCGCCAAGATCTGCGAGATGGAGGGCGGCACCGCTGCGATGCTCACGAGTTCGGGCATGGCCGCGAACTTCCTCGCGATCTTTAACGTGGCCGGTGCCGGTGATCACGTGGTCGCGAGCTCTGCTATCTACGGCGGTACGTATAACCTGCTCGCCCACACCATGGGCCGCATGGGCGTGACCTGCACGTTTGTCGCCCCCGACTGCACCGATGAGGAGCTCGAGGCAGCGTTTGAGCCCAATACCAAGCTCGTCTTTGGCGAGACGATTGCCAACCCCGCCCTTGCCGTGCTCGATATTGAGCGCTTTGCCAAGGCCGCGCATGACCACGGCGTGCCGCTGATGGTCGACAACACCTTCCCGACGCCCGTGATGTGCCGTCCCTTTGAGTGGGGCGCCGACATCGTCACGCACTCTACCACCAAGTACATGGATGGGCATGCGGCCTACCTGGGTGGCGTGATCGTCGACCACGGCCAGTTTGACTGGATGGCCCATGCAGACAAGTTCCCGGGTCTCACCACGCCCGACGAGAGCTATCACGGCGTGACCTATGCCGAGAAGTTCGGTCGCGAGGGTGCCTTCATTACCAAGGCCACCGCTCAGCTCATGCGCGACCTCGGCCCCATGCAGAACCCGCAGGCGGCGTTTTTCCTGAATAGCTCGCTCGAGAGCCTGCATGTGCGTATGCCGCGTCATTGTGAGAACGGCCTGGCCGTTGCTAAGTTCCTGCAGAGCCATCCCAAGGTGCGCTTTGTGAGCTATCCGGGCCTGGAGGGCGATAAGTACTATGACCTGGCTCAGAAGTACATGCCCAACGGTACCTGCGGCGTCGTGAGCTTTGGCTTTAACGGTGGTCGCGCGGCGGCCGAGACCTTTATGAAGAGCCTTAAACTCGCCCAGATCGCCACGCATGTGGCCGATGCTCGCACCTGCTGCCTGCATCCCGCTAACGCCACGCATCGCCAGATGAACGATGAGGAGCT
>CAUDZT010000028.1 GCA_958453935.1 uncultured Collinsella sp. | reverse complement strand
GACAGCGGCAACGGGGTCGCTCACCATAGCAGACGATAAATCGACGAAAGGAAGCACATGGCAGCTGCACAGCCGCTTAAGATTCGCATGGTTGCCGGACTTGGCAACCCTGGCGAGGAATATGCCGAGACCCGCCACAACGCCGGCTTTAAGGCGATTGACGAGCTGGCCCGTCAGGCCGGCGTCACGTACTGGAAAAACCAGGCAGGCGCCGAGGTCGCGCTCATCAACATCAACGATCCCGAGGAAGAGGGTGGCAAGCGCCAGATCGTGCTGGTCAAGCCGCAGTCGTACATGAACACCTCGGGCGGACCCATCTCCAAGCTCTGCCGCGAGTACAAGATCAAGGCCGAGGAGCTGCTCGTGATTCACGACGAGCTCGACATTCCCGCCGGTGACGTGCGCGTCAAGGTGGGCGGAGGCCATGCCGGTCACAACGGCCTGCGCTCCATCATCGACAAGATGGGCAGCCGCGACTTTAGCCGTATCCGCACCGGCATCGGCAACCCTCCCGGCAAGATGGCCGTGGCAGACTATGTGCTCAAGCAGCTGCGCGCCCGCGAGGCCGAGGACTTCCAGGACACCTGCGCCCGCGCCGCAGATGCCGCCGGTCTGGCCATCGTCCACGGCGTAATCTACGCCCGCGACCACGTCAACGGCGCCGCCTCCGCCAACGGCAAGCACTAAAACCTACCGTTTAGGGACAGGTTTATTTTGGCAGGTTTTATCTGCGGAAACGCCCCGGTGGCCGCATCGCAATAAACCCCGCGCCGCCATACACGCATAACACCCCAAAGGGGGCCGGCCTCATCACAACCCGAGGCCGGCCCCCTTTGCCGTTTTGCCTGATAAAACCGACCAAAATAAACCTATCCCTATTTGGTAGGTCGAAGTGGATAAACCCTTTTCCCAACCGCCGAAGACACACGTAAACAGCATGTCCATGAGGGTATAATTTGCACCGTATGTCTGCACAACGCCTGTGCGCGTACGGTTTTACTCGGGCTACCGTCCATTTCCGTGGAGGCACGGTTCGGCGGCCCTAACAAGAGAGGGGTTCTATGTATAAGATCCTGGAGAAGACGCAGTTCTCGGAGAAGGTGTTCAAGTTCCGCATCGAGGCGCCCGCGATCGCCAAGCATGCGCACGCTGGACAGTTCCTCATGGTTCGCGCCAACGAGACGGGCGAGCGCGTCCCGTTTACCCTAGCTGGTTGGAACGGTGACGAGGGCTGGGTCGAGTTCATCTTCATGGTGATCGGCAAGACCACCGAGATGCTTTCCACCTATGAGGCCGGCGAGTCACTGCGCGACGTCGTGGGCCCGCTGGGCGTTCCCACCGAGATGGCCGAGGGCCCCTGCGCCGTCATTGGCGGCGGCGTCGGCCTGGCAATTGCCTTCCCGGTCGCCAAGCACCTGGTCGAGACCGGTCACGAGGTGCACGCCATCATGGGCGCTCGCACCAAGGACCTCCTGCTCATGGAGGACCAGTTCCGCGAGCTCCTCGACGAGGACCACATCCACATCACCACTGACGACGGCTCCTACGGCGAGCAGGGCGTTGTCACCGCTCCGCTGGAGCGCCTGCTGCAGGACAAGGCCGTGAGCCAGGTCTTCTGCGTCGGCCCCGTTCCGATGATGAAGTTCTCGACCCTCACCGCCCAGAAGTACGACACCCCCATCACCGCGTCACTCAACCCCATCATGGTTGACGGCACCGGCATGTGCGGCTGCTGCCGCGTCGAGGTGGGCGGCGTGACCAAGTTCGCTTGCGTCGACGGCCCCGACTTCGATGCCACCCTGGTCGACTGGGATGACCTTCGTGCCCGCCAGGCCGCTTACCGTTCCGAAGAGGGCGAGTCCCTCAAGGCCTATGAGGAAAAGAGCTGCGCATGCCACTAGTTAACGGTCGTTTCGTTGCCGATATGAAGTCGCCCCGCACCCCCGATAACGAGGAGCCGGCTGCCGAGCGCGCCTGCGACTTCCGCCCCGTCGACAAGGGCTTCACCGAAGAGATGGCGCTGGCCGAGGCCGAGCGCTGCCTCAACTGCAAGAAGCCGTTCTGTGTTGAGGGCTGCCCCGTCAACATCAACATTCCCCGCTTTATCGAGCAGATCCGCGCGAAGGACTTCGGCGGCGCTCTCGATACCATTCGCGAGGACTCCATGCTTCCCGCCATCTGCGGCCGCGTCTGCCCGCAGGAGAACCAGTGCGAGGGCAAGTGCATCCGTGGCAAGAAGTCCGAGCCCGTGGCCATCGGCCAGCTCGAGCGCTTCCTGGGTGACCGCCCCGAGCTCGCCTCCACGCCCAAGATGGCCCCCAAGAACGGCAAGAAGGTCGCTGTCGTCGGCTCCGGCCCGTCCGGCATCACCTGCGCCGGCGAGCTCGCCCGTAACGGCTTTGACGTTACCGTCTTTGAGGCCTTCTTCACCGGCGGCGGCGTGCTGGTCTACGGCATCCCCGAGTTCCGTCTGCCCAAGGCGGTCGTCAAACGCGAGATTGACGGCCTGGAGGACATGGGCGTCAAGTTTGAGTACAACTCCGTCGTGGGCAACATGGCCACGGCCGAGGAGCTGTTCGAGCAGGGCTTCGACGCCATCTACGTGGCGACCGGCGCTGGCCTGCCCAAGTTCCTCAACGTCCCCGGCGAGAACCTGCCCAACGTCTTCTTCGCGAACGAGTACCTCACCCGCGTGAACCTGATGAAGGCCAACAAGTTCCCCGAGTACGACACCCCCACCAAGCACGGCAAGAACGTCGTTGTCTTTGGCGGCGGCAACGTGGCCATGGACGCCGTCCGTACCGCCAAGCGCCTGGGCGCCGAGCACGCCATCATCGCCTACCGTCGTACCGAGGACGAGATGCCCTGCCGTCGCGCCGAGCTGCACCATGCTAAGGCCGAGGGCGTCGAGGTTCTGCCGCTCGTCTCCCCGCTCGAGTTTGTCGCTGGCGAGGACGGCTCCGTGTGCGCCGTCAAGGTCCAGAAGATGGAACTCGGCGAGCCCGACGAGTCCGGCCGTCGTCGCCCGGTGCCCATCGAGGGCGCCATCGAGGAGATCCCCTGCGACGTCGCGATTTCGGCTATCGGCACCAACGCCAACCCCTTCGCAAAGAAGATCGGCGGCAAGATGGAGCTCAACAAGTGGGGCTACATCGTCGCCGACGAGGAGACCGGCCAGACCACCGATCCCCGCATCTGGGCCGGCGGCGACATCGTCACCGGTGCCGCTACGGTCATTCTGGCGATGGGCGCCGGCAAGAAGGCCGCCGCTTCCATCACCAAGAGCCTGCTGGGCGAGTAATCACCTACAGCGCTAGCCACCAAACGGCAAAGTCCCCGTCGAGCACACGCCCGGCGGGGACTTTTTTCTATGCCGGCCGCCCGACCACCACAAAGGGGACAGGCACCTTAGTGGTGGTTTTGGACTTGCCTGATCGTTTTGTCTCAATCTGTAACAGTTGGAGTCCGTTGAGCCCTGCAGTTGTTACAGATCGAGATATTGTGCCGGCCGCCCACGCCGCATCTCAATCTGTAACAGTTAGAGACCAAATATGCCGCCTGGTGTTACAGATCAAGACGTTGGGCTGACGGCCGAACGGTTCATCTAAATCTGTAACAGTTAGAGCCATTTTCGCTGGCTTGGTGTTACAGATCGAGACTATGCAAAAGCCGAGGATAGGCACTGCCGCCAAGGCCTTCCCCTCGGCCTAAAACAAAAACCACCACAAAGGTGCCTGTCCCCTTTGTGGTGGTTTTGGTCGGTTAGTCTTCGAGCTGCGCTACTTTGTAGCGGTAGGCAGCGGCGATAACGTCTTTGCAGCCTTCGCGGCCCAGCTTGGCGCGATTGACGACGATATCCTTACCGCTCGTCATCTTCCACTTGCCGGCGCTGTAGCGCTTGTAGAACGCCTCACGCGCCTTCTGCTGCTGCTTGACCAGCTTGGCACCCTTCTTTTTGTTAAGGCCACGCTTCTTGCGCACGATTTCGACGCGGTCCTCAAAGGGCGCTGTCACCAACACGGCAATGTGGTTGGGGTTGTTGCGAAGCAGGTAATCGGACAGGCGGCCTTCGATAATGCAGCTCTCGGTCTCACCCAGGTCCAAAATCACCTGGCTCATCTTTTGGAACAGCTTGTCCGAGTACGAACGGGCGTCGTAGCGGTCGGGCAAAAACGCCATGTTCTCCACGGCCAGGCGCTCGTCGTAGGCGGCCATCTTATCGAGCGACTCGCCCGCACGCAGCGACGCACGCACCAGCAGTTCGTTGTCGTACAGCGGAATCCCCAGCTCGTTGGCAAGCATTCGGCCAATCTCATGACCCTCGGCACCAAAATCGCGCGCGATGGTAATGACCACAGGATTCTTCTTGTTCTCCAGATCGCTCATCGCGATTCCTTTCTAACAAATGAGAAAAGGCAATTCCTGATTCCCATTTTGTCACTTACGACCGTCCCGGTTTCCCAAGTGCGGCAGATTGCCCCGAAAGAGGAGCGCCGCGTACTAAATGTACGCAAGCGACGATTGAGGGGCAAGGTGCCGTGCTTGGGGAAGCAGGACTATGCGGCCACGATACGGCGTTGATAAGCCCTCACCAGCAGCGAGATACCAAAGTTGAGCACAAAGTACATCGCAAACACCAGTCCGTAGAGCATAAGCACCTGCGACAGATCAATCGCGTGGGCCATCACGACGTTTGCCGTGTACATGAGCTCGGCCACGTTAATGCCCGAAAGATACGAGCTGTCCTTGATGACGGTCGTGCACTGGCTAAACAGCGCCGGAATGATCGTCTTAAACGTCTGCGGCAGAATGATGTAGCGCATGGTGGCAAAGAAGCCAAAGCCCTGGCTCTGCGCCGCCTCAAACTGGCCGCGCGGAATCGAGTTAAGACCGCCGCGCACGATCTCAGCCATAACGGCGCTGGTAAACAGCGTAAAGGCGATGGTCGAGATCACGATGTCCAAGCCCTGCACCGTAAAGTAGATAAACAGGATCCACAGCAGGTTCGGTGTGCAGCGGAACAGCTCGATATAGGCGCTCACCAAAATGCGGAACGGGCGGGGCGCATAGCTTTTAACAAGCGCCAGCACCGTGCCAAAGATGAGCGAGAAAAAGATCGACAGCGCCGAGATCTCGATGGTCTTAACAAAACCGCCCCAAATGTAGAGCAGGTTGGTCGCGTTGAAGATTTCCATGCGCTAGGCCTCCTCTACGTTGTCGAGCCCCAGCTCGGCCAGGCTCACTCCGCGCGGACGCTCCTTGGAGCGGCGCTCGAGCCACTGCACCAGCATGGCGAGCGGAAAGCAGATGATGAAGTACATAAGGCAGCAGACGATGTATCCCTGCAGGTAACCGTACAGACTCACAAAGTTGTCGGAACGGTACATAAGGTCGCCACCGGCCACAAGCGCCAGCACCGACGTGTTCTTGACCAGGTTGAGCGCCTGGTTACACAGCGGCGGCAGAATGATCTTGAACGTCTGGGGCAGCACGATGTACCAGTATGCCTGTGCACGGGTGAAGCCCTGGCTCTGGGCCGCCTCCATCTGACCGCGCGGAACCGCCTCGATACCGGTGCGGATGACCTCCGAGATGTAGGCCGCGTGATACAGGCCCACACCCAAGAAGCCCAGCACGAACGGCGCGATGCGCACCGGCTGGTCGGCGCCGGTTATAGCCTGCAAAAACTGCGGGCCAGCCATATACATAAAGAGCACCTGCACGGGTAGCGGGGTATTCTGGTAAAACTCAACGTACACGCGGCTGATGGCGCGCAGTACACGCGAACGGGTGGTCGAGAACACGCCCAGCAGCGTGCCCAGCACCAGCGACAGCAGCAGACCAGCAACGACCACCTGCAGCGTCACGCCAAAGCCCTCCCAGAAGGGCCCCATGTTTTGAAATGTCGTCGACCAGCGGTCGGCGTCAAACAATCCTTCGAGCATTTGATTCCTTCCTTGGACGATGCGCCTACACAAGACCCCAGGTCTTGACCTCTTGATCGAGCCAGCCGTCGGCCAAGCGATCGCAGACCACCTGATTGACCACGGCCGAGAGGTCGCAGCCCTTCTTGGTCGCCACGCCGTAGCCCTGCTCGCCAAACTTGACCTCGGGCTGCAGTAGCTCGACAGTCTCGTTCATGTAGCCGGCCAGCGTGGAGCGGTCCATGGCAAAGACGTCGATATTGCCGGCGTCGAGCGAACTCTTGATGATGGGGTAGCCGCTAAAGGCCCTAAATTCGGGCTCGCAGGTAAAGCCGTTATCCTTGATCATCTGCTCGATCAGGCCCTGCGTGGTGGCACCCTGACTCACGCCGATGACCTTGCCGTCCAGGTCCTCAATCGAGGTAAAGCCCGAACGTTTCTTGACCATGAGGCCCACGTAGTCGGTGCGATACGGCGTCGAGAAATCCCAGCTCTTCTTGCGCTCGTCGGTGATGGTGTAGGTCGCCGCGACCACATCGAGTTGGCCGTTGTCGATCAGCGGGCCGCGCGTCTTGGGCGTTACGTCGGTAAACTCGACCAGCTCCTGGGCGCGGGCCTCCTTGTAGCTCACGCCAAAGACGGCAGCGGCGATCTGGTAGCACAGATCGACCTCCATGCCCTCAAAGCGACCCTTGGCGGTGTCGTAATAGCCGTAGCCGGGAACATCCTTCTTAACGCCGGCGTTCAGGTGGCCACGCGACTTGATGGTCGCAAGCTTGGACCCCTTGTCGGAGGCCTCGCCGCTGGCAGAGTTGCCGCAACCGGTGAGCGCGGTCCCCGTCAGCGCGAGCATGCCGGCGCCAGCCAGCTGCAAAAAGTGACGGCGCGATACAGCCGCCCTCGTCATATCCGTCATGTCCATCACCGCGCCTAGTGCAGAATCTTGGACAGGAACTCGCGGCAGCGCGGGTTCTCGGGGTTATCGAAGAAGTGCTCGGGCGTGCCCTCCTCCAGAATGCGGCCGTCCTCCATAAAGATGACGCGGTCGGCCACCTGGCGCGCAAAGCCCATCTCATGCGTCACGCAGATCATGGTGATGTCCTCCTGCGCAAGCTCAATCATAACGTCCAGAACCTCCTGGACCATCTCGGGGTCGAGCGCCGAGGTCGGCTCGTCAAACAGGATGATGGGCTGCTTAGTGCACAGGGCACGGGCGATAGCGATGCGCTGCTGCTGACCGCCCGAGAGGTTCTGCGGATACTCGCCGGCCTTATGAGCCATGCCAACGCGCTTGAGCGCGGCGATGGCGATCTCGGTCGCCTCCTCCTTGCTCTTCTTTTGCAGCTTGATGGGCGCGAGCGTCAGATTGCCCAGCACCGTCATGTTGGGATACAGGTTGAACTGCTGAAACACCATGGAGCTATACTTGCGAGCCATCTCCAGGTGATTCTTCTTGGTAAGCAGCGTGCCGTCGATGATGACCTCGCCCGACGTGGGCTCCTCAAGATAATCGACGCAGCGGATGAGCGTCGACTTACCCGAACCAGAGGGCCCGATCATTACGAGCTTCTCGCCGCGCTTGACGGTGAGGTTGATATCTTTGAGCACATGCAGGTCGCCAAAGTACTTGTTGAGATGCTTGATCTCGATCATGTCTGCCATGAATGTCCCTTCCCTGCGTTTACACGAGTTGAACTATTGTACGGAAAGAACCACGTTTCCGCAGCCAACGCTGCATCCCCGTAAAGAACCCGCAACCTTCCGTCCCCAATGAGTGCCCTTCAGCTGCCATCAAAAAAGGGGCGCGACCGCAATGGTCACGCCCCCTCAACATCAACTATATGCCGCTCGGTCCCTACGCGAGTTTGGCTCCAACGATCTTTGCCGCGGCCGGCTTGTCGAAGTTGCCGCCGGTGGCCTTGCCGAGTGCGCCCATAACCTGGCCCATCTGCTTCTTGGACGTGGCGCCCAGCTCGGCGATGACCTGCTCGATCAGGGCCTCGAGCTCCTCGCCCGAAACCTGCGCGGGCAGCAGGCTCTCCAGAATCTTGACCTGCTCGGTCAGGTTGTCGGTACGCTCTTGGTCGGTGCCGGCCTTGATGGACATCTCCAGCGTCTCGCTCGTCTGCTTAATCAGACGCTTGATCATGCTGTTGACGTCTTCCTCGGTCACATCGCGGCGCTCGTTAACCTCGATATTCTTCACCTCGGCCTTGACCTGGCGAATGATGGACAGGCGAACCTTGTCCTTAGCCTTCATGGCCGCGATCATTTCCTTCTGCAGCTCTTCGTTGGTCATCTGCAAATCCTCTCTAATAGCGTGGGCGGCACTCGCGCGAGCACCGCCCCATGATTACTCAGTCGTCGACGAATCGTCGGTCGAACTCTTGGTAACGCCCTTCAGACTCACGTTATAGGGTACGTCCTTGGGCATGGGGTTGACGGTGATGTCGGCATCCTTCTTGTACTGCTCCAGCCACTCGCTGTACGCAGTGCTGGCCGCTTGCGTCTTCACCACGTTGGAGACGTACTTTTTGATGGCCTTGGGCACCTGGTTGATGTCATCAACCTGATTATCGACATGGAAGTAGTCGGTGCACTTGATGATGTGGTAGCCATAGGTCGACTCGACGACTTCGCTCACATCGCCCTTGTTGAGTCCCTCGAGCGCCGTCTGGTAGCTGTCGACAAAGGTGGTGAGCTTATCCCAGCCCACATCGCCCTTCTTCTCCTTGGAACCGGTGTCCTCGGAGTACTGCTCAACGGCGTCCTCAAAGCTCAACTCACCGGAGTTGATCTTGTCCAGGCACTCCTGCGCCTTGGCCTTGGCGGCAGCCTTGTCCTCGTCGGAAGCGTCGGAATCAACCTTGATCAGGATGTTCGACGAGCGGCGGGCGTCGTTGTAGCTGGACAGGTTTTCGTTGATGTAATCGACAATCTCGCTGTCCTTGGGCTTGCTCGTGGGCGCGACGGCATCCTTGAGTTTCTGCTGCGCCAGACTCTCCTTGAGCGAGTCCTTGTAGGTGTCCTCGGTATAGCCGTAGGTCTTGAGGGTCTTCTTAAAGGCCTTGGCACCGCCCGCGCTCTTGCACGCGTCCTTCCAGGCCTTCTCGACCTCCTCGTCTGACACCGTCACGTCGTTCTCTTTCTGTGCCTGTTGAAGCAGAATCTGCTGCGTGTAGGAGTCGATGAGTTGCTTGCGATACTTCTTGGGCGTGAGGTCGTTGTCGACCAGATACTGCGCCCAGTCCTTGTCCTTGGTGTAGCCGTAGGACGTGCGCATGCTCATGATCTGCTTGGTCACGGTGTCCTCGGTGAGGTTGGTGCCGTTGATAGTAGCAGCAACACCGCCGGTCAGCTTGTAGCCCGAGGTGTCCTCGGCCTGCGACATAAGGCCGGAGCACGCCATCGCCGAGACGGAAAGCAGCATCGCCAGCACGCCGATGACCACCAGAACGATCTTGACAGTCTTGGACACGCGGGTCTTGCGCTGCTTCTTGCGAGAGCTGGAGGCGGCGCGAGCCTGCTGCTCGGGCGTCGGCTCGGGTGCGGAGTTCTTTTTCTTATTTGCCATAGTTGGCCTTTCGCATAACGAATCGAACAAACGCCATTGTGTCACAACGCAGCCCCCGCGGCACGCTTGGTGCATTGGGGACAGGTTAATCTGCACCATTTTGGTGCAAAGGGGACAGCTCTGGCAGCCGGCACCTTAGAAGTGACGGCGGATAGCGTCGACCATGCCCTGCGGCGTGGTCTGGCCGAGCACGTCGGATGCGGCATCGGCGTCCATAAAGATGTTCATGAGAGCCTGCAGGGCCTCGACCTGGCCGCCCGGCTCGGCGATGCCCAGATTGATGACGATCTGCGCCGGCACCGGAGCGCCCATGCCAGCCATAGCGTTAAATGTCACGGGCGCGGCGGGCTTCACCACCGCGATATAGGGCTTGGCCACAAACCCCGGATCGGTATGCGGAATGGCAATGTTTGCCGCCGGCATGGCAAGACCCGTGGGATAGGCATCCTCGCGCGTGCGAACGGCGTCGAGCCAACCGTCGGCAATGTAGCCGCGCGGAGCAAGCTCACTCTCGAGCTGCGCAAACACCTCACCCGGCGTCGCACACTCCCAATCAAAAAACACCAGCTCGGGCGTAAACAGCGCTTCGTTATCCGCCATGCGCTCACCTCTCTCACCTAGTCACCCGCGACGTTCTTAAACGACTAGTCATTCAAGAACGTCGCGGGTGACTACCCAAAACAAAAGGTGGCCACGCGCGCCTTGGCGCCAATGACCACCCTGACCACTCAACTAAATTGTACTGTGCGCCGCTAGCCGCGGGGCGCATCAATTGCGACCTTGCCGCTCTCCAGCACGTGGACGCGGCCGTCGGCGAGCATTTGCACGACCTCGGGATACAGCACGTGCTCAATCGCGTGGACGTGCTCCTCGAGCGTGTCGACATCCCAGCCCTCCTCGACAGCCAGCGCACGCTGGGCGATGATGGGACCGTTGTCGTAGACCTCGTTGGCAAAATGCACGGTCACGCCAGTTACCTTGACGCCGCGCACAAAGGCATCGTCAATCGCATGCGCACCGGTAAAGCTCGGCAGCAGCGCCGGATGCAAGTTGACCACGCGGTTGGGAAACGCCGCCAGCAGCGGTGTATGCACCATGCGCATGTAGCCGGCCATGACCACATACTCGCAGCCGCGCTCGAGCAGCTCGTGTGCGATGATCTCGTCGGCGGCGATGGGGTCGGCATAGACATCCTTGGACAGCGTAAGCGTCTGGATGCCCGCACGCTCTGCACGTTGCAGACCCTTGGCCGAAGGACGGCTCGACACCACAAGCTCAATAGAAGCGTTGAGCTTGCCGGCGGCAATCAGATCGATCAGCGCTTGCAGGTTGGTACCCGAACCGCTGATGAGCACACCGATCTTGAGCGGCTCAGCCGTATCGGTGCCGGTCGGACGGGTATAGGGCACAAAGTCCAGGCCCTCGGCGGCAGCCATCTGCTCGTTAGCGCTCATCGGAGTACACGACCTCACCGGAGCCCTCGACGCACTCGCCCACGCGGAACGGTTTCTCGCCCAGCGCGACCAGAGCCTCGGTCACGGCAGCCTCGTCCTCGGGGGCGACGATCAGGCACAGGCCGACGCCCATGTTGAAGGTCTTGCAAGCCTCGTTGGGCGCAAGCTCGGCCTGGCGCGACACGTAGGTAATGACGGGCGGAACGTCCCAGCCCATCTCGGCACCGTTGCGGGTGACCACGGCGTCAACGTCGTCGGCAAGCGCGCGGTTGAGGTTCTCGGTAATACCGCCGCCGGTGATGTGGGCGATAGCATGCACGTTGGCGCCGCCGCGCAGCAGCTCAAGAATCGGCTTCACATAAATGCGCGTGGGAGCCAGCAGGGCGTCAGCCAGCGAAGCGCCGCCGAGCTCCTCGAGCGGACGGCTCAGCTCCTCGGCCTTAGCGGCGGCCTCGGGCGTGCCCGGCTTGATGCCGTCGACGCCGATGACCTTGCGCACGAGCGAGTAGCCGTTGGAGTGCACGCCGGTGGAAGGCAGGCCCAGGATCACATCGCCCGGGCGAACGTTCGCGGGGTCGAGCATCTTGGGACGATCGACGACGCCCACGGTAAAGCCGGCGAGGTCGTAGTCGGCCGGAGCCATAACGCCCGGGTGCTCGGCCATCTCGCCGCCCACGAGCGCGCAACCCGCGAGCTTGCAGCCGTCGGCCACGCCCTTGATGATCTTTGCCATGTGCTCGGCCTCGATGTGACCGATGGCAACGTAGTCCAGGAAGAACAGCGGCTCGGCGCCCGAAGCCAGAATATCGTTGACGCACATAGCGACCAGGTCCTGGCCCACCGTCTCGTGACGGTCCATGATCTGGGCGAGCACGAGCTTGGTGCCCACGCCGTCGGTACCGCTGATCAGGATCGGGTCTTCCATATCCTTAAGCGCGGCGGCCGAGAACAGGCCACCAAAGCCACCGATGCCGCCGATAACCTCGGGGCGATTGGTGTCCTTGACCATCTGCTTAATCGCGTCGACGGCGCGGCCGCCCTCGGCGGTATCGACGCCGGCGTCCTCGTACGTCACATGCTTGCTGTCGCTCATCTGAGCCTTCCTCTCCCACTACCGTCGCGCCGCGCGGGCGCCAAACGGTGCTCATAATTGCGTTCATTTCGGCGCGCGCCATAACAGCACGCGCCGTCATATCAACAAAACAGCAGGTAAAACCTACCAAAATAAACCTGTCCCCACATGGCAGGTTTTAGGCCTCGCCGTGCTCCTCTTCCCAGCTGCGGTCGTCGTATTTCTCGACCACGGCGTCGTCGTCAAAGTGCAGCGGCTTGTCCAGGTTGCGGGGCTTAAAGCCCTCCATAAACTTGTCGCGGCCAAAGCTCTCGGGAATCGCCACGGGGTAGCGGCCGGTAAAGCACGCATCGCAGTAACCGCCCTTGGGCATGACCTTAAGCAGGCCTTCGACCGAAAGGAAGGCCAACGAATCGGCGCCGATATACTCGCAAATCTCGTCGACCGTCTTGTTGGCGCTGATAAGCTGCGACTGCACATCGGTATCGATACCGTAGAAGCACGGCCAGATGACCTCGGGCGAGTTGATGCGGATGTGAATCTCCTTGGCGCCGGCGTTGCGCAGCATCTTGACGAGCTGCACCATGGTGGTGCCGCGCACGATGGAGTCGTCGATGACGACCAGGCGCTTGCCCTCGATATTGTCGCGCAGCGGGTTGAGTTTCATACGCACGCCCATGGCGCGCAACTCCTGCGTAGGCTCGATAAACGTACGGCCCACGTAGCGGTTCTTGATAAGGCCCTCGCCAAAGGGAATACCGCTCTCGTGCGAATACCCCTCCGCGGGCGGCAGGCCGGAGTCGGGCACGCCGATGACCAGGTCGGCCTCGACGGGCTCCTCGTGTGCCAGCTGGCGACCCATGTCGTAACGGCAGGCATAGACGCTCTTGCCGTTCATGATGGAGTCGGGGCGGGCAAAGTAGACCTGCTCAAAGATGCAGTTGGCGGGCTCTTCGGCTGCAGGCACGCCCTGCTCGGATACCAGGCCCTCGGCGCTGATGCGCAAGATCTCGCCGGGACGGACGTCACGGACGTACTCGGCACCCACGATGTCGAGTGCGCAGGTCTCGGAAGCAACGACCCAGCCGCCGGCGCGCGTGACACGGACGGCGGAGTCGACCGTCGCGGCGCCGTCCTGCGACGGCAGCTGCGAAACGGCTGCGGCATCGGCCTGGTCCAGACCCTCGTCCACCAGCTTGCCCAGCACGAGCGGGCGAATGCCGTGTGGATCGCGGAATGCGTAGAGCGCCTGCTCGTTGATGAGCGTCATGGCGTAGCCGCCGCGCACGAGCTCCATGGTCTTGCGAATACCCTCGCGCAGGTGGCCCGTACGCTGGGTAAAGTAGCCGATAAGCTTGGTCGCGACCTCGGAATCCGAATTGGAGAGGAACGGCACGCCCAGCTCGATCAGCTGACGGCGCAGCTCGTCGGTGTTGACGAGGGTGCCGTTGTGAGCAAGCGCGATAATGACGCTGTTGATGGTAGAAAGATGCGGCTGAGAGGCTTCCCAGCTCTTGGCACCGGCGGTGCCATAGCGCACGTGGCCCACGGCCAGCTGGCCGGAGAGCGTCGACAGGTCGGCGTTGGAGAACACGCGATCGAGCAGCCCCAGGTCTTTGCGGACCATAACCGTGCCGCCGTCACCCACGGCGATTCCCGCCGATTCCTGGCCACGGTGCTGCAGTGCACGCAGGCCAAAGTACGTCAGTCGAGCCACGTCGCGATCGGGCGCCCATACGCCGAAAATGCCACATTCCTCATGCAGCTGGTCGGAGTCCGGATCATACGTCGACACGGTGTTCACCTGTCCCGCGGCACGCTCGGCCGCGCGGATGGTTTCTTGAGACATGGTATCCCCTCAGAGCCTCGTATTTTTGGCGTTACCCGCCTTATTATACGCACGGCGCGACGTGCTCCCCAGCGCATGAGCAGCGCTTTTTAAAAGCCCACCGAGCTAATAATCAGTTTTGTTGCCAAACATTTTATCGGTCTGTCCAGCGTAAGTGCCCGCGCCCCCAGATGGCCGCCGCGTCCGCCGTTGGGGATTACAAAGTTGCAATTGGGACGTTCGTCCTGTCTTTTGGCAGGTCGGCGGCGTATCCTTGTAACCTACAACAAAGCGAGAAAGGTTCTGTATGGATCGAAACGAACTCGACCCCAGCGTCCCCAGCGCCACGGAGGTCAAGAAGATCCCCCTCATCATTAAGGTGTACGCCGTCCTGTGCATCCTTTCCGGCGTGGGCACGCTCCCGTCGGTCGCTGCCTTTATGTGGCAGGTCATCACGGCACTTGTTAACGGCAACGCCACCGAAAAGCTCGGCGACAACACGCTCGTCGCAGTCGGCCTTATCGTCGCCGGCATCATGCTCTCTGCGGCAAGTGCCGTCATCCTAATCATCTTTGGCCTGGACCTTATCAAAAACCAGCGCCGCAACGCCGCCCGCCTGTCCTACATCCTTATTGCATTCACCGTCGTCGAGCTTTTGGTCGACGTGATGCTCCAGGGCATCGGGCCCTTCCTGCTGCGTCCCGCGATCCAGCTCGGCATCCTCGTTGCACTTTCGGCAACCGTCGACCCCACGCTTCGTCAGGAGCGCGAACTGCAGCGCCGCCTGCAGGAGATGCTCGACCGCGACGCCGCCGAGGGCATGCTCGGCCGCGATGAAACCGGCGAGGGCTACATCAAGCTCAACTACTTCAACCTGTTCTGGGTGTTCTTTGTCTGCTGCATACTCGGCCTGATCGCCGAGGACATCTGGCACATGACAGTCGACGACCCGGGCGTCTATCAGAACCGCGCCGGCATGCTGTTTGGCCCCTTCAGCCCCATCTACGGATTTGGCGCCGTGCTCATGACCATGGTGCTTAACCGCTTCTACAAAAAGAACCCCATCATCATTTTCCTGGTGAGTGCCCTGCTCGGCGCCAGCTTTGAGGTGTTCGTGGGCTGGTTTATGCAGACCGCGTTTGGCGTGGTCTCGTGGGGCTACTCGCACATAACGCTGTTCGGTTTGCCCGATCCGCTCGTGGTCCTCACGGGCGGACGCACCTGCACGGGCTTCGCCTGCCTGTGGGGCCTGGGCGGCCTCATCTGGATCAAGCTGCTGCTGCCGAGGCTGCTTAAGCTTATCAACAAGATCCCCTGGAAGAGCCGCTACTCGGCCACCGTCATCTTTACCGTTATCATGCTGGTCGACGGCGTCATGACGCTGCAGTCGCTCGGCTACTGGTACCAGCGCGTTAACGGCACGGAGCCGGACATTCCCGTCGCACAGTTCTACGGAGAGCACTTCGATAACGAGTACATGGAAAACCGCTTCCAGAGCATGACCATGAGCCCCAAGGATGCGACGCGCGTGTAGCGCTCACCGCGCCCAAAACGCAAAATGCCCGCCGGTATCACACGTACCGGTGGGCATTTTTATAAACGATCCCTCTATCGACGCAAGCCTCTACGCCTCGCGCTCGACCTCACTCACGCATTCGTTCTTGATGGTGCCAACGAGCGCCTGCAGCGCATCGACCACGTGCGGGCGAATGTCCCCGCCGATAAGCACGAGCATGATGTCGTCACCTACGGCAAGCTCGCCGCTTGCCAGCCACACACGCACATAGCCGATACCCGGCATCGCACGCGTCGCCTCGATAGCAGCCTGCACCTTCTGAGCATCGAAGCCAAACACCATGCCGCCCACCTTATGCCCAGGCGCCACACCATCTGTCTCGACCCCACGCACCTCGGACTTAGGCGTCGCGCGCACCACGCCGTTGTGTGTCAGGTACATCCCACAATCAGCCGCCGAAACATCGGCCTTGGCTTCGCGCAGCCAAGCATCAACCGAAGGCATCGTTTTGCCATTCTCGAGCATTATTTCTCCCTTACCGTCGTCGAGTAGCCAATTTGGAACGGGGCTTTTTTAGCTACTCTCGAACAACTTATTCCTCGACCGGCGTGAGCACCATGACAGCACGCGTGTTGCTCAGCGATAACGAACGACAGGTCACAAGCGTTACGACCTTGGTTGCCGAGGCGGCGCGATCGCCCGCATCGCTCGCCACGGCAGAGGCACCGTCGAGCATCTCGGACAGGTAGTTCTTGAGCCCGTCGTCGCCCTCAAAATTGGGCGTGCGCGCCTTGGCATACGTGTCCTCGACAACTTTGGTCGCCAGTGGTCGCAGCTTATACGTAGCATCCCGTGTGATGTAATACACGAACTCGATGCTATCGAACGTCGCCTGATCAGTGGTGTCCGAAATCACATTGAACATCGACCCGTCGTTCATATGGTGGCCGTAAATCGTGGTCTGCTGGTCGACCATTCCCGGCGCGGTGTCATCACTATCCAAGAAAATGGCACCGGACGCGTTAGATGTACCGTCAAACAGCGTGTTGAGGTATTTGGAGTTGTTGTTGGTCTGCACCACGGGATAGTTGATGTTGGTTCCCGGCACGTAAATCCAACCCACAATCTCGGGGTTCGTCTGAGCAAGCGCATCAAAGTCGATAATCGGCACGCCACTGGCGTCCTTATCGCTTACATATTGCTTCTCGATTTTCTGATACGAATCGCTCGCCTGCTTATAGCCAATCTGGGCATTAATAAAAATAGCGGCGGCGGCGACAATCAGACCGATACCGATGATGATGAGCAGAATGGGAATAATGGAGCGGCGCTTTTTGCGCGGCGGCTCGGTGCAATCCGACGGCGCGGCATGCGATGAAGACCGGGGCGGCTTCTTAGCGGAGCTATAAGACGAAGGACGATATGCGGCCGGCGCGTCCTGTCGACGATGCGTCGCCGGTGTCACGGGGCGCGGCGCGCGCGGCTGCTGAGGAGAGGATGTCCGACCCTGCTGTGCCGCACGGGCAGCACCCGGCTTCGACGGATCGGGAATCTGAGAAGCCTTGAATCGTTTTCCCTGATAATCGGACATGGCTCTCCTTATACTGCGGTGAAACGGCGGAACGCTTAGGCGTCAGCCATCTCCTGCTTCATCTTCTCGATAACCTTGCGGTACTCGGGGTCGCAAGCACCCAGAATCTGTGTGGCATAGATGGCGGCGTTCTTGGCGCCGTTGATGGCAACGCAGGCCACGGGCACGCCCGAAGGCATCTGCACCATCGACAGCAGCGAATCCATGCCGCCCAGGTCACTCGTCTTCATAGGCACGCCGATAACCGGCAGCGGCGTAAAGGCAGCCACGACACCACCCAAGTGGGCGGCCTTGCCGGCAGCGGCGATAATCACTTTGATACCGCGATCGGCGGCAGTCGAAGCCCACTCGTGGACCTTCGCCGGTGTGCGGTGTGCGCTCGCAATGACAAGCTCATAGGGCACGCCCAGCGCCTCGAGCTCGGCGGTGCAACCTTCCATAACGCCCAGATCGGACTTGGAACCCATGATGATCCCGACAACCGGCTTTTGATCTGCCATAAACAAAGACCTCCTGTTGAGAGCGGCGACGCGGCGGATCCGCGACCCTTAACTGCAAATAAATCAAGTATAGCCGCCGATGCTGATGTGTTCGGCGGGAGACGGAACGCTTTGCGAGATTAGGGCCGAAGGGTCGGAGCTTTCTGCCTACATTCAAAAAGCGTGCCCACCGTCCTTGGGTGGGGCGGCGGGCACGCTTGCTTAGCTGTTGCTGGGGCTACTTAGCCTTGCTGCGACGATGGAAGAAAGCGCCGATCGCGGCGATGATGGCGCCAAGACCACCGACGGTCGCGACGGTCGCCGCCGTCTGGTCTCCGGTATTGGGAATCGCCGAACCGTTCTTCTTGCTGCCCTGGGCCTTGTCGCCTGCGGGCTTGCCCGCCTGGTTGCCGCCGTTCGAGCCATTGCCGGAACCCTGGTTGCCCGAGCCGCCCTGGTTGCCGGAATCGGCATCCTTGAGGCTCTCAATGGCCAGCTTGAGCTGGCCATAGGCCGCCTGGACCTGGGTGTCGGAAGCATCCTCATCACCCAAGACGTCCTCGGCGTAGGTAATGGCATCCGTCAGGGCCTTGACAGACTCGGCCGTCTTGCCCCTGGTGTCAGTCTCCTTCGCCTGCTTGACCAGAGCCTTGAGCTGCTTCTTAGTCGGATTCTCGACCGGGGCCACCGGGGTCTTCTCGAGCGCGCCGCGGGCGCTCTCGAGCGCCCTGAGCGCCTGGTCGACCTCGTCCTGCGTGGCGTTCTCGTCACTCAAGATGGCGCGGGCGCTCGCCAGGGCGTTCTCGAGCGCCGTCCAGGAGGCCTCGGTGTAGTCACCGGCCTTGAGGTCGCCGGCAGCAACCTCGGCATCAACCTTTTCGATCGCGGTAGCGAGATCATCCTTCGCCACCGGATCGGGGACGGCCGTACCGTAGAACTTGAGCTCCGCCATGCTGCAGTAGGCATCAACGTCGCCACCGCCGGCGTGAATCACCTTGACGGTCACGTAGCGACCGCGCGCGGCGCCAAAGCTCATCTGCTTCCAGTCGCCACGGTCGGTGAGCACGCGGCCGTCGTTGTCGAAGGCGAACGTACCCATCGATGCGGCGGTGCCCATCTCATAACCGTCGGCAGTGTCGGAGACCAGTATCTCGGCCTCGAAGATATCGCCGTTAGTGCCGCCGTCCTGGCGCGGCAGGAATGTAACGTCGGTGAGATCGTAGTCGCGGCCCAGGTCGACACTCAGATACTGGGGCATACCGGTCCCATGGGCCCAGTCGCTGTGCCAAAGCGTCCGCTCGTCGCCGTCGAGAGCGTTGACGGCGTTGCTGCCCTCGTAGTCGGCCTCACTCGAGAAGTCGGCCACCTTGACGTTCTTGCGGTTCTCGGGCGTGTTGATGAGGATCTTCTCATCGACAGGGCGCATCTTGAGGCCGTCGATTGCCTTCTCGATCTTGGCAGTGGCGTCTGCGACATCCTTCTTGCTATAGCTGCCCTGGCCGCTGTCGAGGAGCTTCCGAGCCGCCTCGACCGCAGTGGTGAGAGCTGCATAGGAATCCTTGGTGTAGACGGACTCGCTGTAGCCCGCGGCCTTGGAAAGCGCTGCCACGAGCGCAGAGGTATCGACACCAGCCTTGACCTCGACCTCATAGGATGCGGTCTTGGAGGGGTCGAGTACCGACGCCACCGTGATCTTTGCCTTGCCGGCCTTGTTGGCACGCAGGTAGTAGCTCACGCTATCGCCAGCCTGAACAGCGGAGACGCTTACCACAGAGGGGTCGGAGCTCTCGACCGTCACATAGGGGTAGCCAGCGCTCTCAGGCGTAGCCTTGGCGTCGACGGGCGTAATGTCGCCTTCAAAGAACTCGGTCTGGTTCTTGCCTAGCTCGACACCCTCGATGGCCTCGACACCCTGCGTGTAGTTGAAGTTGACCTCACGCAGTGTGAGCATCTGGTCACCCGATGCCTCAAGCGGCGTGACCTCGACCTTGGTCGCCTTCTTGCCCTTGTTCTCGGCAGAGAGGTCAAAGGCGTAGCGAGCCAGGAAGGAATCGTACTCCCCGCCCGCGAACTCTTGGATCGAGCCATCCTCGAACGTCACGACGGCCTTGATCTTCTGTACGGTTCCGTTGCCGCCGTTGCGGTTAACGACCTCGACGCTATCGAGTTTCGACGGCGTCTTAAATGCGAATGTCATCGTGGTGGGAAGCTTCACGTAACTCGGTAGCTTACCCTCGCTGTCCCAGTTGCCACTCCAGTTCCACAGGAACTCAAAGCCGTTGTCGCCCTCGTTATTATCGAACAGCGCGTTATAGCTCTTCTGCTGGATAAGTTTCTCGACGTTGGTCCCGTCGTCGGTCGTGAGCTCATCGTTGGTCATCGTGATGTTGAAGGCATCCTGGGCGTACTCGGCGACCGTTGGCTGAGGAACGTCCGGCATCGTCACCGTGCCGTCGCTCGCAAACTCAAGTGCGTCGCATGCCGGGCCGATAAGCCAAGATGTCGAGGGCAGTTCGACCTTTCCGGCGGTCTTGGCCTTGAGCTTGAAACTCGCCACCGCGCCAGTACCGTTGTAGAGCTTGCCATCGCCGCGGTTGGCAAAGGCGAGATTGATAGTCTGCGTTCCGTCCACGAACTGGACCTTCTCGCGAGACAGGTTCTCCATGCCGGCAGTCGAGCCGTCCTGCGCGATGCTCTCGGACACAAACTCGAACTGGTCGCTCTTGAAGTTGACGAGGGCGCCCAGGGCGTTGACGTTCTTGGCGTCGGCCGCATAGACATCAACGGTGATCTCATCACCGGCCTCGACCTCGGTCTTGCTCGGAATCACCGCGAGCGAACCTGCGACCTTGCCCTTTTGTTTAGTGCCGCCGTCAAGACCCGCCATGGTGAACGAGTAATCGTAGACGTCGTAAACGCCGTTATCGTTGAGGTCGGCGAAGTGGTCGCGGATCTGCGAACCGAACGTCGGGGTATCGGGCTCGCGATTCTCGAGGCCCAGATAGTTCTTCATGTTGGAGTAGTCTCCGTCGGAGATCGTGGCCTTGTTGAGGTTGGAGCCCACGGCGAAGCCATCCGTGCCGTCGGTCTTGTAGATGGCAATCTCGGACGCGGAGAAGAAATTGCCGACCGAGGCGAGCGGTGTCATGCGCACGTAACGGGCGGCCACGGTGCCGTCAAACGCTACCGTCTTACAATCAGCGGAACGTGCCCAATCGACCTCCTGGCTCGTCCAGTGGACGCCATCGAGACTCGTCTCAACACGCATCTTGGTCACGGTGCCGTTGCCGGCGTCATCGCGCGGATAGTACTCGAGCTTATCGAGCTTGTAAGCGCGTCCATAGTCAACGGTAAGCGCCTTGCCCAGATCGTTGCCACCGGAGTGGAAACCACCGTCGCCCGACTGGAACTCATGGTCGAAGGCGAGCTCGGCCTTATGGCTGCCGTAAAGTGAGCCCTCCCAGGTGATTTCCTCGGCGTCGGGGACGTTCCGCCACGGATCGAGTGCGGAGTTCGCCTCGAGCACATCGCTCCAGGCGGAGTAACCTTCGGCGTTGCGCGAACGAATCTGGTAGGTGTGCTTGCTATTGTAGGCGAGGTCGGTGTGCGTGAACTCGGCCGCATCACCCACGGCAAACACAGTGCCGTCGACCTTAAGGTCGTAGGAGGTAGCACCATCGACCTTTCCCCAGGTGAGCTTGATGCTCGTTGGGGTCGTGGCGTCCTCGGGGGCAGCAAGGCTCGTGGGTGCGGAGAGGTTCTCGTTGAGGCGATCGGCTGTGAGCGTGGCGTCGGCGTTCACGAAACCGCCCAGCTCAAGCGTCTGCGCCGCTGCAGCAACATCGGTCTTCGCGAACTTGACGTAGACCTTGGGGTTCGTGGTGATCTTGGTGTTGTTGAAGCTCTCGCCCTGCTCGGCCTCGGTGCCGTCCGCATCGCTGCCGTAGTGGTTGAGGTTGGGGGTCTCGCTGTAGAAGTAGACCGCCTGGCCGGCCTCGGGGGTCGCGGCGTCAAAGGTCTCCTGCGAGTCGACCTCAACCACGTTGAGTGCGGATCCGCCGTTCTTGGCGACAACGCTCGTGGGCTTGGCGGACACATTGGCCACGAAGGTCGTGGTGCGGTTGGAGTCGTAGCCGTTGTAGCCGCCCTGCGAGGCCTCGGCGGTAAAGGTCGCGGTGCCGCCTGCGGCCTTGGAGCTGTAGACGGTGCTCACATGCTCACCGTAGGAGATATTGTCGATCGTGCCGTAGGAATCGTCCTCAGTCGTGTTGTTCTCGATGGAGGAGCCGTCGTCCTCGTACTGCGTAAAGGTGCCGTCGCCCTCGGTGGCGAAGAACTCGACGATACGCTGGCTGCGGTCGGTACCCTTGGTGTTGGTGTCGCTCACGGCCTCGGGGTTGTTGTTCTCGGCGTACATCGGCACGATAGCGTTGGCCTTCACAAACAGCGGCAGCTTCCAAAGCGGAGCCTCGTAGTTGTTGAGAACCTGGCCGCCGCGATACTGCTTACCCGAGAAGTAATCGATCCAGATGGTGGGGTTCTCGTCGGTGCCGTAGTTGGGGAGGTAAATCCCATTGCGAATGTCGTTGCCGTTCTCGTCTGCCTGGGTATCCTGACACACCGGTGCCACTAGGAAGTTCTCACCGAACATATACTGGTACTGCGTCGAAGTGCTTGCGGCGTACTCGGAGTTGTCGGAAAGCAGCATGGCGCGGATCATGGGCAGGCCGGCATCGCCGTTACCCGTGTCGATGTTGGCCGCCGAGGCCGCGCTCGTGTAGATATAGGGCATGAGCTGCGCCTTGAGCTTGAGGTAGAAGCGCGAGATGCCTGTGTAGGGATCGCCGTGCGTCATGGGCGATTTACGGTAGGTGCCCCAACCGTCCATGTCAAGCATAGAGGGCGTGAACGTCTTCCACTGGTAGTCACGCGCAGAGATGATGGGGTCGCCGCCAAAGATGCCATCCATGTCGGAGCCGATGTTGGGGTTGCCCGAAAGACTCTGACCGATATACGTGGGGATATGGAAGCGAATGTACTCCCAGTTACCGCCATACTGGTCGCCGGTCCAAATGCCACCAAAGCGCTGCGTGCCGGCCCAACCATCGAGCGTGATGATGTTGGGGCGCTTGTTAGCGCCGGTCGTCACCGTGTCATAAGCTGTCTTGATGCCATTAAGACCAAAGGAGTAGCCAGATCCAACCCAGGCAACGTCGGTCTTAAGGGTAGTGATGCCTCCCGTCTTGACCTCGGCGTCGAAGTCGCGAAGCAGATGCCACGGGGTCTCAGGGTTGCTGTCGGGCTCAAGGTTGGACTGGGTCCACAAGCCCGTGCTCACACCCTTGGAGTTGGCATACTCGGTGAACTTCTTAAGGTTGTCGACATTGGCACGCACAGCGTTAAGACGGTCGGCCGAGCTCGCTCCGTCGGAGTTGACGCCGCCGGTCTTGTAGTAACCGTTCTGGCCATAGCCGGCGCCGTAACCGTCGTTCGGCAGGAACCAGCCGAGCGGCATGTCGTTGTCCTCGTAGTCATCGATAACCTGACGAGCAGAGAACTGGCGGTCGAAATCGGTCGCTTTCATGTTCTCGGTATCAACCGTAGGGCCCTCACCGTTGAGCGTCTCGGCCGCAAGTGTGCCGTCGAGCTTGTAGCCCGTCGACATGCCAGACTCGTACTTAACGTCGCCCTTCTCGCTCGAGGACTTGCTGCCCTTGGTCTCCCACTTCTTTTGACCCGAGGTCGTTGACCAGCCATCACGGTTATAGGCATTAAGATGACCAAGGTAGAACCCGTACTCGGGCAGCAGTACCGGGTTACCGGTCACCTTGTAGTAGTCCTGCAGCATCTCGGTTGCCACGTTCGAAGCGCCCTCGTTGGTCGCCACGAAGTAGTAGGCATCAAACTCATTCTCGCTGTGCAAAGTCGTGACCGTCGATGAGTCCGTGGAACCGAAGTCGTAGGAACCCTCTGCAAACGTGTTTCGGAGTACGCCGTAGCCGTCACTCGTCCAATAAAACGGGTTGGGCGAGGCAACGCCGCCATCGGTCCAGTTGTTCGTGTTGGAGATGGCGATGGTCTGGTTGGTGTGCAGGAAGCGTCCGTTCTGGGTGCCGCCGCCAAAGAAGTTCTCGGACTTCTCCTTGGCGAGCGTCTGGACGGTACCCTTCTTATCAAGGTCGAGGGACGCGGACTCGGAAACCACGACACGGTCGCCTGACTTGATACTCATCTTGCCGGTCGCCTTGTCCAGGATCACGGTCGCCTTTCCGCCGGTGATCTCGATAGTGTCGCCCTTGTCGGCAACCGTCGCACTCGGCTTGCTGTAGGTGTCCGAGGTATCGGGCTGAGCCTGGATCTTAGCCGTGTGGGACTTACTGCGCGGTGTGGCGTAATCGGAAAACTCACCCTTGGGGTCGACGTTATAACGGAAAATACCGTCCTCGAGGAACGTAATACGGCCCTTGATGCCGTCAGCGAAATCGATGTCGACGACATTCGAGGCAGACTGGGACACGGTCGCTGAGTCGACGCCCTTGAGTGGCGTGGCAATCGCCTGTTGGGGATTGGCAAACACGAGCGTCGCTGCAGTGGCAACGAGGACCGCGCTTCCCTTCACCCACCGTTTCGTAAAAATGGAATTCCTGCGCACCTGGTCTCCTTTCTTCCGAGATGCTGAGGTGCCGAGGACGCCCCCCCGGCAGCATGGGAAAACGTATCAAACGGGGATGTTCGGTACATTCCGCACAATGGGGCCACCCGTTACCAAGGGGCCAACTGGTAGTAACCAGATAGCCACCTACTAGGTCATATCAATATATGGGAGCACTTGCGCAACCAAGTTCGGAAGTCCACCAGCGGCAGTAAAATGAGCGTCAACGGCAAGGTGGGCTTAATAAGCCATACCAATTGGTTCTTCAGTCAAATACCAATCTAGCAAAAATGTACTGTTTATCTGGTATTACACAGACCATACCTTTCCCTCGGGAACTGGGCTTCGCGAAGTTTCCCGAGAGAAAAGCTCGACCGCCGCCCTGCGACCTACCGGAGATTGCTATGCCGTACGTTGGCTGATTTGGTTTGGAATGAGATGCTGACGGTAGTCAATGGGCACAACTGTCCCGGGTGCATTTCAAGATGCACCTAAATGTCTGCCTTCATCCTTATAGATTGTCCAGGTAGTCGTCGGCATCATAGGTAAGGCTGTAGGCTTTATTCAGGATGCGCACGAGCTCCTGAGCATCGTGTTCGCCGAGCGCTGAGAGCTGCTTCGAGAGCGATGCCACACTCTCGGCATTTTTTTTCGCCGCGAAATCACGGCCTTCCTCGGTAATGCTCACCAGCACACGCCGACGATCGTTTGGATCGGTCCTGCGCTGAACGTAACCCTTGCTCTCGAGTGAATCCAAGATATGCGACATGCGCGCACGGGAGAATTTCAGCTTCTTGGCAATCTCGGAGGGAATGACATCACCGTCAATACCCGATAGATACTGTAAAACCGGCGCCTCGCCCACACTGGCGCCGCCGGCAGCACTCAAGGATCCCTTGGCAAGGGAACGTGAGTACACGATCAGTTTTCGAGCAACGTCATCGTAATCCACTGGGGATATTGTCCTTTGCAACTCTAGAAGGGCCATAAAACCGTCATTTGCCGTACATTAGTTAACATTCGCAACAATTATTTTTGATACCCCAACGCGGAAGTCTATTGCTCGTCCTTCTTGCGTCGCATAAGCTCCTCAACGTCGATACCCGCGGCCTCAAGCATGCGCTCGACATTCTTTTTGGCGTTGGTCGTGCCAACCTTAAGCACGATCGAAAGCGGAGTGCCCACCACCAGGCACACGATGCCCACGGGGACACCCCAGCCGGGGCCTCCCTGCATACCCCACATCCCCATCAAAAAGCCAATCGCCACGAGCGAATAGCCCAGGCGCAGCCAAACGTTGAGCCGCTGAATAGCATCGGTCTGCATCTTTGCCTCGCGGATCAAGTCGTCGCGCGAAAGGTCGTGTCCGTGTTTCTCGTGCATATGGTCCTCCTCGTGCAAAGTGTGCATCATGCGCAAGTCCATCGTTTATCGAATACGTCATCTTTCAAGAGCAATATAGCGGGTGTCGTGTAGGCGATGGAGGTCGCTGGCCATATTGCCCTTGAAGGGCGGCGCAAAATCAGAAGGCCGTGCGGTTGAGGCCGCACGGCCTTACAGGGGGCCAGGGGATGATGACTAGTAGCTCAGTGCCGGGTCGAAGAAGCCAATAACAACGCCCACAAATGCGATCACGACGAGGATCAGCATCATAACGATGGGGTTGACCTTCTTCTTGGTCATCATGTACCAGCAGAAGATGATGAAGATCATCGGCAGCAGGTGCGGATAGATGCCATCGAGCGTGTCCTGGAACTTACCGCCACCGGGCAGCACCAGGTTGGGGCTGCAGGTGATGGAGACCCAAGTTGCGCCCACGGCACCGATGACCATGGTACCGACCATCACGATGGAATCGCGAAGAGCCTTTGCCTTGGGGCCAACGAGGGCCTCGACCGCCTTGCCGCCGAGCTCATAGCCCTGGTTGTAGGCAAAGCGCATGCCGAGGTACATGAGCAGGTTCCACACGACGATATAGAAGATAGCGCCGAGCGGGGAGCCGCCGGTCGAGAGACCGAGGGCGATACCGAGCAGGATCGGGATCAGGGTACCGACGATCAGCGAGTCGCCAAGGCCGGCGAGCGGGCCCATGAGGCCGGCGCGGATGCCGTTGATGGCGTCGTCGTCGATGGCCTCGCCGTTTGCGCGAGCCTCCTCGAGGCCGGCGGTGACGCCGACAATCATGGTGCCGATCTGCGGCTCGGTGTTGAAGAACGCGGAGTAGGTCTGGAGGGCCTGCTTCTGCTCCTCGGGCGTGTCGTAGAGCTCCTCGACGATCGGAAGCATGGCGCACAGGTAACCGAAGGTCTGCATGTGCTCCTGCGAGAAGCAAGTCAGGTTGCCATAGGACCAGTTGCGGAACGACTTGGCAAGCGTTTTCTTAGAGAGTTTCTTCTTCTCTGCCATTAGATGTCCTCCTCTTCCTCATCATCGGAGCCCGAGGCGATAGCTGCCTTGGGAGCGTTTGCGAGGTCGATCTTGAGCGAAGCGATCTCATAGTTGATCAGGGCGAAGAAGCAGCCGATGCCGGCAGCGGCAATCAGGTTGCATCCCATGACAGCGGACAGGGTGAAGCCGAAGAAGAACGTGAGGAAGTCCGTCGGCTTGGAGATGACCTGCTTGAGCAGGATGGCGATACCGACGGTAGGCAGCAGCGAGCCGACGGTGAACAGCGTCTTCATCGCGATGCCGTCCATGGGCATGTAGGTCTTCATGAGGTCGACCATGGCGGTGCCGCCCATGGTGATGATGAACGTCGGGAGGAACGAGCAGACGATGTGACCAATCCAAGGCAGAACGTTGTTGACCAGGTAGAGCTTGTGGAGATCGCCCTTCTCGAGCCACTTCCACCCCATGCCCTGCCACACCAGGTTGATGGTGGCGGTGCCATAGAAGAGCACAGTGCCGAGCGTGCCGACGGCGGCACCGAGGGATGCGGCCATGCCGGCAGCCTCAGCGGAGGCGGGATCGATGCCCGAGTTCTTGATGGCGAGGATCGCCAGCGGGATGCCGATATAGGACACGGCGCGGACGTCGGCGGAGACGGTTCCGCCGGGGGTCACGAGAGCGATGTAGACAACCTGGATGGCAGCGCCGACGAGGATGCCCGTCTGCATATCGCCCATGATGATGCCGACGATGAGGCCGGCGACCAGAGGACGACCCAGAGTGTAGTTGCCGATCGTCGTGCCGCCCATGCCAGGCAGTGATGCCAGGCAGGCGAACAGGCCGAACAGCGCGGCTTGGAATGCATTGATTGCCATGCTTTCCCCTTTCTTTATTCCTCAGCCCCTTTCACCAAGGGCTGTAGATACCAAAATGCGGCTGGCGCCTAACTAGAAGCCAAACTGACCGCGGAACTTGGGCCACTCACCGATGGACTTCTCCTTGATAAGGGCGAACTCGACCGTGTAGCCGGCGTTGGTGAGGTCCTCGAGCGCCTGGGCCTCTTCCTGCGTGATCGACTGGTTGTTGCCGAGCTTGGTGGTGCCGGGACGATCGTTGCAGGGACCGACGATGATGCGGTCCATGCCGGGCTTAAAGCCAAAATCGACGAGAAGTTCCTTCATGTCGAGCGGGTTCTTGGTGATCAGGAAGTACTTGGTGTCGGACTTGAGAACCTTCTCGGAGACCTCCTTGAAGTGCTCCTTGGTCCACACGAACGTCTTCTTGCCCGAGGCACTCTTGTAGGCCTCCTTGAGCACGGGGTTGGACGCTGCAGCGTCGTTGACGGCGATAAGACCGTCGCAGGGATACTCGAGGGCCCAACGGGTAACGGTCTGTCCATGGATCATACGGTCGTCAATACGGATGAACGAAATCATGCGTTCTCCCTTTCTTTATCACCAGGGGTCTTTCCTCTTAACCCCCGCTCCATCACAAAAATTTGGGCGGATGCGCTGCCTAGATGTCGTCGTCCTCGTCGTCGGCGTCATCGGTCGGGACAACGAGCTCGGACATACCGTTCTTGCCCTCCTGCAGCATCATCTGCTTGAGGGAATCCAGGTCCATGGTGGCAAGCCCCATCATGGCGGTCATAGCCATGGGCAGGTTCATGCCGCCGAAGGCAATGGTGTGGGCGAGCAGGCCCTTCTCGGCCAGCGTGTTCATGGCATTGGTGAGCGGCGATCCGCCCAGGATGTCACCAAGCAGGACAACCTCGTCATCGGCGGTAACGGGAGCGAGCATCGCCTTGACGTTCTCGACATACTCGTCAGCGCCCATGCCGTCCACGAGACTCGTCGACAAGATGTTCGGGGCGTCATTGCCGAGCATCTTGAGGACACTGTGCAGTCCGGGAGCGAGCGTTCCGTGACTGACCATTACCAGATACCGCATGCGGTCTCCTCTCGACCTGCCGTGTGTCGCACGGCTTTGCTTTTTGCTGAGATTATTGTTGCGCCGGGGCATGTTCGGTACAAGAAAATAGTTGCGAACGGCAACTATTCATCGGTTAACGGTAGCAACTATTTTTGTGCCTAAATTATTTTTTCTTCTAATTATTTTTAAAATAGCAGGTAGATTGCCTGATAAATGTTTTATGTTCCTTATGCACCATACATACCAGCAAGAATCGGGCCTGGCATCTCCGGTTTGCCCCGCAGTGTCAGACCATGTCACGTACGCCCACGACATGGAGGTACCCCATGGATATGATCTCGTTTCTCGCCTCCGACCCTTTCGACCCCAGAGGTGTTACGCCGCTCTATGTACAACTTAATCATCGAATAGCCCTGCTGATCGCCAGCCAGGCGCTCGAACCCAAGACG
>CAUDZT010000027.1 GCA_958453935.1 uncultured Collinsella sp. | reverse complement strand
TCGCTCGGTCGCGATTTGCACGTCGAGGACTCGTACCATTGCATGATCACGCTGCCGGATGGCTCGCAGAAAAACATCGTCAAATACGAGCGCGATGCGTGCGACCTTAAGATTCGCGAGGTCGAGAGCTTGCATGAGGTCGTGGACACTTATCCCGTGGACAAGCTGCTGACGGCGGGCGATCCGACCTACCTGCAGGCACATTACGAGGAGATGTATGCGCCCTTTACCCAGACGCTTTCGGGCATGTTTACGGCCGACTGGTACTTTGAGTACACGGCGCCCGGTATCGACAAGGCCCGCGCGCTCGAGGGTGCCCTGCCCAAGCTCGGTATCGATGCCAGCGAGGTCATCTCGTTTGGCGACGGTCAGAACGACAAGTCCATGATTGAGTGGGCCGGCACCGGTGTTGCCATGGGTAACGCCGTCGATGAGGTTAAGGCTGTAGCCCAGATGGTGACCGCCGATAACAACGAAGATGGCATTGCGGTGGCGTTGGATAAGCTGCTGGGTTAGAATCGCCGATTAATGCATGGCTCGGGCGCCTGCTCGCGGGCGTCCTTTTGTTAGGGAGGGTGCCGTGTCCGCATTTCCGTTCGACGCCGTAATCTTTGACATGGACGGCGTCATTGTCGATACTGAGTATTACTACCTGGGCGAGACTGCCGCGTTTGCCAAGGAGCTTGGGTTGAATCTGACCCAAAAGGAGTTGAACGGGCAGGTTGGTACCTCACATCAGTTCTTCCTGCATATGCTGGTCGATTGGTTTGAGCGCGCCGGTAAAGGGCACTTCACTGGCGAGGAAGCGTTGGCCCGTTGGGACGAGTGGGCGCATAAGCGTCCGCGTGACTACCAGGCTTTGATTAACCCAGGCGCCGTGGATACGATTCGAGAGCTGCCGCGCCGCGGCGTTCGCGTGGCGCTTGCCAGCTCGTCTCCCATGGTTAGCATCGAGGAAGTGCTCAACGCATGCGGGCTGTCGGATGCCTTTGAGTACGTGGTGAGCGGCGAGCAGTTTAAGGAGAGCAAGCCCGAGCCTGACATCTACCTGCATGCGCTGGACCTGCTGGGGCTGCCCGCGAATCGCTGCTGCTGCGTTGAGGATTCCGTTCCGGGCATTACCGCGGGTAAGCGAGCCGGCCTGACGGTCATTGCCAAGCGCGAGGAGCGCTTTGGCTTTAGCCAGGATGCCGCGGACAAGATTATCGACCAGCTGCCGGAGCTGCTCACGCTTTCTTAGGAGCGCGGTAGTTGCGCGTTTTTCGGGTCTGATGAGTAAATAGCCGACATTTTGGTGCGACACCTAGCATACTTTAAGATAATGCGGGCTTAAGGACTTGTTGAATGCCCCTAAGCCCGTTTTAGACGTAATTGTGCTTGGAGAGGGTATATGCCACCGACTGAAGGGCTAACTGACGGCAAAGCAGCGATACCGCTGTACCAACAGGTTATCGATATCATCAAAAACGAAATCAACTCCGGTGCCTACAAGGCAGGTGCACGGATACCCAACGAATTCGAATTGGCTGAGAGCTATAAAGTTGGCCGCGTCACCGTGCGACGCGCTATTGAGGAGCTCGTCCAACAGGGCTATCTAACGAAGCGACAGGGGAAAGGCACGTTTGTCAATGCTCCCAAGCTCAAGCGCAAGATTCGCCAGAAGGATGACGTCCAGAGTTTTTCGGACGCATGCCGCGTTAACGGAATGGAACCGGGGGCGCGTGTCATTTCGAGAAAGATGCTGCCGGCGGATTCCACCGAAGCACAGTTCTTTGGTGTTCCCGTTGGAACTGACTTGATCTGCGTTGAGCGCGTGCGTACTGCCGATGGCGTCCCTGTCATGCTCGAGAACAACATATATGTTTACGAGGACAACGCCTATCTATCAACGGCACCTCTATCTAACCAATCCATTTTTGAGTTCGTGCGCAACCTGACGGGCCGCACGCCCGCGTTTACCGACCCATGCACGCTTGAGATCGCGTGTGCGTCGCCCGAGGTCGCTCGGTTGTTGGCAGTTCCCGTTGGCGAACCCTTGTTTTATATGGAAGCCTTCTTTTTCGATGAGCAGCGGCGGCCGTTTATCATCGGTCGTCAGCGGATCGTTGGGTCTCGCTACGTTTTTGACATCTAGGACATTGCGTATGAAAGCGCCCGGTGGATCATCTCACCGGGCGTTTCCATACCGTTCACGGCGCAAACGCAACCGTTCAACCGCGTTGCGGCAATCAGTTTGAAATTATCTTGATGGCGAGAAAAGCTGCTGGTAACCTATAGAACGTCATAGAACGTTTGCCTTGTGCAAACGTTGAAGCGAGATGCGATGCAGTCTCGAGTTCTTTGGAGGTATCTATGTCAGATACGAAGGCGAAGAAGACAAACAGACGTTTTAAGTTCAAATTACCGCATGTCTATACGATCATGTTCTTGCTGATCGTTGTCTTTGCGGTCTTGACTTGGATCGTTCCCTCTGGTCAGTATCAGCGCAAGACGATTTCGACAGCGGCGGGCGAGCGTGAAGTCGCCGTTGCTGGAACCTATGAACAGGTCGATAAGAACTACACCGATTCCGAGACCGGCGAGACCATCAATCTGGGGCAGGATATCTTCGCGGTCCTGCAAGCGCCCACTAAGGGCATCCAGGAGGCTGCCGACGTCGTTGCGTTCGTCTTATTGATTGGCGGGTCGTTCGCAATCATCACCAAGACCAACGCTTTGAATGCCGGCATGAGCCGTGTGATTAAAAAGCTCAAGAACAAGGACATCCTCATCATTCCCATCACGATGACGTTGCTGTCCATTTGCGGCACCACGTTTGGTATGTCTGAGGAAGCCCTGCCGTTCTATGCCATCTTCATTCCCATCATGATGGGTATCGGTTATGACTCGATGACGGCATTCATCATCTGCTTCCTTGGTCCTAACCTGGGATATTGCGCTTCGACCATCGATCCGTTTAATGTTTTGATCGCCCAGGGCATCATTGGCATCGAGGGCAATCCGCAACTGTGGCTGCGCGCCGTTTCTTGGGTCATCTTCACTGCCGTCGGTATCGCATGGGCCATGCGCTACGCCATGCGCGTCAAGAAAAACCCCGAGTCGTCCATTACGTACGAGGACGATAAGCTCAAGCGTATCGAGTTTTCCGTGACCGATGCCTCCATCGAGGAAGAGTTCACTACCCGTCAGAAGCTCGTGCTTATCGATTTTGCTTGCGGTATGGGCATTATCGTCTGGGGTCTTGTTACCCAGGGTTGGTACATGAATGAGATTTCCGCCGTGTTCCTTGGCATGGGCTTGCTTGCCGGTATCCTGGGCGGTCTTGACCAGCAGACGATTGCTGAGGAGTTCGTTAAAGGTCTCGCCGACTTTGCGTACGCCGCCATCGTTATCGGTATCGCTCGCGGTATTCTGGTCATCGCCGAGGGCGGCATGATCATCGACACCATCCTCCAGGCGCTCGCTACTGCGCTCGCCGGTGCGCCCGCCGCCGTCTACACCACGTTTATGTATATCGTCCTTGGCCTGCTCTCTTTGCTGGTTCCCTCGAGTTCTGGCCTGGCGGCACTCACCATGCCCGTTATGGGCCCCCTGACCGAGCTCATGGGCCTCAATCCCGAGGCGGCCGTTACCGCGCTCCAGTTTGCCAACCAGACCATCAACACCATCAGTCCCGTGGCGGGCATGACGGTTGCCGGCCTTGGCGTGGCTAAGATTTCGTTTGGCCAATGGTGGAAGACCATTTGGAAGTTCTTCATCTTCATGGTCGTCTTTGGCCTGATCGTAACGGCAATTTCTGGCATGCTTCCGGCGTAGGTGGTTGTGATGTCTGATCGTTTGACGGTCCTGACGTCTAAGAGCGTCTTTACCGGTACGGGGGACCTGCCGTTTGAAGGTTTCGTAGCGGTCCGTGGCAATCGAATTGAGGCTGTTGGCACCAAGTGTGAGCTAGCTTCGTATTTGACCCAGGCGGACGAGGTAGTTGACCTGGGCGACCGCACCGTCATGCCTGGCCTGATCGATGTGCATACCTTCTATACAGGCTGGGCGCTGCGGACGTTGGGGCCTGATCTGTCCGGCATCGCTGATGCCAAAGAGGCCGTGTCGCTCTTGCGTGCATGGAAAGAAGATCATCCGGATTGCGCGGCGGCTTTTGGCCACAACCTACCCGAAACGTTGGCATCGGATGCCGAGAACGCAAATACGGCGGCTGTGTTTGACGATTGTTTTGGCGATATCCCTGTCGTCTGCTTTACACCGGGTGCGGAGACCTGCGTTCTCAATGCTGCCGCCAGTGCGCGATACGGCTTCACACCCCAGGCGTGCTATGCCGAGAAGATCTGGCGCATGATGAGCGATTTCCTCGCGCTGCCCGAGGTACGTGCGGGGTATTCGGACTACATGAGCATGCTTAACGAGCGCGGCGTTACCGCCATCAAGGAGATGGCGTTTGATGACTACTACGGTTTTGCCGACGAAATGGCTCGCCGTGAAGAATCTGGTGAGCTGACGGTTCGCGTCTCTATGATGTCGCAGCCGGTGGGTGCCGGTGCAAATCTGTCGTATGCTCGCGAGGCACGAGAGCGCTTTCGGGGACCGTTCGTTCGTTTTTCTGGCTTCAACCGTATGACCGATCGCGGCGTATGGGCGGGGCTTGCCGAGATGATTGACCCCTATGAGGACACGGCCGATGCGGGAGCTGCCGGCAAGACGGTTGTCGAGGAGCCCGAGTGGGATCTGATTGAGAACGAGCTGCGCGCAATTGATGCTGACGGCTTCCGATATTCCTTGCATTGCCAGGGCGATGGCGCCGTTCGTCGCACCGTGGCGCTCTATGCCTCGCTGCCTCGAGACGAGCATGGACGGTTGCTTCGCCGCCATGCGATTACCGATCTCGAGAACTCTGATCCGACCGATCTTGTCGAGTTTGGCAAGTTAGGTGGAATTTGCGAGGTCTATCCGCAGATTTTGACGCTGGACCGGCGCGAGGATTGCCTGTCGATGATGCGTCGACAAATTGGCGAGACGCGACTTTTGCACAGCTGGAATCGCCGCGGCATGGAAGATTCCGGATGCACGGTGTGCTGTGGTACGGATTTGCCACTGCTGATTCCGAGCCTGGGCGAGTCAATCTACAGCGCGTGCGGTGGATACTTCGACGATGGGCTGCCCGTGAATGAGGCCAACGCGCTGACGCTTGTCGAGCTCTTGCGTGCTTGGACTGCCGGGGGCGCGTACGATCTGATGCGCGAAGACGAACTGGGTACGCTTGAGGTCGGCAAGCTTGCCGATATCTGCGTGCTCGATCGGGATGTGTTCGACCTCGATTATCGCGACGCACGCGATCTTTCGGTTGATATGACGATGTCGGACGGACAAATCGTGTTCGATCGAAATAAGGAGGCATAAGATGTCTGAATCCAAACCGACGCTGCGCCGCGAACAGATTGCGGGCATGAATATCCACTACATCATGTGGTCGCTCGATTACTTCCTTGATGTGCAGCAGCGTTTGGGCTTTGAGTCCATTGAGCTGTGGTGTGCGGAGCCGCATGTGACGCTCGACCACACGGGCTACTTTGAGGCTGAGGTCCTGGCGAAAAAGGCTGCAGACCGTGGGCTTAGGTATCGTACTCTGTGCCCCGAGAATGTTGTCTATCCTTGGCAGTACTGCGCACGCAAACCGCTGCATGAACAGCGCAGCCTGGCGTACTTTAAGCACGGCATTGAGCTTGCCGAGGTACTTGGGTGCGACCGTATGTCCGTCAACTCGGGCTGGGGCGACTGGGACGAGGACCGCGAGGAAGCCTGGAAGCGCAGCCGCGAGCACTTGTCCATTCTGGCGGAGTATGCCGGTGAGCACGGTCTGGTGCTTACGATGGAAAGCCTGCGTCCCGAGGAGAGCAACCTTGTAACGACGGTTTCCGATGCGAAGCGCATGATTGACGAGGTCGCGAGCCCGTACTTACAGCCCATGGTTGATACAACCGCGATGGGCGTTGCGGGCGAGACGCTCGAGGACTGGTTTGCCGCCTTTGGTGATGGGGCAATTCACGAGATGCACTTTATCGACGGTGACCCGTATGGCCATCTGGTGTGGGGCGATGGCAAGCACGATATGGACGCCTTCGTCGCCACGCTTAATGCCCATGGTTTCGATGGCATGCTGGGCCAGGAAATCACGGACGGGCGTTACTACGATGACCCGGCGGCGGCAGATGCCAAGAACATGGCCGCATTCGAGAAATATCTGATTGACTAAACCAACTATCGGCCACGCAGCCAACGTCATTGATTGCGGACCAAACAAGAAAGGAACTGGATATGAACGCACACGATCTGATCAAAGAGGCAATTGCCGAGAAGGGCAAGTTCGACAGCGTCTACTGGATTGCTTGCGGTGGCTCCATGATCGATTTGATCCCGGCTCATGAGCTTCTGCAGCGCGAGGCAACCACCTTCACTTCGTATATCTATACGGCTCGCGAGTTTGATATCATGCGCCCGCGCCGCTTGGGTGAGAAATCCCTGGTCATTGCTTGCAGCCACAGTGGCAACACCCCCGAGGTCGTCGAGGGCTGTGAGATTGCCCTTGCTGCCGGCGCTACGGTGATCGCCCAGACCGACAACGCTGGATCCAAGATTGACTCCGGCAAGTGGACCACGTGGGTCTACCCGTGGGGCGAGGGCGTGCCGCAGGCCGAGGTCCCCGCTGGCATTTCGCTGTCGCTTGCGGCCGAGCTGCTCGATCAGCAGGAGGGCTACGCCGATCTTGCCGATATGTATGCCGGTATCGCCGAGATGGATAAGATTCTTCCCCCGGCACGTGAGAAGGTAAATGCCGAGCTAGGCGATCGTTTTGCCAAGCTTTGCCAGGAGCACGAGTTCTTCTACATTCTGGGCAGCGGTCCCAACTTTAGCCAGACCTACGGTTTCGCTATCTGCTCTCTTATGGAGATGCAGTGGCAGCACTGCAGCTACATCCACTCTGCCGAGTACTTCCACGGCCCCTTCGAGGCTACTCAGGATGGCGTTTTTTACTTCCTGCAGATGGGCTCCAGCGAGTGCCGTGCCATGGACGAGCGCGCCCTTGCGTTCCTTAAGACGCATACCGATACGCTGATGGTGCTCGATGCCAAGGAGTACGGTATGGAAGCCGTGCCGGCGAGCGTCCGTGCCTATCTGGACCCGGTGCTGTTCTACGCCATGAACTGCGAGCTGCGTGCTGCACGCGGCAAGGTGTTTGATCACGATCCCGATTTCCGTCGCTATATGGGTGTTGTCGAGTACTAGAAGGGGCAAAGGCCATGGCATTTAACGTTAACGCGCTCGGATTTGGCGACAACGTCGTCGATCGCTACGAGCATATCCACACCATGTATCCCGGCGGCAATGCGGTGAACTTCGCCGTTTATGCCAAGAAATGCGGTGCCGCACGCTCTGCATACATGGGCATTTTTGGCAATGACGCCGCTGCCGAGCATGTCATTACAAGCCTCGAGGATGAGGGTATCGAGCTTGACAAGTGCGAGCAGATGATTGGCGAGAACGGAGCGGCTCGCGTGACCGTCGTTGACGGTGACCGTGTCTTCCTCGGCTCCAACGAGGGCGGTATCCGTGGCGATGCGCGCTATGTTCTCGATCGCTTTGACCTTTCGTACATGAAGCAGTTCGATGTGGTTCATTCGGGCAACTATTGCTTCACCGAGCGCGAGCTGCCCAAGTTGAAGGCTGCGGGCGTCACGGTCTCTTTTGACTTTTCGGACGACTCCACCGACGAGTACTACGAGCAGATTGCGCCCTATGTCGATTTTGCTTTCTTTAGTGCGGCGGATGCCGCGAGTGAGGACGAGATTCGCGAGCGTCTGGCATGGGTGAAGGATCTGGGTCCGCGTTTTGTGTCGGCTACGGCGGGCGCCGAGGGCTGCATCGCTTACGACGGCGAGCGTTATTACCGCCAGCTGGCTAAACCGGTAACGGACATGAAGGACACCATGGGGGCGGGCGACTCGTTCCTCACCTCGTTTTTGATGTGCTATCTCGATTCCGCCAAGCGTGGTGAGGGTGGCGCCGAGGCCATCGAGCGCGCGCTCGACTTTGCTGCCGGGTTTGCCTCGACCGTGTGCGGCATGGAAGGTTCTTGGGGCCACGGAGCACCAATCGTCGAATAGCTTAAGAAAGCGTACGGCGGTCTGGCTATGAGGCCTTGGACAGCCGATGCAAAACAATAAGCGAAACGCGAAAAGGGGGCTCGCCATGTGGTGGGTCCCCTTTTGAACATTGGAGAAGACCATGGGTATTAAAGCGTGTGCGGCTGGTTTTTGCTGTGCGGACGTCTATCAAAACATCGGCGTGTTCTATCCGACTGGTAATGGCATTGACTGGGGTATCCATCTTGCACGAATGGGCGTTTCGGTATCCGCCGTGTCGGTTGTCGGCAAGGACGAGTACGGAGACAAGATGAGAGAGGCGCTGGCCGCCGAGGGGTTTGATATCTCTCATCTGCGGGTGGAGGATGGCGACACCTCGGTGATGCTCATGGCATTGAAAGACGGCGTCGATCGCGTGCATCTCGAGGCAATCGATGGCGTAATGGAGACATATCGTCCGAATGAAGATGACCGGGCGTTTATCCTAGAGCATGACATCATTCATACCGACCTGTTTGGCAATTGTTTGGACCTCCTGCCCGAGTGGCATGATGCGGGCAAGACGGTGGTTATGGACTTCTCGGTGTTCAGCCAGGATCCCGAATATGCCTGCGAGAATCATTTTCCCTACGTTGACTACGCATTTATGTCGTTTGAAGATGACACTCCGGAGCTGCGGGACTGGGTACGTCACGCGCAGGAATTGGGGCCGCGCGTTGCGGTTGCCACGCTTGGCGAGAAGGGAAGCATTGCCTATGACGGTGAGCGCTTCTATGAGTGCGGGATCGTGCCGGCGGAGAAGGTCGTTAATACCGTGGGTGCCGGCGACTCGTATATCGCCGGGTTTACCAAGGGCGTGATCGATGGCCTTGATATTCCGGCGTGTATGAAGGCGGGCGCTGAGCTGTCGTCCCGAGTGATCGGTTCGTTTGAGCCGTACTAGGGTCAAATGCCTGGAAAGGAGTACGAAATGGTTATCGACATGTTGGTCCATCCTATGCTCTACGGCGAGATCTGTACGCCGGGTGATGAGCCTGATGGATTCCGTTTTTGGTCACGAGAATTTGGTATGGGGCATATGGGCCCCATGGATTGGGATGAGCTTCAAGTCGAGATGGACGTCTGCGATGTGCAGAAGAGCGTGCTCATGCCGCTCGATGTAACCACGGCATGCGGAGGGCACTTTGGCACCAATGACCAGATTGCCATGCTGGTTGCCGCACATCCCGATCGTCTGTGGGGATTTGCGAGCGTAGACCCGCAGGTGAGCGGTGCCGCAGACGAATTGGAGCGCGCCTTTACCGAGTTGGGGGCAAAGGGGCTTTGCCTGCATCCTGCAAAGCAGGGTTTTGCCCCCGATGATGCTGTGGCCGAGCCGCTTTACGAACTGTGCGAGCGCTATAACAAGCCGGTGGTTTTCCATGCCGGTATGTCTTGGGAGCCGGGCGCAGAGCTCTCGCGCAGTAACCCGCTTGCATTTGAGCACACAATCGCAACGCATCCAAATGTGCGTTTTAGTTTGACCCATTTTGGCTGGCCCTGGGTGCGCGAGACCGTGGCGATGCTGCTCAAGTATCCCAACTGCTACGCGGACACCTCTATCACTTACATCGATTCGCCCGAGGAGATGATGCAGCGTCTTTTCACGGTCGATATGGGGCCGCTGTGGTATGAGCGCGCGCTATCGCACCAAGTGATGTTCGCCAGCAATACGCCGCGCTTCCGTGCATTCAAACTCAAGCGGGCGCTCGATACCGTGCCCATGCGCGATGATGCGCGAGAAAGGCTCTACTGGGGTAATGCCCTGCGTTTTCTTGAAGGGGATGAGTGAACATGGTGACGCTCGAGACATTGAGCTATCTATCGACTGCTCCGGACCAGTTCATCGATATTACCGAGGACGTGCACGCTGCCATCGAACGCAGCTCGGTGACCAATGGCTTGGCGGCGATTATTTTGTCGCATACGACCTGCGGAATCGTGGTAAACGAGGGGCTGCCCTGCGTGGAGACGGATCTTATGGAGACGCTTGATCGCATCGCCCCACTCGATGCCCCCTATGCGCATGCACACTTCCTGCCGAGCTACGGAGCCACCGGTAACAACTCCTGTGGGCATATCAAGAGCATGATTTGTGGAAACAGTTGCTTCTTTCCCGTCCAAGATGGCCACATCGTGTGCGGAAGTGCCCAGAACATCTATCTTGCGGAGTTTGACGGTCCGCAGAAGCGAAAAGTGTACGTCGAGGTGCTGGGGGAGTAACGTCCCTGCAATAACCCTATGAAGGAGCACGTTATGTCGTTTCTAACTTCGATGTTCAAGAACGAAAAGCCGGTTATCGGAATGCTGCACCTGCGTCCTCTGCCGGGCGATCCGCTGTATTACCCGGGCGGAAGCGTATCGCAGGTCGTGGAAGCCGCCAAGCGCGATCTCGAGGCGTTGCAGCAGGGCGGTGTCGATGGCATTTTGATTACCAATGAGCTCTCGATGCCCTATGAGCAGCACGTTTCTCCCTCAACCCTTGCATCGATGGGCCATGTAATCGGGACTCTGTCCCATGATTTGTCGACCCCTTGGGGAGCTGAGGCAATTTACGATGGTGATGCCACAATCGAGCTGTGCGCTGCCGTCGATGCGCAGTTCACGCGCTGCAATTTTTGCGGTGCCTGGGCCGGTGATCTCGGGCTGATTAACCGAGATTTCGCTCACACCATGCGTCGCAAGGCGGCGCTGCGCTTGGACGACCTCAAGCTTTTTCACTTCATCACGAGCGAGGGCGAGGTTTATCTCAACGACCGCACGACCGCGGACATTGCCGATTCACTTCTCTTTAATTGCCTACCGGATGCGATGGTCATCGGCGGTTCGGCTGCCGGTCGTGGCGCTTCGGGCGAGCTTGCCGACGAGGTCCGCGAGCGTGTTGGCGAAGTGCCCGTGGTATGTGGCACCGGTTGTCGCGAAAATACCGTGGCTGACGTATTTGCTCACTACGATGGCGCGTTTGTCGGCACGTGCTTAAAGCGCGACGGAAAACTGGATGCCCCGATTGATGTTGAGCGGGTGGTTCGTTTTATGGCTGCCGCTCGTACGGCGCGAGGGGAGTAGGCACCTATGGCGCTCTATCTGGGTATTGATATTGGGACAAGCGCCTCTAAAGGCGTTTTAATCGATGATCGATGCAACATCGTTTGCCAAGCCTCTTGTGGACATGAGACGGACAACCCGTGTGATGGATGGTACCAGCATGATGCTGAGGCAGTTTGGTGGGGCGATTTTTGCCGCTTGTCGCGCGAGCTGGTGATGCGATCGGGGGTTAACGCGGCGCAGATCGGATGCGTGGGCCTTTCCGCATTGGGTTGCGACTGTGTGCCGGTCGATACCGAGTGCAACGCGCTGGCGCCCGCGATTTTGTATGGAGTCGATGCACGTTCGAAGCCGCAGATTGACGAGCTCCTTTCCGAATATGGGTCAGGTCGCGCACGCGAACTTTTCGGGCACGATCCCTGCTCATCAGATATTGCTCCTAAGATCTTATGGTTTAAGGAGAATATGCCCGAGGTGCACGAACGTGCCGCGAAGTTCCTGACGGCATCATCGTTTCTATGCGCAAAGTTGACGGGGCGTTTTACGGTGGACCGTTACTTGGCGGAGGATTATCTTCCCCTATACGACCGCTACACTTGGAGGGTTGATGCTCGGGAATGTGCTCGTTTCTGCCGGCCTGACCAGATGGCGGAGGTAATGTCGGCTACCGATATTGCCGGGGCGATTACGCAGCGCGCGGCTGAGGCGACAGGGCTCGCGGCAGGGACACCTGTCTTAGTGGGAACGGGCGACTCTGGTGCCGAGGCCATTTCGACGGGTGTATTTCGTCCCGGCGATATGATGGTTCAGTTGGGGAGCACGGCGTATTTCATCTACCTAGCTGATCATATGGTCGATGATGCCCGCCTGTGGCCAGGGACGTTTATCATTCCCGGAACTTACGGGATCTGCGCGGGGACCAATACGGCGGGTGCACTCACATCGTGGCTGCGCCAAGAGCTGTATCGCGACGCCGTGGAGGCCGAGGGCCACGGTGGCCCCGATGCATATTCGGTCATGGCGCATGATGCCGCCGATGTGGCGCCGGGTGCCGATGGGCTCCTGTGCCTGCCGTACTTTGCGGGGGAGCGTACTCCGCTCAACGATCCCGAGGCACGTGGCGTCTTCTTTGGCCTGACCGGAAGGCATACGCGAGCCCATATGGTTCGCGCCGCCTTGGAAGGCGTCGCGTATACCGTTGCATCCCATGTCGACATTATCGAGCGAGAGCATGGACTGCCAATTGGGCGCATTATGCTTGTCGGAGGTGGAACCAAGAATCCAGTTTGGATGCAGGCTATCGCCGACGTATGCGGGCGCGAGGTCTCGGTTGCCAAGGTTACGGTGGGCGCATGCTTCGGTGATGCCATCATGGCAGCTCTCGCAGGTGGCGCCTATGCATCATGGGATGAACTCGCCCAAGTCCTTGGCGTTGCACAAACAATCGTGCCCGATATGGATGCCCACGAGCTATATGCGTCGCGTCGTCATATCTTTGACGAATTGTATGCACGCAACCGTGATCTCATGCACGAATTGGTGTAATGCTGCCGAATTGTACTGCCTGCCAATAGGGACTGCGTTGTGCGATTCGCATGTCCCTTGGCATTTTTGCCCACAGGGGTTAGCGAAGGTCAAAAACAGAGTGCGCATTTGCTAAAACTACCGACTCGATGCGCTTTGCGTCACAGTTTTTGAGTGAGGCAATGTGCATCGAGGTCCTTGCGAGCGATCTGATGAGCGATTGCACACTTGTTTCTGTGTTTGGCTCGGCCGGCGCATCGGTCTCGAGCAGTAGACGGTCGAGTGGAATCTGTCGGGCATATTCGCGACCGCGCTTGGTGGCGAGCATACGCTCGTTCACGGAAAAATAGCAGCCTGCGTTTCGCGCACGGACGAACTCGTTCGAGGTACCGCTAAACCAGTGAAAGATGACGGCGGGGGAGTTGGGGCTTGGGGTGAGCAATCCATATGACTCAAGGGCGTCCAGTACGGTTCCTGCCGAACGAACAGCGTGAATTGATATCACGCGCCCGGCAAGAGGGTGCTGCACGAGTGCATCGCAGAGCCGGTCAAATGCCTGTACTTGTAGCGGCTCGCTTCCGGCAAAACGAGCGGAAAAGTCGAGCCCGATCTCGCCGATCAAGCGTTCTTGTGCAGCGACTTCGCAAAGCAGATTGACTTCGGCAGGACCGCAGCGGCCGTCGGCGAGCCACCAGGGATGGAGGCCGGCGCCCGCGATAATGTTTGGGTGGCGGCTGGCCCGCTTTTTTGCTGCCGCGAAGTCGCGTGGGTCGACCCCGCAGTCAAAGAGCCCCAGACCCAACGCCGCCGACTCGCTGGCTGCAGCATCGGGGCTGAGCATCAAATCAAGATGACAATGCGTGTCAAAGAATCGCGGTTCCATCGCAGGACATCCTGCTAGTCCAGGCGCTGGCCATCGGAGCGTACGCGTTCGGTGCCGCGCCCGCTGATCTGGCGGATAACCTCGCCGGCAATCATTTGACCCATGATGGGCGGCATAAAACTGGCAGTTCCCAGCTCGGTGCGCTCGTGGATGTTGGAAGGGTCGCGGGGCTGTGTCTTAACCGATTCCTCGCAGCTAAACAGTACGTGTAGGCTCTTGATTCCGCGCTTCTTGCATTCTTTGCGCATAATGCGGCTCATGGGGTCACGTACCGTATCGAAGATGTCGGCAAAGCGGAGGCACTCGGGATGGAGTTTGTTGGCCCCGCCCATGGAGCTAACCAAACGGATGTCATGGTCCTGAGCATATTTGGCAATGGTGAGCTTGGCCGAGATGGTGTCGATGGCGTCGACGACGTAGTCTAGCTTGCCGTCCGTCTGCTCCAAAACGCCCGCGAAGAAATCATCGATGTTGTCGCTCAGCAAGTATTCGGTGCGTTTGATAACGGTGGCGGCGGGATTGATGTCGTGGATCATGGCTTCCATCACGTCAACCTTGCGCTTGCCGACGGTGCTGTGAAAGGCGATGGCCTGTCGATTGATGTTGCTGGGCGCGACGATATCCTTGTCCAGAATCACAAAATGACCGATGCCGCCGCGGACAAGTGCCTCGCAGCAGTTAGAGCCCACGCCTCCGCAGCCGAGCACCAGCACCGTGGCGTTGGCGAGTCTATCGAGTGCCTCACGGCCCATGATGATCTCGAGTTTGGTGTCGCGTGTCTCGACGAGAGCAGCGGTTTCGGTCATAGATATCCTCCGATGGGGAAGCGATTCATGTTTTAACTATCGCCATTATAGGTATTATCGCGATTCCATTTGAGTCCTAGGGGCTTGTTGAAATGAGGCAGGGATTCGCATAAGATGAAGCAGATGGCACCCGTTGCCGCGGGTTGGCCAACTCCCAAACACGTTTGTAGCGTGAGAAGTGGCCGTCTTCGCATTACGCGGGGGCGGCTATTTCATTCGACCTCCAATGTGGATGCCGAGCTCCACGGCCGCGATTACAAGCAATAACAACGTCAGGACATCGTCAATACTCATAGTCCATCTCCTTCTTGGGAAGAGGGAGCTGGCCCATCTGCTTCTGGACCCATTGTATCTAAAAACGAACGAATGTTCTATACATAACATTGCTATTAGATAATTAGACAAACATCCAAATATCAAGTATAGTGTGCACGTCGCGAGAGATAGCGAGAGGAGGTTCTATGCCGGGAGAAGGTTTTAAGGCGCTGGCTGATCCAACGCGGCGGCGCATTTTGGAACTGCTGCGCGAGGGCAATTGCACGGCGGGGGAGCTTGCCAAGCATTTCGATATCAGTAAGCCGTCGCTGAGCCATCACTTGGCGACGCTTAAAAACGCCGGGTTGGTGACCGACGAGCGCCATGGCCAAAACATCGTATACAGCTTAAACACCACCGTCATGCAGGATTTAATTGGCTGGTTTATGGGTTTTACAAACAATGAAGGTGATAAGGATGAATAACGAAAACAAGGGCATTCACCCCACAGGGGTATCGTCGCGCGTGTGGATTGCGCTGGTCGCTCTGTGCGTCGCCAATGTCGTAGCGCACCTCATGGTGATGCCGAGCTTGCCTGCGCAGATTCCCACGCACTGGGGCGCGAACGGCGCTGTCGACGGTTGGGGTCCTAGCTGGATGGCCTCCGCGCTCGGCGTGCTGCCTCTGGCGCTTCTCGCAATGTTCTGCGTGGTGCTGCGCATCGATCCCAAAGGTGAGGCATATCGAACCTCGGGTAAGTTCTATCAGGGCTTCGTAATTGCCTTCACCTTGTTCATGTGCGCCATAAGCTGGCTGGGAGAGCTTACGGTCTGGGGCGTGGTGCCGGCGGTCGGTTCGGTCAACGTGCTGATTTCCGGTGCTATCGGTTTGCTGTTCATCGGCGTAGGCAACTACTTGCCGCGTGTGAAGCAGAACTATACGCTCAGTATCAAGACGCCTTGGGCGCTTGCCGATCCCGAGAACTGGCGCCGTACGCAGCGTTTTGGCGGCGCCTGCTTTATGGTGCTGGGTGTTGGTTTGATTGTGATGGGCGTGGCGGGTAGCGTGCTTTCGAGTGAAGTCGTCGCCGCGGTGATTGCGGTTCTGGCGTTTGGTTCAGCTGGAGCTGCCTACGTCTATTCGTATCTGCTGTGGCGCAAATCGCAGCGAGCCGCTCGTTAAGGTTGCGGAAAACTAGCGTACGCAGTTCATAGTGTGTTAAGGGGGACTTTTCCCAGGTAGTATTAGGGGGTGTGGGCAACCATGCCCCTTTTTCGTTAAGTTTCAGAGCTGGTTTCCTCATTTCGTTTCCACTAAAGCGAATCAAGAATAGGGAAACAGCAGGTAGAAAGGATAAAACAGGCAAATGGCAGAGTTTATCTACCAGATGTATCAGGCTCGCAAGGCCCATGGCGACAAGGTAATCCTTGACGACGTGACCCTGAGCTTCTACCCCGGTGCCAAGATCGGTGTCGTGGGCCCCAACGGCATGGGCAAGTCGACCCTGCTCAAGATTATGGCCGGCATTGAGGAGGTCTCCAACGGCGATGCCAGGCTCACCCCCGGCTACACCGTGGGTATCCTGCAGCAGGAGCCGCCGCTCGACGACGACAAGACCGTCATCGAGAACGTGCGCATGGCGTTTGGCGACATGATCGCCAAGGTCGATCGCTTCAATAAGATCGGCGAGGAGATGTGTGACCCGGACTGCGACATGGACGCCCTCATGGCAGAGATGGGCAAGCTCCAGGACGAGATTGACGCCGCCGACGGCTGGGATATCGATTCCAAACTCGGCCAGGCCATGGACGCCCTGCAGCTGCCCGATTCCGACATGCCGGTCAACGTGCTTTCCGGCGGCGAGCGCCGCCGTGTGGCCCTGTGCAAGCTGCTGCTCGAGGCTCCCGACCTGCTGCTGCTCGACGAGCCCACGAACCACCTGGACGCTGAGTCGATCCTGTGGCTCGAGCACTTCCTGCACAACTACCAAGGTGCGGTCCTTGCCGTCACGCACGATCGCTACTTCCTGGATAACGTCGCCGAGTGGATCTGCGAGGTCGACCGCGGCCACCTTTATCCCTACAAGGGCAACTACTCCACGTATCTGGAGACCAAGGCCGCCCGTATCGAGGCGCAGGGCAACCGCGATGCCAAGCTCGCCAAGCGCATGGAGGCCGAGCTCGAGTGGGTACGCAGCTCGCCCAAGGCTCGTCAGGCCAAGAACAAGGCCCGTCTGGCTCGCTACGAGGAGATGGAGGCCGAGGCCCGCGCCAGCCAGAAGCTAGACTGGACCGACATCCGCATCCCCGTGGGCCCGCGTCTGGGCAACAAGGTGCTCGAGGCCCATCATCTGCACAAGGAGTTCGATGGCCGCGTGCTCATCGACGACCTTTCGTTTACCCTGCCGCGCAACGGCATCGTGGGCGTCATCGGCCCCAACGGTGTCGGTAAGACCACACTGTTCAAGACGATTGTGGGTCTGGAGCCGCTGACTTCGGGCGAGCTTGAGGTGGGTGAGACCGTCAAGATCTCCTATGTCGACCAGAACCGTTCCGGCATCGACCCCGATAAGAACTTGTGGGAGGTCGTCTCGGACGGCCTGGACCACATGATGGTCGGCGAGACCGAGGTTCCGAGCCGCGCTTATGTGGCGAGCTTTGGCTTTAAGGGCCAGGACCAGCAGAAGCGCGCTGGCGTACTCTCCGGTGGCGAGCGCAACCGTCTGAACTTGGCGCTTACGCTCAAGCAGGGCGGCAACCTGCTGCTCCTCGACGAGCCCACGAACGACCTCGACGTCGAGACGCTGTCCTCGCTCGAGGCGGCGCTGCTCGAGTTCCCGGGCTGCTCGGTGGTCATTAGCCACGATCGTATGTTCCTGGACCGCGTCGCCACGCACATCCTGGCGTGGGAGGGCACCGATGAGAACCCGGGCAACTGGTATTGGTTTGAGGGTAACTTCGAGGCCTATCAGGCCAACCGCATCGAGCGCCTGGGCGAGGACGCAGCCCAGCCGCATCGTATCCACAGGAAACTTACCAGGGACTAGTTTGATGTGGCAAAGGGACAGCCCCTTTGTCACACGAACTTATGCTCAACCTGGGAAAATAAAAAACGCGGCGAACGTTTTTGTGACGTTCGCCGCGTTTTGCTATTCGTTGGATTCTTCAACCTTGTCGACGGTCCAGGTGGCTCCGAGGCCTCCGGTGGTGTTGCGGCGGATGCGCACGGTGACTTCGTGGCGCTCGCCGGCCTGCGTGTAGCGCAGGGGGAAGATTGCGCGGTTTCGCGCGGCCTCGATGGTGCCGCGTTCGCGGGCGATCCAGTAGTACTCGCCGACGATGCCGAGGGTGTCGGCGCCGTAGGGGAGATAGGTCGACAGGTGGTGCAGCAACGGGCCGGGGCAGAAGACCTCGGTTGCGAAATCGATGGGGAAGTCCTCGGGGATGGCGGGCGCTGCAGGTGCAGGGGCCGGTACTGCAGCGGGGATCGGAGCCGGTGCCGGTGCGGGAATTTGGTCGCAAGCAGCGGCGGGCACGGATTCGATGACGGGTGCGGGCTCCGGCGTTACTTCCGGCTTGATCTCGGAATCTGCGGGCTTCACGGTGACGGGCGCGTCTGCAACTGCGGTTTCAACCTCAGCCTGCGTCGCGTTCTTATTCTCGACGCTCGACTTTGCCTCGATGGGCGTGGATGCCATGGTGGTGATGCCGGCGTTGGCGTTCTCGGGGTCATAGACGACCGTAAGCGAGATGGCGGGCTGCGGTGCCTCGGGCTCCGATGCCGCCTCGGTAGCGTCCTGTTCTGCGAGTTCTTCGGGCTGATCGTCCTCGGCCTCGTCGCCAAAGACATCGCTGTTTTGGAACGCAGACGTCTCGGGTTGGTTGGTGACTTCTTCGGTTGTCGACTTGGGAGCCTCGTTGAGCCCAGCAGTGGCTTCCTGCTCGGATATGACTTCGGGATCGGTCGTGGCGGCGATTTCGGTTTCGGCTTCTGCTGTTACCTCAATAGTGACTTCGATCTCTGCCTCGGGCTCGGGTTCCGGCACGGCTTCAACCATAGCTTCTGGCTCGGGACGCTTAACGTGCTTGGGACGCACGGCCTTGAGGTCCTTCTCGCCGCGCTTTTTCTTTTTGTAGGACTGTTTGGCGCCCTTGGCTGCCTTGGGCTTGTCCTCGCCCCTGGCAAGGGCGGTATCCCAGGCCTCGTTGGCGATGACCGTGGCATACAGGCGGCCGCCCTTAAAGACAGTCAGCTTAATGCAGTCGTCGAGTTCCTCGAGCAACTCGCGCGTGGACTCGAAGCCCAGGTCATAAGCGGCCATGTCGCCGGCGGCGAGCGCCTCCTCGACCTGCGTCATAAACGTTTGCTTGCCGCATCCAATCGCATCGCGCAGCAGGCGATACGGATAGATGTGGTTGCCCAGCGATAGCGTGGGCTTAACTATTGTCTTGCTCATGGCAAATCTCCTCTTTACACATGTAAAGCATCTTACCATCGCATAGCGTTCGCCATGGCGGCGCCCAAGGCAAACGGGCGCGAACCGCTGTCGATTCGCGCCCGTTATACAGGCCGGTTATCTATGAGAGGAAAATGTGCTTAGTTGCCCGATGTCGTGCCTTGGTTTGAACTGTCAGATGCCGTGCCCGATGTGGTGCCACTCGAATTGCTGTTGCTGCTGTTTGCTGTGCCCGTTCCCGAAGTGCTGTCGCTCGTCTGGTCGCCCGTGCTCGGCTGCGAACCGTCAGTCGTTTGGCTTGAGTCGGTCGTGCCGGACGGCGTGCCACTGTTGGCCGTAGAGGAATCGGTGCCCTGCGATTGGTTTTGGGTGTTCGAGGACGAATCGGCAGAGGTAGAACTGTCTTGCGTGTCGTCCGTCTGTGCCCGCTGATCCTGCGACTGGGTGGTGCCATTTGCATCGCTCTCGGTCGTGCGCGACGAAAGGATTGGCTCGGGGCGCTCGCCCAGACCCTCACCGGCGGTGGTTATAAGGATGGCGCCGGCGCAGGCGATAACCGCGACGATGGCGATGGCGATCGAGAAGATGATGACCTTCTTTTGCGTCTGGCTGCGCTCTTCCGCCGCCTTGGCGCGCAGGCTGTTGGGGGCGACGCGCGCCGTGGTCGCGCGTCCCGCGACCTGACGCATCTCCTGCGTAGTCGCGGCGCCGCCCAGGTGCTCCTCGGCATTAAGCTCAACGGGCTCATAGGCGCCGGCGGGGTAGTCGACGGCGGCGTGCGTACCTTTGAGGGCTTCGGCGCTGGCAGAGATAAAGTGGCGGTAGACCTGCGAGGACACAACGGTGATGACCGAGCTCACGGCGGCACCAATTACTGAACCAGCGATACCAATCTTGGAGGCAAGCGCCACGCTCGTGGCGGCAGCTGCGGCGCCGGCGATGATCTGGGGAATGGAAATGTCATCGAACAGGCCCTTTTTGGGCGCGATGGCCATGGTCTGTCCGATGGAATGGTTCTCGTGCACGCCGTTGTTGAGCGATGCCGGCGTCATGACGCGCGTGCGCGGCGCGTCGGTGTACTTGGTTGTCATACGGGGTCCTCCCGGTGTAAATCTGCTTCGTTTCGTGTAGCCATCAGGGTACCCACCAGATGTGAATCATACGTGACATTTAACAGATACCATCAACTCATCAAGGGGGCCTGCTGTCTTTGGTGCAATAGCTTGATGCTAAACTGGATTTATGTTTGCGAGGTGGTTTACGTGATGTACCCGTATATGACATTCGAAGATGGAACCGAGGTCATTCATTCTGACCTGATTACAGATGGCGATATTGAAAAGGTTATCGTGCATTTTGAGCGACCGACGGCAGAGGGCTTCGACTCCGCTCGTTGTGAGTTGCCTTCCTGTTCGTGGACTGACTGGGAAGGGCATTTTACTCAGAGTGAAAAACGAGCTTTCGAAGAGTGTCTGAGCAAATTATTTAGATTAGTTCGAGTTTAGTTCGAATTAAGAAGCTGAATGCGATGACCTAAAGCGTATGCATTTTTAGTATTAGATGCGTATGAAATGGAGGATGTGAATGGATGAGCTAATAGACTTTAAAAAACGATTTCTCAAGAATGGCGAGCTGGTTTCAATTCCAAAAAAGGAAAGCTATAAAAGAATCATGCTGCTATGGGCCGTCTCTTTCTTTGAATTAAATACAAGTTATACGGAGCTTCAGGTTAATCGTGTGCTGTCACAGCTCTATCCTGATTATGCCGTGTTGAGGCGGTACTTGGTTGATTATGGATTCCTATTAAGGGATGAACGAGGCCTGAAATACGAGGTTAATCGTGATGTTCACGGTATTGAGAGCTAGCCTTCCGGTTCGGGTCCTATATATTGCTAGAGGGATAAGCGAAATAGGCAATTGGTGTGCGAATATTGCTTTGCCAATGCTGATTTACGAGGTAACTCACGATGTTTCTGCAACTGCTTTGATGGTCTGCTGCAGATTTGCCCCCTCTCTGTTTTCAGTTGCGCTCGCGCAGCTGCCTCAGAAGATGGGTATCGGGACACTGCAGGCCATGAGATTGGCAGACTTAATTCGCGCGGGATTATTCGTTTGCTATATTTTTGTTGATAGTAAATGGAGTATGTTTGCTATTACGTGCGCGGTATCGCTTTGCCGAACGGTAGAAATGCCCTGCTTTTACTCGTTGTTAAGAGCCAATACGAATAGTATCAATCGCGACGTAATTAATAATTCGTTTGGGTTCCTGCAGAATTTGATGATGGTTCTGGGGCCAGTTGCCGGCGGTTTTGTTGTCGCTCAATTTGGGGCGGAGGCTGTTCTTGCATTAGACGCGCTTTCTTTTGCCGCGTCGTTCTGGTTGCTGCGAGATGTTCCGTCGGTTATCGAGGTTAATGATAAAGAGGGAATAAGCAAAAATGAAAAAAACAGGACTGCATTTAGTGATCTTAGCGCGAAGCACTTGGCAATTGGTTTCCTATTAATCGATATTTCTAGTGGCGTGGCATTCGGCTCTCTGAATTCTCTTTTGCCAGCTATAGCGCAATTGCAATTTGACTCGTCATCGATACAATACGGATTCCTTCAGAGTAGTCTTACAATCGGACTGTTGTTCGGAAATACAATATATGGTCGTTTAATCAGTGGTTCCGATTGCGTTAAATCATATTGTTTTGTGACGTATCTTGCGCTCGGTGCGTATCTGGCGTTTGGCTATCGCTATGCGTCTGGGATATCGTTTATTTTCCTTTTTATCGTCGGTGCCGGAAACGCCATTCAAGATGTGCTTCTCATAACATCGCTGCAGGATTTGGCGAGAGACGGATCTGAATCGATAAGCCTGTTTTCAATTAGGGAGTCTTTGCAATCGGTTGCTGTTGTTATTTCAACACTTCTTGTTTCGCTGTTCACGAGCATCGCGATGTTCTCAATTCTCGTTACAGGACTTGGTGTATTTTCAATTATGATGGTAGTTGTGTTTCAATTGAATTATTTGCGAAAGATGTGACGTTGATATGCCTAAAACGCTTTTAGTATTTCCCCCAGGATGGAGTCCAGTGGGGCCGTATCTTGCCTTGCCTGTTTTGAAGTCATATCTTCAAGAGGTTGAACAATACAAAGTTGACATTGTTGACTTAAACGTGGAATTTTACGATGACCTCCTATCTTTTAGACATGTCGAAGAGTGCTGTAAAAGGTATCGGGAATCAAAGGATTCGTTTAGTTCGAATGTTCAATTAACAATCGAGTTGATACAAAAGTCGGCACTTAATGTTGACGAGGCAAAAGATATTTTCAGATCGAAGAGATACTTTAATCTAAAAGAAAGACAATATGCTGAAAACATTTTTAGAAATGCACTCTATATCATAAATCACGTCTCATATGGAGTTAAATACACGTTCAACTCCATAGATCTGCCCTATGATTATTATTCGACACCAGAAATAATGAAATCGCTTGCGGATACCTTGCATAATCCGTTTATTTCCTTCTATGAAACTGCCTTTCTTAAGCGTATTCAGAGGGAAAAATTCGAGTTTATTGGGATTTCGGTGAGCGGCTGTTTCCAATTGATTTCTGCAGTTACGTTAGCGAAACTGATTAAGGAAGAATGTCCATCTGTTAAACACGTCTCATTGGGCGGCAATTACATTACTCGTTTAGCAGATGACTGCATGAAAGAATGGCATCCCTTTTTTGAATACATTGATTCGATAATGATGTATGACGGCGAAGAGCCGCTTGCACGTCTTCTTGAGGCTCTTGACTCTGGTGATGACAATCTCGACTGTGTTCCAAACCTTTGCCATGCTAAAGGTGGAAAGATATATAAAAACCATCGGATTGAGCAAACATTTATCAACGATACAGTTCCCGATTTCGATGGCTTCGCCCTTTCTAAATACTTCATGCCTGAGTTAATATTGCCGGTTTATTCCTCTAGGCAGTGTTTTAATCATTGCGCCTTCTGCACCATTCCCGGTGCTACCGGTGGTTGTTACCGAAAGATGCCTATATCGAGAGTATTTGAAATAATGTGTCGGTTAAATGAAAAATACGGCACGAGAGTTTTCTCTTTTGTGGATGAAACATTCGAAGGCAAAAGAATGGAGCAACTCGCGGATGAAATAAACGCATCGGGAAAAACGTTTTTCTGGCATGGAGAAACGAGGTTCTCTCCAACCCTAAGTACAGAAGTTTTTAACAAGATATACCAAAGTGGATGTAGGCAGATTCAGTTTGGCCTCGAGTCATACAACCAAAGAGTTCTTGATCTAATGAAGAAGAACACGAGAGTTGATTGGATTGATCGCAATGTCCATGATTGTCTCAATGCGGGTATTCCTGTTCATCTATTTTTTATGATTGGCTTTCCGACCGAAACTAAAGAAGAGGCTCTGAACACCTTAGCTTATACAGAGAATGTTTTGAATTATTCAAAACAGGTATGTGGTGTTCCATATTCCACGAGAGGATTTACGAATTTTGGTCTCGTTATGGGGTCGGATGTTTGGAATCATCCCGATAAGTATGGTGTCTCTGTAATGCCGAAGTCCCAATATGAGGATTTGCGCCTCGAAGTGGATTATGTTTCAGGCACTGGTTTAACTTTAAATGAAGCAAAATCCTTATCTGATGAGCATCATATTGATTTTTATATGCAAGAGGTCATAAACGGTAGCGACACAATTGACTTGCCCCAGCGGCTTCATATTTCAGAGGTGACCTGGATCCTAGATTCTATTCACGCTGTCAGGTATAAGGGACATTTGACCAAAGTAAAGCGACGGCTAACTAGTCTAAATCCAGCTGATCGAATCTGGCTGGATTCCAAGACCTCTGTCGTGCTCGTTGAGCCATTTGCCTACTTCTATAATTCTGAATACCATCATGTCTATGCTGTTTCCCAGTTGGTATACCTTAAGTTGGCCCGTTTATTGGAGGCCGATTGTAGCATTTCTCTTATTCTTGATCAGGGCGACCTCGAGCTGACAAGGGCGATAGAAGAACTGTTGCATTATGGATTGCTGAATACAAATATCGATGCCGATTATGTAATGCACGATAACGGTTTTCAATTGGTTAAAAGTTCGTTTGTTAAAGAAGTCGGACGCTCAAAAGAGGGGTTAAGAGTACTGCTGAGTTGTGCCACCCATAGAATGTGTGCGGTTAATGATTTTTCGTTCGCTTTGCTTTCGTTGTTTGAAAAGCCGATTACTAAGAACGAGGTGCGCGACATTTTGAAAAAAGAGGGACTATCGACAAACGAGGAGCAATTAAACAAGTTGGTTGATAATTGCATGAAAGCAGATATACTACAATTGATTAGATAGAGGAGGTTTCTGCATGGACGTTATTAACAAAGATCTCTTGGAGCAACTGAAAGAGTCTCAGGAAGAGGGCGTCGTGGTAGAAGTGTTCGACTTTGAGGACTACATGGATAAATTCTGCCATTAGTTTCGGAATTAACTTGCCTCGCTTAAAGGAGAAGTCGATTATCGATTTCTCCTTTTTTAATTAAAGATATTTTTGGAATACATGCTCTTAGCACAGGTTGGCGTCTCAGTAAACTGAGAGGTTGCTTTGGCTAGTTAGAGATATGTGAACGTCCGTTAGACTGAATCTCAGGGTAGAAGGGGCCTCCAGTGTCCAGATCAACAAGGCAATGCTGCGTTTCGGCTAATAAGAACGATGGCTTTTTGCGTGTGGCGGCGGCGTCGCCGCAGATTCGCGTGGCCGATGTCGAGGGTAATGCCGAGGTTGCGCTGGCAGCTGTTCGCAGAGCTGCCGAGCGCGGCATTCGCGCGTTGGTGTTGCCCGAGCTTAATCTGTGCGGCTATACCGCGGCCGATCTGTTCCATAACCGCACACTGCTGCATGCCTGCGAGGCGGCACTTGTGCACATCCTTGATGAAACCCGTGAGTTGCCGGTCGTCTTTACCATCGGTCTTCCCGTTGCAGTTGCCGAGAATATCTACAACTGCGCCGCCGTGTGCTGCGCGGGCGAGCTTTTGGGCCTTACGGCTAAGAAGTATCTGCCCAACTATGGCGAGTTCTATGAGCGCCGTTGGTTTGCTCCGGCACCTACCGATCCCGTTTGGCTTGAATTTGCCGGTCAGGGTCCGGTCCCGCTGGGCTCGGGGCTTGTCTACCGTTGCTGTGATGAGGGCGCCGAGGACCTGGTGTTGGGCGTTGAGGTCTGTGAGGACCTGTGGGTGCCGGTGCCCCCTTCGACGGGGATGGCGCTTGCCGGCGCCACGGTGATCCTTAACCCGTCGGCCTCGGACGAGATTATCGGCAAGGCAGATTACCGACGCAGCCTCATCTCCAACCAGAGCGCACGCCTGTACTGCGCCTATGCCTACGCAGACGCGAGCGAGGGCGAGTCCACGACCGACATGGTCTTTGCGGGCGAGAACCTTATCTACGAAAACGGCTCCAAGCTTGCCGCGACCAGGCTTCTCACCTGTGGCATGGCCATCGCCGATGTCGATCTTGACCGCTTGGTTGCCGAGCGCCGTCGCTCGACGACGTGGACGCGCGCCGACGATGCGCCGGAGGCCACGACCGTTGAGTTTTCGTTTGAGGGCGTGTTGGCCGAAGAGCCTGTTCTGCGCGATGCCTGCGATATCGACCGCGTTTTCCCTCGCGCGCCTTTTGTGCCGGCCGACCACGGTGATCTGGCCGAGCGCTGCGAGACTATTCTCAATCTGCAGACTGTTGGCCTCAAGACTCGCCTTGCCCATACGGGCACCAAGGCGGCCGTCATCGGCCTTTCGGGCGGCCTGGACTCCACGCTGGCACTGCTTGTGACCGTGCGTGCCTTCGATGCGCTGGGGCTGCCGCGCGCGGGCATCACGGCGGTTTCCATGCCCGGCTTTGGCACGACGCATCGTACCAAGTCGAATGCCGAGTCGCTTGCCCGCGACCTGGGCGTGAACTTCCGCGAGGTTTCGATTCACGCGGCCGTGGAGCAGCACTTTAGGGACATTGAGCACGATCCGGCCGTGCAGGACGTGACCTACGAGAACAGCCAGGCCCGCGAGCGCACGCAGATTCTGATGGATCTGGCCAACCAGGCTGGCGGTTTTGTCATCGGTACGGGCGATCTGTCGGAGCTGGCGCTCGGCTGGGCTACCTATAACGGCGACCACATGAGCATGTACGCCGTCAACGCGAGCGTGCCCAAGACGCTTGTGCGCCATCTGGTGCGCTATGCGGCTGATGTCTTTGGCGGGCGTATTGCCGAGGTCTTGCTCGATATCCTCGATACGCCGGTATCTCCCGAGCTTCTGCCGCCCACGGGCGACGGCGAGATTGCGCAGAAGACTGAGGATTTGGTGGGCCCGTACGAGTTGCACGACTACTTCCTCTACTACCTGCTGCGTTTTGGCTTTGAGCCCGGCAAGATCTACCGCATGGCGCTCAAGAGCTTCGAGGGCGCCTACGACGCCAAGACCGTCCACACGTGGCTGCGTACGTTCTACCGCCGCTTCTTTGCTCAGCAGTTTAAGCGCAGCTGCCTGCCCGACGGTCCCAAGGTGGGCTCGGTGACGCTCAGCCCGCGCGGCGATTGGCGCATGCCGAGCGACGCCAGCTCGCGCCTGTGGCTCGCGCAGATCGACGCACTCAATCCGATTGACTAAGGTTGGCTAAATTGAACCAATATAGGGGTTGCAAGCGGTACACTTTTGCAATCTGATGGCCCGTATCGCGCGGCGCTCTTGTCGGAGCGCCGCGTTTTTTATATCGAAAGGTGGCACCATGCAGGCATCGCAGCGTCTCGGCCGCTTTGGCGCGGAGGTATTTGCCTCGCTCAACAACAAGCTTCTCGCGCTGAAGGCTCAGGGCAAGACCATTTACAACATGAGCGTGGGGACGCCCGACTTTAAGCCGTACGACCACGTTGTCGAGGCGCTCACGCAGGCGGCCCAGGACCCCGAGATGTGGAAGTACGCCCTGCGCGACCTGCCCGAGCTTAAGCAGGCCGTGTGCGATTACTACGAGCGCCGCTTTGGCGTTTCGGGCATTACGCCGTCCATGGTGCAGTCGTGCAACGGCACGCAGGAGGGCGTGGGCCATTTGGGTCTGGCCCTGCTCGATCCGGGCGACACCATCTTGGTGCCCGATCCGTGCTACCCGGTCTTTGAGGCGGGCGCCAAGATCGCCGATGCCAAGCTCGAGTACTATCCGTTGGTCGCCGAGCATAATTACCTGCCCTATGTGGCGGGCATCGATCCCGAGGTGGCCGATCGTGCCAAGTACATGATCGTGTCGCTGCCCGCCAACCCGGTGGGCTCGGTGGGCACGCCCGAGGTCTACGAGGAGATTATCGCTTTCGCCCGTGAGCACGACCTGCTCATCGTCCATGACAACGCGTATTCCGATATCGTGTTTGACGGCGAGCCGGGCGGAAGCTTTTTGCAGTATCCCGGCGCGCTCGAGGTGGGCGTGGAGTTCTTCTCGCTCTCCAAGTCGTTTAACGTCACCGGTGCGCGTATCGGCTTTTTGGTCGGCCGCGAGGACGTGGTCTCTGCCTTTGCCAAGCTGCGCGGCCAGATCGACTTTGGTATGTTCTTCCCGATCCAGAAGGCTGCTATCGCCTGCCTGAACGGCCCGCGCGATGAGGTCGAGGCGCAGCGTCTGAAGTACCAGGAGCGTCGCGATGCCCTGTGCGACGGTCTTGAGGGACTGGGCTGGGAGCGTCCCAACGCGCATGGCTCTATGTTTGTGTGGGCCAAGCTTCCCGGCGGCCGTACCGATTCCATGGCGTTTTGCGAGGAGCTCATGGAGAAGGCCGGCGTTGTGGTGACGCCGGGTGCGAGCTTTGGGCCTTCGGGCGAGGGGCACGTGCGCATGGCGCTGGTCCTGCCGCCCGATCAGATCGCTCTGGCCGTCGAGGCTATTCGCGAGGCGGGTCTGTATTAAAAAGACATTTAGACGCGTCAATAGTTCGAAACCGATTTCGGGCAGTTATCTTACGAATTCTGCAAACAATTTCGGTAAACGGTCGATTTTTGGCTGCGAATAGGAGCATAATCAAAGTCCCGATTGGCTATATTGGGATTACGGCAAGCCGCTTGGGTCGTTCCCGGGCGGCTTGTTTGTGGAGAGAGATGGGAGAAAGTAATGGTTAACGAGAAGAAGGTCGCTATTGTCGGCTGTGGTTTCGTCGGTTCGTCTTCGGCGTTCGCGCTGATGCAGAGCGGTCTGTTCTCCGAGATGGTCCTCATCGACGTGGACAAGAACCGCGCCGAGGGTGAGGCCCTGGATATCGCGCACGGCATGACGTTTGCCGAGCCGATGAAGATCTATGCCGGCGATTATTCCGATGTCGCCGACGCCGCCATGATCGTCGTCACCGCTGGCGCTGCCCAGAAGCCCGGTGAGACCCGTCTGGACCTGGTCAACAAGAACGTCAACATCTTTAAGTCCATCATTCCCGAAATTAAGAAGTCTGGCTTCGACGGCATTCTGCTCATTGTCTCCAACCCGGTCGATGTTCTGACCTATGCCGCCATCAAGATGTCCGGCCTGCCCGAGGGCCATGTCATCGGCTCCGGCACCGTGCTCGACACTGGCCGTCTGCAGCAGATGCTTGGTGCCCACGTCGAGGTTGACCCGCGCGATGTCCAGGCCTATGTCATGGGTGAGCACGGCGACTCTGAGTTTGTCGCTTGGTCCAGCGCCCAGGTTGCCGGCGTGCCGCTGAACACTTTCTGCGAGCTTCACGGTCATCTGGAGCATGAGGCTGCCGAGAAGCGCATCGCCGAGGACGTCAAGAACTCCGCCTACACCATCATCGAGAAGAAGCACGCCACCTACTATGGCGTCGCCATGGCCGTCAAGCGCATCTGCACTGCCGTCATGCGTGACGAGCAGACCGTTCTGCCCGTTTCCTCGCTCATGGTGGGCGAGTACGGCCTGTCCGATCTTGCCATCTCCATGCCGACCGTCGTTGGCCGCGACGGCGTTGTCTGCCGCGTCCCCGTGCCGCTGAACGATGACGAGCAGCATGAGCTTACCGCCTCCGCCAAGGCCCTCAAGGACATCATCGACAGCGTCGACTTCTC
>CAUDZT010000026.1 GCA_958453935.1 uncultured Collinsella sp. | reverse complement strand
GTGGGAGGCCAGGGCGCCGCTGACCGGTGGACGGCACCGAGCCGTCGCAAGACTTGAAGAAGGGGGAGGCCGCGAGGCCTCCCCCTTTTTTGCGTTTACGGGGCGTAAATGACTCAATTACACCAGACGATCTTGTTGTTTTCGGTATTGAGCCTTTATTTAAAGAAAATAAATCGTATAACAAGGGCAACTGCTATGGCCGCAATGATCAAAAGCAGAATTGTCAGCTGATGCTGCTTGCGTCGTTTACTTGACGAAAAGAAGATTGACTTTCCCTGTTTTGGCGTTTCGAGATAGCGAGCCGAATGCGTCAAGGTTTGCTTGGGTCGAGGCCCTCTTTGTTGATGGACGGCGGATGCTTTCATCGGCTCATCACTAGCTACGCTGTTTTTAGATAATGGTGCGTCTTTCAGATATACAGGGTCTCCCGAGGCGACGCCCATATGTTTGCGCCCCGTTTGTGCTTCTTCGAGTGTTTGATATCGGTTTCTTGTCACATATTTGGGCTCTGGATCATTGATGGGCTCTTGCGAGATGTGGGGGCGATGGAATCGAATCGGTTGCGGGCTGGATGCTTCGTCCTGCTCCGGCATAAACGTGTTGTCCTGTTTTTGATCGTCCATGATGCCCTTAGCTCGTCATCAATATCGTGTATGCGCCCATTGTAAGCCAGCCGTCTAGTTTTGATGGGATTGCATACATAATTTAAGCCTTCGTTCAAATTCCGTTTATTAGACAAAACCTTAGTCAACCAGACTTAGATATGCTTATATCAATAGACTCAAAAAACTTTATAGTCGATGTATATATAAGAAGCGGCTGGGCATATATAACAGCGTCAAAAGAAGTCCCAGTCACCTAAAAGATGACTCGGCAGTCCTTAAAAGGAGTGGTAAACATGGCAAGCATGGTTCCTTATCGTTCGGTTTTTGGCGTTCGTCCTTCTGCTAGCTCGCTGTTCGATTTGTTTGATGATATGACCGATCTTGCAAACAACTCGATTGCTTCCAAGGCGTTCCCCGTTGATGTCGAGGACAAGGGCGATGGTTATGAGGTCAAGGCCTATCTGACCGGCGTCGCTAAGGATGATATCGACGTTGAGCTTAACGAGGGTCGCCTGTCGATTAGCGTGAACGTTGTGGAGGACGAGGAGAACGAGGGCAAGAACTTCCTGCAGAAGGAGTTTAGCTCGTACAGCGCGACGCGCGGCGTGTATCTGAAGGACGCTTCGAGCGAGGGCCTTTCGGCTAAGTATGCTGACGGCATCCTGACCGTTACGGTTCCCAAGATTGTCGAGAAGAAGAACGTTACGAAGATCTCCATCGACTAACGATGGCTCTGCTTCAATCGAGAGTATGAGTTAAGGGGGGCTGGGAAGTGATTCCCAGCCCCCCCCTTTGTTGTCTTGAGGGGCTATTGAATAGTTGTCGGTTGATACTGACTTGCAGGGCGTATCGAGAGCTTCCGTGGCCCTTGAAGACGGGTGGCAGAACTGCCGAGTTCATCATCGAGACTTGCATCAAGCGCGTTGGCATAGCTTTTGACGGTAAGGCTTGGACGATTATTGTCCTGGCTGATATGCATGGCGATGAGCTGTTCGGTGCGATCGGTAACAAGTTCGCGCGCGGCTTCGGCGGCCTGGTTGTTGGAGAGGTGCCCCTTTGTGGACAGGATGCGCTCCTGAAGAAAGCGGGGGTACGCTCCTTCGCGCAGCATAGCTACATCGTGGTTGCTTTCGAGCGCGAGAACTCGACAGTCTTTGAGGATGCCTATGGCCTTGCTCGATAACTCTCCGGTGTCGGTGGCAAACCCAATGGAATCATCGAGAGCATTAAATCGATAGCCGACAGGATTGATGACATCGTGCGATGTTGAGTAGGTTTGCACGTGGATGCCGGCAATGGGGAGCGTGTCGCCGGGGTCAAATTCCTCTACGGGCAGGCGCGCGAGGTTTTCTTTGCATGAAAGGGTGTCCCTGCTGGCAAAGAGGGGACCATGCCAGTGCTTGCACCATACATCGAGCCCCTTGATATGGTCACCATGCTCATGGGTGATTACAAGAGCGGCGACGTCGTCTGCCGAGAGGCCAAGCTCCGCCATGCGTTTAAGTGTCTCGCGGCGGGACAGGCCGTTGTCGATCATGATGAGCCCCTGAGGCCCCTCGACGAGTGCACAGTTGCCTTTTGAGCCGCTGCCGAGGATATGAAGGTGCAGGCGAGACATAAGATTCCAAAGGATACAATGGGTGCGGACGAATAGAGGAGGAAGCGAATGCCAACGGTATCTCAGCACTATGGACATCATGCCGCGCCGAGGACGGATAAGAGCGCCCTGGCAACGCGGCAGGCCGCTGCCCCCGTAGTGCTCATGGTATCAGGCGGTGCGGACTCGACGGCGCTGCTCCTTATGGCTTGCACATCAAAGCTGGATATCCAGGACGGGCGCGGCGTCGCTCCTATTGCGCGCGAGCGATTGCACGTGCTGCATGTAAACCATCATCTGCGCGGGGAGGCATCCGATGGCGACGAGGCCTTTGTACGTGACCTGTGCGCGCAATACGGCTTGCCGCTGTGTGTTGAGCATGCCTATTTTGATGACGAATCGGGCAATATCGAGGCTGCGGCTCGCGAGGTGCGCTATGCCGCGGCGCGGAGGTATGTTCGCGAGCTCTGCGTCCGGACGGGGGCACCGCGAACGGCGGCTCGTATCTGCACTGCGCACACGTCTTCGGATCGCGCGGAAACGTTTTTGATGAACGCGATTAAGGGTTCGGGGCCCGCTGGCCTATCGAGCATTCCTCGCCGGAGGAATATCGTGGTGCGTCCCCTGCTCGACCTCACGCACGATGAGCTCGTGAGCTATCTGCAGGTGCACGGTCAGCCATGGCGGGAAGATGAAAGCAACGAGGACGTTTCGTACCTGCGCAACTACGTGCGCCATCGGGTGATGCCGGTGGTGGCACAGCGCAACGCGAGCGTCTGTAAGACGATTGGCGCCGCTTGCGAAATTCTGGGCGACGAAGACGCCTTTCTTTCCCAGCTTTCGGCACAGGCGTTTCGAAGCTGTCTGCGCAAGGAAGCGGCGGGCGCACTGGTGCTCGATGCGCGCCGTCTTGCCGCCGCTGAGGTTGTGATTGCACGGCGTATCGTGCGGTTGGCGATTAAGCGCATCGATCCCGACGCGCGACCGGAGATGCGGCACGTGGAGCGCGTGCTCGCCTGCGTCGCTGCGGGCTCGGGCTCGGTAACGCTTCCTGCGGGAATTGATGCCCGTGTGGAGTTTGGCATGCTGGCGTTCAAGGTCCCGGCGGCGCGCGAGGGCTTAGTGGCCGACTGGATCTCCGTTCCCGGTCGTCTGCCGCTGGGGGCGGGGCGTATGCTGACAGCGGAGCCGATGGCTGTGGAGCCGGGGTGCGATATCGTGCACCGTGCCCGCGAGCTTGCTGCTGCCGGAAAGGTTGCGGCCTTGGTGGATGCGGCGGCCCTGGGATTTGCCGACCGCGATGGCGAGCGGATGTTAGCCGGCTCGCGCGGGGAGATTCCCACCGAGGCACGATCGGCGCGCCTGTGGGTGGATAGCCCTGTGCCGGGAGACCTGATGTGCCCGTTGGGGATGAACGGCCGAAGCAAGAAAGTGTCAGACCTGTTGAACGAGGCGCGCATTCCTGTTTCAGACCGCTCTGGCGTACCCGTGGTAAGAACGGCTCCGGGGGGTGCCGTAGTATGGGTCGCGGGCGTTCGCGCGGACGAACGTTTTAAGTGCACGGCGGCGACGCGCGTGGCCTATCTGCTTCGCGTGGTTGACGCGGATTAGCTCCTCGCACTAGCTTTTCTGTGCGGCGTTGACGGTATTCCCGCGCTGATGGTGCGCGGGCTGGAAAATATACCCCGTGCGCTGCTAGAATGTGTAGTTCGCGTCCATGCGGCGGTGTGTGGGCGATTAAGCACAAGAAAGGGTTGTCATGGCTTCTCAACATCCGGATATCGAGAAGGTTCTGTTTACGCAGGAGGATATCGACGGTATCGTCTCTCGCTTGGGCGAGCAGATTACGCGTGACTATGCGGGTAAGGATCTGGTGCTGATTGCGGTCCTGCGCGGCGCCGTGGTCTTTATGGGCGACCTGATGCGCAAGATCGAGCTGCCGACCAACATCGATTTCATGGCTGTTTCGAGCTATGGCGACGGTGTGAAGTCTTCGGGTATCGTGCGTATCATTAAGGACCTGGATATCGACATCCGTGGTCGCGACGTGCTGATCGTCGAGGACATTCTGGACTCGGGCCTGACCCTCAAGTACCTGATGAAGAACCTCGAGAGCCGTAAGCCCGCTTCTCTGGAGGTCGCCGCCTTCCTATGGAAGGACGTTGAGGACCGTACCTCGGCCGTCACGCCCAAGTATGTTGGAACCCATTGCCCCGATGCCTTTGTGGTGGGCTACGGCCTCGACTATGCCGAGCGCTATCGTAACCTTCCGTATCTGGGCATTTTGAAACCGGAGGTTTATTCGTAAGATGCCCGACGACCGTAACGACAACAATTCCCAGACTCCCCGGGAGCCTAAGATCCCGGGGATGCCCGGAGGCAAGAAGCCCACGCGTACGGGCTGGCTGTATTTTATTTTGGCTTGCGCGCTTCTGGGCTACGCCTTCTTTAACATGGGCTCCGGCTTTGCCAACTCCAGCAATACCGTTAAGCTCGCGACGAGTGAGATGGTCAGCGCCATCAAGCAGGATCGCGTCGAAGATCTGACCTATACGGTTCAGGACGGAAGCGTGACGGGTCATTACTGGAAGACGAAAAAGGACAAGGGCGACACGAGCGAGCTCAAGAGCTTTTCCTCGACCTATGTCGGCTCCGATTCGCTTGCCGAGCTTATGGCGGAGCACCCCGACACCAAGTACATCGTCAACACCAACGACCCCGATTTTTGGGGCGACTTGGCGATGAGCGTGCTGCCGACGATTGCCCTGATCGCCATCATGTTCTACTTTATGCGCCAGATGATGGGCGCCAACAACAGGAACATGCAGTTTGGCAAGACCAACGCCAAGACCAACGAGGCCACGCGCCCCAAGGTCAAGTTCGAGGACGTTGCCGGTGTGGACGAGGCAGTCGAGGAGCTCGAGGAGATCCGCGACTTTTTGAGCGATCCGGACCGCTATCGCAAGCTGGGCGCCAAGATTCCGCGCGGCGTGTTGCTGGTGGGCCCTCCGGGTACCGGTAAGACCCTGCTGGCCAAGGCCGTTGCCGGCGAGGCGGGCGTGCCGTTCTTTAGTATCTCGGGCTCCGACTTTGTCGAGATGTTTGTGGGCGTCGGCGCCAGCCGCGTGCGCGACCTCTTTAAGGAGGCCAAGTCTCAGGCTCCGTCGATCATCTTTATTGACGAGATCGATGCCGTGGGACGTCAGCGCGGAGCTGGTCTGGGCGGCGGCCACGACGAGCGCGAGCAGACGCTCAACCAGCTGCTGGTCGAGATGGACGGTTTTGAGGAAAGCGAGTCAGTCATCCTGATCGCCGCGACCAACCGCCCCGACATTCTGGATCCGGCGCTGCTGCGTCCCGGCCGTTTTGACCGCCAGGTTACGGTCGACCGTCCGGACGTGAAGGGCCGCGAGCAGATCTTGCGTGTGCATGCCGAGAACAAGCCGATGGACGAGGACGTCAAGTTTGAGAAGCTCGCCCAGATGACCGTTGGCTTTACTGGTGCCGATTTGGCGAACCTGCTCAACGAGTCTGCGCTGCTGGCCGCTCGCCGTCATCGTTCCGTGATCTCGATGGACGAGGTCGAGGAGTCGATGGAGCGCGTGATTGCTGGACCGCAACGCAAGGGTCGCGTGATGACCGAGGCCGAACGCACCACGATTGCCTACCATGAGAGCGGCCACGCCCTGGTGGGCCACATCTTGGAGCATTCCGATCCGGTTCATAAGATTTCGATTGTCAGCCGCGGTCAGGCCCTGGGCTACACACTGCAGCTTCCGCAGGAGGATCACTTCCTCAAGACCAAGAACGAGATGCTCGACGAGCTCGCCGTGTTCTTGGGCGGTCGCGTTGCCGAGGAGCTCATGTGCGACGACATCACGTCGGGCGCGAGCAACGATCTGGAGCGCGCGACCAAGATGGCGCGCGAGATGGTCACGCGCCTGGGCATGAGCGAGGACCTGGGTACGCAAGTGTTTGGTGAGGCGCAGCATCAGGTATTCCTTGGTCGCGATTACGCCGATCACCAGGATTACTCCGAGGAGACGGCGCGCCGCATCGATATCGAGGTTCAGCGCATTATGCGTGAGGCCCATCGTCGTGCGGTCGAGATCCTGGACGCCCGTCGCGATCAGCTCGATCTGATGGCGAAGGTGCTGCTTGAGCGCGAGACTGTCGAGGGCGATGCCGTGAATGCCCTGCTCGATAACGAGTGGGACGCCTACCTTGAGCGCGAGGGCGATATCCTGGCGGCCAAGGAGGAGCGCAATGCCAAGGCGGCCGGCATGCCGACCAAGAAGCGCGCGCCTCGTATGAGCGAGGAGGAGCTGGCGGCTGATGCCGCGGCCTTTGCGCAGGCGGCCATGCAGGAGGATGCCGAAGCCGCATCCGATGATGCTGATGATGACCATGCCGTCGTCGATGCCGACGCCGACAAATAGCCTTTGTGGCGAAAGTCTCCGCGGGGAAACCTGCGGAGGCTTTTTCTTTTGAGCGATATGGGGCCGTCTGTTGATTGCGGACAGACTTAAATGAGCGTTTTCACGCATTTAAGTCTGTCCCCAATCAACATTGCTGCGGCACTTTGCTCGGCTAAAGCGTACAATAGCGCCTATGCGAAAGGGGAACAGATGATCAACGAAACTATGTATGCTCGCGGTGCGGAAAGCTCCATCATCCGTGAGATCTTTAGCTATGGCCTTGAGCGCAAGGCACAGATCGGTGCGGAGAACGTATTCGATTTTTCACTGGGCAATCCGAGCGTTTCGGCGCCCGATACCGTGGCGGAGTCCATTAAGAAGGCCTTGGAGCTGCCGAGTGACCAGCTGCACGGCTACACCCCCGCTCCGGGCCTGCCGCAATGTCGAGCAGCCGTCGCCGAATCGCTCAACCGCCGCTTTGGCACGAGCTATGAGGGCAAGGACGTCTTTATGACGGTGGGTGCCGCGGCTTCGCTCACCTGCACGCTCAACGCCGTTACGAACCCGGGCGACGAGGTTATTGTTATCGCCCCATACTTTCCGGAGTATCGCGTTTGGATTGAGAAGGCCGGCTGTACGTGTGTTGAGGCGCTCGCCGATGAAGATACGTTCCAGCTGAGCGTGGACAACGTGCTCAAGGCGATTACCGATAAGACGACTGCCGTCATCATCGACTCGCCCAACAATCCGACCGGTGCCGTATATACACGCGACACGCTGACGCGACTGGCCAATGTTCTGCGCGAGGTCAACGCCAAGCGCGATCCCGAGAATCCGATTATGCTCATCTCGGATGAGCCGTACCGCGAGATCGTGTACGGTGCCGAGGTGCCTTGGGTGCCCTCGATCTACGAGAACACCATCGTGTGCTACTCGTATTCCAAGTCGCTTTCGCTACCGGGCGAGCGCGTCGGGTGGATCCTGGTTCCCAATACGAATCCTCAGGCAGCTCGTCTAATGCCCGCCGTTGCCGGTGCCGCCCGTACGCTGGGCTTCGTGTGTGCACCGGCGCTCTTCCAGCGTGTAATCATCGACTGCATTGATGAACCGAGCGATGTCGAGGCCTATGCTCGCAACCGCACCGCGCTTACCGATGCACTAGCGGAGTACGGCTACACCTATGTTGAGCCGGATGGCGCGTTCTACCTATGGGTGAAAGCGCTGGAGTCCGATGCGAATGCGTTCTGTGAGCGCGCGAAGAAGTATGAGCTGCTCGCGGTGCCTTCGGATAGCTTTGGCATGCCGGGCTGGTTCCGCCTGGGCTACTGCGTGAGCTATGAGACAATCGTCAACTCGCTGCCTGCCTGGAAGCAGCTGGCCGACGAATATCGTCGAAAGTAAAGCGCTCTGCTTACAATGTTTTACGTGAAACGGGGTTTGGTTTTAAGCCAGACCCCGTTGTCTATGCCGTTGTGTGATTGGGATGAAGCAGTTTTACGACTGCCGAAAGCTATGCGTACAATGAATATACGCGACGGCCATACTGGACAAGGAGACCCGATGCCCTACCTTCTTTCTTGTGATATTCATACTCATACGATGTTCTCTGCGCATGCGTACTCAACCATCGAGGAGAACATCTATTGGGCGGCGGAGCGCGGCCTTCAGGTGCTCGGTTCCGCCGATCATTTAAGCTCGATGGTTACGCCTTGTCCCAATGACCTGCGCAGTTTCCAATTCTTTATTAACCAGGATATCTGGCCGCGCATTTGGAGCGGCGTGCTGGTGCTGCGTGGTGCCGAGGCTGATATCGTTTCGCTGGACGGCAGCTTGTTTGGCGAAGACATTCCCGTTTCGCTCGATATCGCCGGCGATTCGTATAGTCGTGAGCATTCGCTGTTCGATTTGGTGACGCGTAATTTGGATTATTTGGTGGCAAGCGTGCATAACCCGCAGTTTGCCGAAGGCGCGACGCTCGCCCAAACGACCCAGATGTACATCAATGCCCTGGAGCACCCCAAGGTGTTCATGCTGGGCCACACAGGGCGCTCGGGCGTGCCGTTCGATATCGACGAGGTGCTGTTGGCGGCCAAGGCCAAGCACAAGATTATCGAGATCAACAACCATAGTCTTGAACACGGTGTCGACACTGAGCATTGGGCCGTATGCCGCAAGATCGCCGAGCGCTGTGCCGAACTGGGCGTGGGCATTGGCGTGTCGACCGATGCCCACATTGGCATGGCCATTGGCAAGCTCGATCACGCGCGCAAGATGCTCGACGAGATTCACTTCCCGCTGGATTTGATCGTGACGCGCGACCGCGAGACGCTGCTGCGCGAGATGGCGGCAGCCGGCGTGTGTGACCTGCGCAAGGGGATGTAGCGGAGTTCATAAACCAAGCGAAGGGGGCGGTCCAGACGGGCCGCCCCCTTTCTTGTCTCGAAAATCTACCGGGGTGGATTAGCGGCGCTCGAGGACCGCTACGGTTTCGGTGTGGTCGGTATGGGGGAACATGTCGACGGGCGTGATCTTGAGCAGGCGATAGCCTCCGTCGAGGAGCTGGTGCAGGTCGCGCTCTTGGGTCACAGGGTTGCAGCTGATATAGGTGATGCGGCGCGGCTTGAGTGCGCAGGCGGCTTCGAGGAACTCGGGGGTGGAGCCGGCGCGCGGCGGGTCGATGGAAAGGACATCGATCCGCTCGTTGTTGTCGGCGGCGTCCAGGATGTAATCGGTGGCGTCGTCGGCCATAAACCAAGCGCTGCGGGTGAGGCCGTTGAGCTCGGCATTGCGACGTGCGTCGGCAATGCCCGCCGGGTTGCGCTCCACGCCGAGTAACATGATGCCCTGGCCGGCATCGGCCGCGGCCTTGGCTGCGCAAAGACCGATGGTACCGCTGCCGCAGTAGGCATCCATAAGCACGTCGCCCTGGCGTAGGTCCATGTCTTCGATGGCGAGCCGGTAGAGCAGCTCGGTCTGCTGCGGGTTGGTCTGGTAGAACGCAGTGGGGGAGATGTCGAACTCACAGCCGAGTAGCTGGTCGCGCATGCATTCGGCGCCATACACGATGCGGGTCTCCTCGCCCAGGATGGCGTTGCCAGGGCGTCCGTTGATGTTTTGGGCAACGGTGACGATATGCGGATCGAGTGCGGCGACGGCCTCGAAAAACTCCTGCGCATGCGGCAGATCGCGCTGAGCGGTCACGAGGGTGACCATAATCTGGTCGGTGCGCCAGCCGCAGCGAACGACGGCATAGCGAAGCAGTCCCAGATGCTTGTCTTCGTTAAAGGCAGGAATATGCAGACGTTCGGCCTCGCGAGCGATGCCGTTGAGAATCTGACGAGTGCCCGGCGCCTCGACAGGGCATTCAGGAACAGCAACGATCCTGTGCGTCCCACGTTCAAAAAAGCCGCAGCGGACAGCGCCCTCTTTGCCGGGAGCAAACGGAGTGGCAGCCTTATGACGAAAACCACGCGGCGCAGGATATTTACCCGGGTCGCCCAAGGTGACACCCATACCACGAATGGGATCGACAGCAATACCCTCGCGCTCGCAGAGCTCGGCAAACAGCTCTTCCATAGCAGCCTGCTTGGCCGCCAGCTGCTTCTTATAAGGACGATTGATCGCCGTGCATCCACCACAAGCCCGCATGATGGAACAAGGCGACTTGGGATCCACGGCCTTTCGCGCAGGCGAAACCGAATCTTTATGTGGGCGCTTGGTGCGAGTCTGAGATGCCTTGTCCTCGCTCCGACGAGAGCCGGGACGCTTGGCCTTAGTCTTGCCCTTAGCCGACTTGCTTTTTGCAGCTTTAGAAGACTTGGATTTCGTAGAGGATTTCTCCTCTTTTGACCCCTCAGCCGCTTCCACCAAAGCACGACGAGCCCTACGCTCCGCACGAGATTCTGCCATCAATAACTCCACTAATTCATGAATTAAAAGCTGCAAGCATTGTACCGTGCCAAGCCAGCGGGCGATATGCAAGCGGTCATTTCCTGTCAGTGATAAGTCCAACGACGTTTGCCAGGCGCGGACGGGGAGCGGCGCATAATTAAGTTTATCGCGAGTTCCGCACGCAAAGGAAAGCACTTAATGTGCTTTCCGTCTTGCGCAGGACTGTAGAGCAGGAAACTTAATTATGCGCCGCTCCCCGTCCGCGCCTGGCAAACCCTCCCTTGTACTCTATCAAGGTAAAGTGTATGATGCTGAACGTTACATGATTCACTTTACCTAACTAAAGTGCCATCAAGGGGGAATACCATGAATGCCGATATGTCTCGTCGTCAGTTTGTTGGTCTAGCCGGCTCGCTCGCAACGGTGCTTGGCCTTGGTCTTGTCGGTTGCGGCGGTGGTGCTGGCAAGGGCTCCGCTGCTGGCTCTGCCGCGGCCAAGGATGTGAAGGGCGCCGCGGAGTCCAAGAAGCTCGTGGTGGGCTTTGATAAGTCCTATCCTCCGTACGGCTTTGTGGGCGACGATGGCGAGTACACCGGCTTTGACCTCGACCTTGCCAAGGCCGTTGCCGATAAGCAGGGCTGGGAGGTCAAATACGAGGCCATCGACTGGGATGCCAAGGATACGCTGCTCAACTCGGGTGCCATCAACTGCATCTGGAACGGCTTTACCATGGAGGGCCGTGAGGACGACTACACGTTCTCCGAGCCGTACATGCTCAACGAGCAGGTGCTGGTGGTAAAGAAGGATGCGGGCATCAAGAGCTGGGACGATCTTGCCGGCAAGACCGTGATTACCCAGACCGATTCCGCTGCGCAGGATGTGCTCGAGGGCGACCAGAAGGATCTGGCCGCGACGTTTGCCACGCTCGATACCATCGGCGAGTACAACACGGCCTTTATGCAGCTCGAGAGCGGCGCGGTCGATGCCGTGGCTTGCGACCTTTCGATTGCCCAGTATCAGCTTGCCGCCAAGCCCGATGCCTATACGCAGCTCGACAAGCCGCTGTCCAGCGAGCACTACGCCGTCGGCTTTAAGAAGGGCGACACCAAGTCGGCCGACGCCGTGACCGAGTCGCTCAAGGCGCTCTACGAGGACGGCACGGTCAAGGACCTGTGCGACAAGTATGCAGATTACGGTCTTTCCTTCGACAACTGGGTTCTGAAATAGCGGCTTTCCCAGGCACTCGATTTTGCCGTTCAAACCGTCGCTTGCGTACATTTAGTACGCGGCGCTCCTCTTTCACGGCAAACTCGAGCACCTGGAAAACCCGCTTTAGCATTGGGTTTGCTGTTCTGTTGTCGCGAAAGAGAGCTTAGGTTGTCTATTCAGGTCATGATGCAGATGCTTGGCCAGGGATTCTTGGTCAGTTTGCAGTTGTTTGTGCTGACGCTGCTGGGGTCGATTCCGCTGGGAATCCCCGTGGCGTTTATGCGCATGAGCAAAATCGCGCCGCTCCGCTGGATTGCGCGCATCTATATTTCGGTGATGCGCGGCACGCCGCTCATGCTGCAGATGTTTGCCATCTACTTTGCCCCGTACTACGTGTTTGGCATTTCGCTCACGCCCGATTCCAAGTGGACGGCGTGCGTTGTGGCGTTCATCATCAACTACGCCGGCTACTTTGCCGAGATCTATCGCTCGGGCTTGCAGTCCATTCCGCGCGGTCAATACGAGGCAGCCGAGGTGCTGGGCTATTCGCGTCTGCAGACATTTTTGTACATTGTGATGCCGCAAGTCGCCAAGCGCATTTTGCCGGCGATGGGCAATGAGATCATCACGTTGGTCAAGGACACATCGCTGGCATTTGCCATTGGCGTGGGCGAGATGTTCTCGACGGCCAAGGCGCTGGTTGCCTCGCAGGTGAGCATGGTGCCGTTTGCGATTGCGGCGCTGATCTACTGGGTTTTCAACTTCGTGGTCGAGATGCTGTTGGGCGCCGCGGAGAAAAAATTGGATTACTACCATGACTAATTCGGTAATGAATATATCGAACGCGCGTAAGGCGTTTGGCGGCAATGAGGTGCTCAAGGATATCTCGCTTGAGGTGAAGCGTGGCGAGGTCGTGGCGATTATCGGGCCTTCGGGTGGCGGCAAGTCCACGCTGCTGCGGTGTGCCACGCTGCTCGAGACACTCGACGGAGGCTCGCTCTCGTTTGGTGACCTTGCCGTTGCGACGGATGCGGGTTCGGGCGCAGTCTATGCGAAGGGCGATGTGCCCAAGCAGGCGCGCTCGCGATTCGGCCTGGTGTTCCAAAATTACAACCTGTTCCCGCACTATACGGTAATGAAAAACATCACCGATGCTCCGATTCGCGTGCTCAAGTGCCCGCGCGAGCAGGCGGAGGCGCGTGCGCATGAGTTGATCGCGCAGATGGGGCTTACGGGCAACGAGAACAAGGTGCCGTGTGAGCTTTCGGGCGGTCAGCAGCAGCGCGTGAGTATTGCCCGCGCCCTGGCACTCGACCCGGAAATCTTATTCTTTGACGAGCCGACTTCGGCGCTCGATCCCGAGCTGACGGCCGAGGTGCTGCATGTCATTAAAGACCTCGCGGCGCAGAACATGACGATGGTGATCGTGACCCACGCAATGCAGTTTGCGCGCGACGTTGCCGATCGCGTGGTCTTTATGGACGGCGGTCGCATTGTCGAGGAGGGATCTGCCGAGCAGGTTATCGACCATCCGCGCGAGCAGCGCACGCGTGAGTTCTTGAGCCGTATCGAGGGATAGACTCAGGTATTTACTCAACTATTAATTGAGGCGAAGCCGCCACAGGTCTTACGGTCTGTGGCGGCTTTTTGTTTACATCGGCGGGGTTCAATAATTGCCCCACAAGCTTGTCTCTTCCTCTCGCCGCCTGTATTCATACGTGTGCCGAAAGGTATGCATGGACAGCCGTCCGTGAGGGTAGGGTGGTGGCATAGGACATTTGGAGGGTGAGTCGGCTCGGCTGCCGACCATGCTGCTCCCGGGACGGCACCGACCGCGAACTCTCCCCGTTGGCGTCGCGCATTGCGCGCGGCCCTGCAAGGAGGTCATCATGGGTGCTCCCAAGACCGGCAATGTAAGGAACGTGGTGCTCGTAGGCCAAGGCGGGGTGGGCAAGACTTCACTCGCCGAGGCCATGCTCCACCTTTCCGGCAAGACCGCCCGCCTGGGCGGCCACGACGGCACCAAGCCCACGCTCGACTATGACCCCGAAGAGGTCAAGCGTGCATTTTCCATCTCGACGACCATTGCGCCGATCGACTGGAAGGGCGCGCGCATCAACGTGCTCGATGCCCCGTGCTATCCCGATTTTATCGGCGACGCCTATGCCGCGATGAGCGTCTGCGAGACGGCTCTGTTTGTGGTCGACGCCGAGGCCGGCCCGCAGCCTACGACGGTTAAGCTCTGGTATGCCGCCGAGGACCTGCGTCTGGCACGTGCGGTATTCGTAAGCCGCCTGTCGCGCTCCGAGGCCAGCTTTGCGACCACGATGGACCTGCTGCAGGAGCGCTTTGGCACGCGCCTGGGCGCCGTGACCCTTCCCTGGGGCGAGGGCGAGGACTTTGACGGCATCATCGACCTGGTGCGCATGAAGGCGCGCCACTGCAACGGCGCCGAGGCCGTTGAGTTGGAGATTCCCGAGGAGTATCGTGCCCAGGCCGAGGAGGCCCATGACCATCTGTGCGAGCTGGTGGCCGAGGCTGACGACGAGCTGATGATGAAATACCTGGAAGGCGAGGAGACGCTGACGCAGGAGGAGCTTGAAGGCCTGCTGTCTAAGGCGATCGCCGAGCGCATCTTTGTGCCGGTCTTTGCGGGCGATTGCATTAAGGAGCAGGGCGTCAACTCGCTGATGGACGACATCGCCACGTACTTCCCGGCGCCGACCGACTACGGCGAGATGCCGCTCATCGACGGTGATTCGCTTAAGATTTCGAGTGACGATGACCGTCCGGTGGCGTTTGTGTTTAAGACGCTGGCCGATCCGCAGCAGGGCCGCATCAGCTTTATCAAGGTGCTGACGGGCACGCTTGAGCCGGGTCTTGAGTTGGTCAACGCGCGTACCCGCAAGAGCGATCGTTTGGCTCACTTGTATGTGATGTGCGGCCGCGATATGACCGAGGTTGGCCATGCCTATGCCGGCGACATCATCGTGGCGCCCAAGCTGGCTGCCGAGACGGGCGATACGCTCTCGATTACCGGCAAGGTCGAGGCTGCGGCGTTTAAGTTCCCCAACTCGCAGTACCGCATCGCCATCGAAGCCGAGAACCGCGGCGACGAAGAGAAGCTCTACACGTTTATCGAGAAGGCCTGCAAGGCAGACCCGACCATGAGCATCGACCGCGACGAGGAGACCGGCCAGACCATCATCTCGGCAGTGGGCGAGGCACAGGTTTCGGTCCTGCTCAATCGTCTGGAGGACCGCACCAAGGTCGCTGCCAAGAGCGTGCCGATCCGTATCCCGTATCGCGAGACCATCCGCCGCACGGCAAGTGCCCAGGGTCGTCATAAGAAGCAGACCGGCGGCGCCGGCCAGTATGGTGACTGCTGGCTGCGTGTGGAGCCGATGATTACCGCCGACGGTACGAGCGACGGTTATGAGTTCGTAGACGAGGTCGTGGGCGGCCGCATTCCGCGCTCGCTGATCCCTGCCGTGGACAAGGGCGTCCAGGAGACTATGAAGGACGGCATCATCGCCGGCTACCCGCTCACGGGCATTCGCGTGGCTGTGTACGATGGCTCGTATCACAGCGTCGACTCCAACGAGATGGCGTTCCGCGCGGCGGCTCGCATCGGCCTGCGCAAGGCATGCGCCGATGCCGACCCGGTGGTGCTGGAGCCCATCGAGGAAATCACGGTGACCATCCCCGAGAGCTACGCCGGCGCCGTGATGGGCGACATCTCGGCCTCGCGCGGTCGCGTGACGGGCATGGAGACCGATGAGCGCGGAGACACCGTGGTTATCGCGCAGGCGCCGCTGGCCGAGCTGACGGATTACTCGACGCGTCTGCGCTCTATCACGCGCGGCACGGGCGACTTTACCATGAAGCCCGCGGGCTATGAGCAGGTGCCCTATGACGTTCAGGCCAAGCTGGTCGAGCGCTATGAGGAGGGCCGCGCCAAGTAGCGCGTGGCGTTGCCTGCAACATGCATGCCGGTGCAAGGGCCGCTCTGGGCAATCCAGGGCGGCCCTTTTTGATCCCTGGGGGACGGAGGAAAACGGATCATTTTAGGTTTTGGGGCAGCTTGGTCGGCCCTAGTCCCCCGAGGCCTGATTGCGGCCGGTGGCGTAGTCGATCTGCACGTGCGGCTGCAGATTGTAGCAATATACGTGGAAGCAGAGGGTCTTGCCGTGGTCCTCGACCGATTGCGCCTCGAGGCGCACGCCGCGGCAGACAAGTTCCTCCTCGTTGTACATGGGCGTGACGCGATAGAGAACATGGTTGCCTGTGTCGTGGATGTAGTCGAGGATCTGCTCTTCAAACGGCAGCATGCCCGTTTCGTTGAGATAGCGCGTGCCGGTGAGGAGATTCTTGCGATTGGCGTTTTCGCCGCAGAGCGACCAGGCGATAAGGTGGCAGCGGTTGTAGAGGCTCTGACCCGGAATAAAGTCGTAGCGCTGCTGGTGCCACCCGGCGGGATGGATACGCGAGATATCGCCGCGCTTGCCCTGACCGAGCGATTCGGGACCCACGCAGGCGAGTGCCTTGCGGGTGCGGCCCAGGCTATCGAGCTTGGAGAACTTCTTAAAGCAGCCCTCTTCGGTAGCGCGCTCGTATTCGTCGAGCGTGAATGATGGCGTGCCCAACGGGTGCGTGCTGTCGGCGCGAAGGGCAACGTAGGGGTTGCCGGCGTAGTCGGGAATGCTGCTGAGATATACGCCGCGGGCGCGGTCGAGATCGGGGTTTTCGACCTCGTCGATGGGGGTGACGTTTGAAGAGGCATCGTCAGCGGTGTCGGTCGTGGCGGATTCAGAGCCATCGCCGGAGTCCTGATCATCTTCGGAGTCCGTGGAGTTCGCTGTTCCCGATTCGAGCCGGGCGACCAAGTCCGCTTCGTCGTCGGTGCGGTTGGGGCTCTCGCTTTGCTTCTCGGCCAGAGCAGCCGCCTGCTCATCGCTTTGCGGCGAGAGCAGCTTGGGTGCTCCGTCGAGCGACCCTGTGAACAGCGCAAACCCCAGCACCACGGCGGTGCCGATGGAAAGTACTTGCTTGTAGGCGGACTTGCGCGACATTGAGGCTCCTGGATGGACGGTTCGGAATCTACCAGTCTAGCAGGAGCCGGCAGAGGCCGCTCCGCCGAACAAATACTCAAGATTTGGGACAAACACTCCTGATTAATTTGTCCCGCAGTCTAGATCGAGGTGGAGTCGAGCCAGTTGAGCTTGCACTCGAGAATGCGCTGCTCGCCGGGTTCGCTGCTGCCGTCAAGTAGGGCGAGCAACATCTCGGCTGCTTCGCGACCTTCCTGGTCGACGGGCTCGATGATGGTGGAGACGGTCGGTGTGGTGAGATTAGTCCAGTCTTCGCAGTTGAGTCCCAAAAGGCCGATTTGCTGCGGAAGCAGATGGGCCATGGGCTGAAGTGCCTTGTAGACGCGGGGGAGCGCCCATTGGTTTTGGACAAAGATGAGCGTACGCTTGGCGGGATTAAACTTGAATTTAAAGTACTCGGTAAGCTCGTTGATTGACGGCTTGTTGTGGTCGATGGGGATGGCTTTGTAGAGCTGCCCATTCGCGGCTAATGCCTCGGCATATCCCTGAAAACGTTCCATGCGGGTGCGCATTTCGGTCATATTGGCGGCAATGGAGAAAAAGTCCTCGTAGCCGGCATCGAGAAGCGCCTGCGTGGCATTGTACACGCCGTCGTAGAGGTTGGTTTTGATCCAGCTGGTGCCTGGGCTGTAGATGGCCGCATCGAAAAAGACGACCGGCTTGCCGGCGCGTCTAATGCGGTCGTGCACGGCTTTGAAGTTTGCCGTGGGCTGGATGATAAAGCCATCGACGCCCAGCGAGAGCATCTTGTCGACGTACATGAGCTCGGTCTCGGGGTTAAAGTTGCTCGTGCAAACGACCGTCTGGTAGCCCGCGGGGAGCATGACCTGCTCCATGCCATTGAGAACGAGCCCCGCCCATTTGTTGGTGTTATCCAAAATGATGATGGCAATGACGTGGGTTTGCTTGCCGGTGAGCGTCTGCGCTTGGGCGTTGGGAACGTATCCGAGTTCCTTAATGACGCGCGCGATTTTGTTCTGCGTCTTTTCGCTAAGCTTTTCTCGTTTGTCGTTGAGGTAATACGAGACGCTTGCCGTCGAGGTTCCCGCCTCTCGAGCGACGTCTGCGATCGTAACGCGCTGTTTTGCCACAGCGACTCCTTCCGACAGATGAGCATTTTCCAACATGATGACTTTGAGTCTTGGTGAGGGATGCGCTTTGGTGAGCGACTTTTTCCTTTCATATGAGTATGCAACAAATGCGGTATATGGGTGGGGTCGAAATTTGTGACCGGCATGCGCATCTGCCGTCTACCGAGAAAATCAAATACTTCTTGACTTTTGAAATCGAGGGTAAAATCGCAGGATTCATTTTTAGTTAAACGCATAACTAAATAGCGTAACCAACGCTCTGACCTGCGCGTTTACCGAAATAAGCTGGCATTAAGAAAATTGAGCACCTATATTGGTCTTGTCGAAAAGACAGCAAGTCCAAACGGCAGGGGATGCTCCGGAGGCCTCCGCAAACGGTGTCTTGCGCACGCAACTCTATGAAAAGAGGGAAGCAATGAAGATCGTAGGCGTTGCCGCCTGTACCGTGGGTATCGCCCACACGTATATGGCCCAGAAGGCGATTCAGGATGAATGCGCCGCCCGTGGCATCGAGTGCAAGGTCGAGGCTCAGGGTGGCCTGGGTATCGAGAATGAGCTCACGCAGGAAGACGTGGACTCCGCCGACCTGGTCCTGGAGTCCGTCGACGTGGGTGTCGAGAACGAGGACCGTTTTGAGCAGAAGATGGCCGAGGGCAAGTTCCTCAAGGTCGGTACTTCCGATGTAATAGCCGATCCGGTCAAGATCATCGACCAGGCTGTTGAGATTATCAAGGCGACGGGTGGCGCCGTTGACGTGCCCAAGGCCGAGGCCAAGGCAGAGAAGAAGGCCGTCTCCGCTGCCCCGCAGGCCCCGACACCGGCGTCCAAGCAGTCTATCTTTGCCGATCCTGGCAAGACGCTGCTCAATGCATTCAATACCGGCGTTTCCTATTTTATCCCCATTGTCGTTATCGGTGGCGTGTTCCTCGCCTTCTCGTTGGCATCCGGTACTGCCGGTGCTAGCGGTATGGAGGTAACCAACCCGTTGATGGTGAGCCTTAATACCATCGGCATGGCCGGTATTTCCATGATGATTCCGGTGCTTGCGGCATACATCGCCTACTCGATGGCCGGCAAGCCCGCGCTCGCCCCCGGTTTTGTCCTGGGCTACCTGGTCAACAACGCAGTCGTTACTCCGAGCGGCAACAGCGTTTCGACTGGCTTCTTGGGCGCCATGATCATGGCTGTCATCTGCGGTTACTTTGTCCGCTGGATGAAGACCTGGAAGGTCAACAACACCATCCAGACCATCATGCCGATCCTGATCATCCCGATTCTGACCTCGCTCGTCCTGGGCATGGCCTACATCTACATCCTGGCCACGCCGCTTGGCTTTGTGATGGATTGGCTCACCAGCGTGCTCGGTAGCCTGCAGGGCGGCTCCGCCGTCGTCCTGGGCCTGGTCATTGGCGTTATGACCGCCTTCGATATGGGTGGCCCCATCAATAAGACCGCTTCGACCTTTACTATGGCCATCATGGCCTCCGGCATCTATGGCCCCAACGGTATGTTCCGCGTCGCCGTCGCCATTCCCCCGATTGCCTGCGGTCTTGCAGCGCTCATCGCCAAGAACAAGTTCGATGACGCCGATCGCCAGATGGGTATCTCCGCACTGTTCATGGGCTGCATCGGTATTACCGAGGGCGCCATTCCCTTCGCGGTCAAGGATCTCGGCCACACCCTGCCCGGCATCTGCATCGGCTCTGCCGTGGGTGCGGCACTCGCCGCCTTCCAGGGTATCGACTGCTACGTCCCGCACGGTGGCTTTATCGTCGCCCTTGCCACCAACAACGTCGCGCTGTTCTGCCTGGACATCGTGATTGGCTCCGTGGTCGCCGCTGCAATCCTGATTGCCATGAAGCCCACGCTCGATAAGCAGGCCAAGTAAACCTTTAAGGACTCCGGTTGTGCGGAGGGATGGATTTGACTCCGCACAACCGCCCCTACACAACAAAATCCATCCGTACTGATAGGGCCCGCATCTGGGTCCCAGGGAACTTTTGTCAAAAATCCTCTGGAGAAGGAGAACAAAATGTCCAACCTCACCATCCGCCAGGCCGTCCAGGGCATGCTCAAGCTGCAGGATAGCGGCGATCACGCAACCATGGTCGGCATTGGCCCCATGAGCCCCAACCTGATTCAGGCCGTGTTCGAGCTTGCCAAGGACGAGGATTTCCCGCCCATGTTTATCGCTAGCCGCAACCAGGTCGATATGGACGAGATGGGCGCCGGCTACGTCAACGGTTGGGACCAGACGCGCTTTGCCGCCGACATCAAGAAGGTTGCCGACGAGGTGGGTTACACCGGTCCGTACTACCTGTGCCGCGATCACGGCGGTCCGTGGCAGCGCGACGAGGAGCGTAACGCCCACCTGCCCGAGGACGAGGCCATGGAGCTCGCCCGCAAGTCCTTTGTCGCCGACATGGAGGCGGGCTTTGACCTGCTGATGGTCGACCCCACCAAGGACCCCTATCAGATCGGCAAGGTTATTCCGCTCGACGTGGTGCTTCGCCGTACGATCGATCTTATCGACTACCTTGAGCAGTACCGTCGCGAGCATAACCTGCCCGAGGTCGCCTATGAGGTCGGTACCGAGGAGACCAATGGCGGCTTGACCTCTACCGATAAGTACGAGGAGTTCATTTCTCAGCTGCAGCCCGAGCTCGAGAAGCGCGGCTGCCCCATGCCCACCTTTATCGTCGGCCAGACCGGTACGCTCACCCGTTGGACCGAGCAGGTCGGTCATTACAACTTTAAGAATGCCCGCGAGCTCGCCGACATGGCCAAGCGCTACGGCGTGGGCCTGAAGGAGCACAACGCCGACTACCTGGATGACGCGACGCTGCTCGAGCACATCCCGGCTCACGTGACGGCCTCCAATGTTGCCCCTCAGTACGGCACCGAGGAGACCCGCGCTTACCTCAAGCTCTGCGCTACCGAACAGATTCTGGTCGACAACGGCCTGTGCGACGATCCCTCCGACCTGTATCACACGCTGCTGGTCAAGGCTATCAAGACCGAGCGTTGGCGCAAGTGGATGACCGGCGACGACGTCAACCTGCAGGTTGACGACATCCTGGCCGACGACGAGCTCAGCCTGAAGATTCTGGATGTCTCCGGCCACTACGCGTTCAACGATCCCGAGGTCAAGGAGCAGGTCGAGAAGCTCTACCGCAACCTCGCTGCCCAGGACATCGACGGCAAGCGCTTTGTGATCGAGCACATCAAGCGCCCGATCAAGCAGTACGTCGTCGGCCTTAACCTCAAGGGCGTCACGAGCCGCATCGAGAAGGCTCTCTAAGTAGCTTTTCCTACACGACGCCGGGTCCGGGGCATGTCCCAGCTGCGGGCCCGGCACATAGGACAAAGGGACATCCCCTTTGTCCTATTTTTTGAGTTTTGGATTCCTTAGAAGGAGTTTGCACCATGAAGTTCTTTATCGATACCGCCAACCTTGACGAGATCGCCGAGGCCAAGAGCTGGGGCTGCCTTGCCGGCGTCACCACCAATCCGTCCCTGTACGCCAAGACCGGCGGTAAGCTCGCCGACTTTGAGCCCCATATGCTCAAGATTGCCGAGCTCTGCGAGGGTCTGCCCGTGTCCGCCGAGTCCACCGCGACTACTGCCGAGGGCATGATCGAGGAGGGCAAGCGTCTTGCCGCTCTCGCTCCCAACATCGTGGTTAAGCTTCCCGTGTGCGAGGCCGGCCTCGCCGCCTGCCGCGCGCTGGCCGATGCAGGCGTGCGCGTCAACATGACGCTCGTCTTCTCGCCGACCCAGGCCTTGATGGCCGCCAACGCCGGCGCTCGTTACATCAGTCCGTTTGTGGGACGCTTCGATGACATCGCCGAGGACGGTATCTCGCAGCTCGACAACGTTGTGACCTGCATCAAGAACTATGACTGGACCGGCAAGAACGTCGACGACACCGTCGAGATCATCACTGCTTCGGTCCGCACGCCCAACCACGTGACCCAGGCGGCGCTGCTCGGTGCCGACATCGCGACCGTGCCCATGGCCGCTCTCAAGAAGTGCCTGCATCACCCGCTGACCGACCAGGGCCTCGCCTCTTTTGAGGCTGACTGGCAGAAGGTCGTCGCTCAGGCTTAACGAGTGGATTGCCCCGGCATCGCGTCATCCGGTGCCGGGGTTGTTCTCAAGAGAGGAATTCGTATGACCAACCAGGAGCTGGCAAAGGTCGCCAATGAGGTCAGGAAGGGTGTCGTGACTGCGGTTCACGCGGCCAAGTCGGGACATCCGGGTGGATCGCTCGGTGCTGCCGACATCATGACGTATCTGTACTTTGAGGAAATGAATATCGATCCTGCCGACCCTCACAAGGCCGATCGAGACCGCTTTGTGCTCTCCAAGGGTCACGCGGCGCCGGGCCTGTATTCGGTGTTGGCAAATCGCGGCTATTTTCCCGTCGAAGAGCTCGAGACGCTCCGCCATATTGGCAGCCGACTGCAGGGCCATCCCAACATGAACGACACCCCGGGTGTTGATATGTCCACCGGATCGCTCGGCCAGGGCATCTCTGCTGCAGTTGGAATGGCGCTTGCCGCTAAGCACTGGGGCGACAGCTACCGTGTCTACACGTTGCTGGGCGACGGCGAGTGCGAGGAGGGCCAGGTGTGGGAGGCGGCCATGTTTGCCGGCAACCATGCGCTCGACAATCTTGTTGCCGTCGTCGACCACAACGGCCTGCAGATTGACGGCACGATCGATGAGGTCAACTCGGCCATGCCGCTCGCTGACAAGTTCCGCGCCTTTAAGTGGCATGTGATCGAGCTCGCCGACGGTAACGATATGGCGCAGATTGCCGCCGCCTTTGCCGAGGCTCGCAAAGTGAGCGCCTCGCCCGTGGCCATTATCGCCGAGACGGTGAAGGGCAAAGGCGTCTCCTTTATGGAAAACCAGGTGGGCTGGCACGGCAAGGCACCCAACGATGAACAGTTTGAGCAGGCCATGGCCGAGCTCGCAGCAGCAGGGGAGGAGCTCTAATGGCAGACGTCAAGAAGGTCGCCACGCGCGTTAGCTATGGCGAGGCACTTGTCGAGCTGGGCAACGAGCATGATGACTTTGTGGTTCTCGATGCCGACCTGGCCGCCGCCACGCAAACCGGTAAGTTTAAGGCTGCGCACCCTGAGCGCTTCTACGATGCCGGCATTGCCGAGAGCAACTTGATGGGGCTTGCCGCCGGCATTGCAACCACGGGCCACGTCGCCTTTGCGAGCGCCTTTGCCATGTTCGCCGCCGGCCGCGCGTACGAGCAGGTACGCAACTCCATCGGCTATCCGCACCTCAACGTCAAAATCGGCGCCACGCATGCGGGTATCTCGGTCGGTGAAGACGGCGCCACACATCAGTGCTGCGAGGACATCGCGCTCATGCGCACGATCCCAGATATGACGGTGATCGTTCCCGCCGATGACATCGAGGCTCGCGCTTGCGTGCGCGCCGCCTATGAGTTTGAGGGGCCAGTCTATATGCGCTTCGGCCGTCTGGCAACACCGGTCATCAACGACCACGAGGACTATGAGTTCAAGATTGGTCGCGGCGTGGTCGTGCGCGAGGGGTCCGATGTGACTATCGTCGCATGCGGCCTCATGGTCGCCGAGGCGCTTGAGGCTGCCGAGGCGCTCGCTGCCGATGGCATCGATGCCGAGGTCATCAACATGCACACGATCAAGCCGCTCGATGAGCGTCTGGTGGTTGCCAGCGCCAAGAAGACTGGTCGCGTGGTCACCGCCGAGGAGCATTCGATTATCGGTGGTCTTGGCGAGGCTGTGGCCTCGGTGCTCGCGGAGCAGCATCCGGTGCCGATGCGACGTGTCGGCGTGCGCGATGTGTATGGTGAATCCGGCCCTGCGGTCGATTTGCTGCACAAGTACGGTTTGGACGCCGACGGCATCGAAGCTGCGGCCAGGTCTGTGTTGTAAGGAAGGTTTCCATGGGATTTGTATCTGCCAACCAAGTGACGATCGGGTATACCGCCGCCTCGCGTGAGGACGCCCTGCATTATTTGTCCGAGCAGGCCATCGAGCTTGGCTTTGCCGATGACGCGTCTGCCGTAGAGGCTGCCTTTATTGCTCGAGAGAACGAGGCCGAGACCGGCCTTGTCGCCGGTTTTGCCGTTCCGCATGCCAAAAGCGACGCGATCCATACGCCGGGCGTTGCCGTGCTTAAACTGGTCGAGCCCGTTGAATGGCCGAGTTTCGATGGGGTGCCCGTCGATGTTGCGCTCGCGCTGTACGTGCCCGCCGGCGAGGCTGGAACCACGCACCTGCGTCTGCTCTCCAAGGCTGCCGTGATGCTGATGGACGCCGGCTTCCGTGACAAGGTGCGCGCGAGCACCGATCCCGTTGAGATTGCGGAGCTTATCAATAGCGGACTCGAAGACTAGAACGGTCATCCCGTTCAAGCAATCGATCCTTCTCCAAGGAAAAGGGCCGCGACGCCATATAGGTGTCGCGGCCCTGTTTGCGTTTCCCAAGATAAAACCTGCCAAAATAAACCTGTCCCTTTTTGGCAGGCCTGCGGGTCAATGCCCGTCAAACGAAGTTGCGGTGGAATAGTTCCTGTTTATGCCCGATAGGCTGCAAAACAGGAACTATTCCACTGCAACTTAGGGTGCGGTTGGGGTGTATGCGTTTTGAGAGCAGGACCCATGGTTAGAGAGATTACGCTCGTCTCTCTAAATGTCTCTCTAAAGAGAAAGTAGGCTAGAGAGATAGTCTTAGGTAATCTAGCAGTGAATTCGATACATCTCTCTAAATGTCTCTCTAAAACAAGGTGCTTATCTCTCTAAAGTTAGAGAGATATACGAAACTTTAGAGAGATAAATCTATTGTTTTAGAGAGACGGAATGCCAAATCTCGTCCGTCCGTTACCATCTGCCAAAAATGGCGGATAAAGGACTCATCGAAGTGATGGGTTCATCGACGAGCCGTAACCGCCGATATCGGAAGAAGTAGATGCAGCCGGGTCGCCCCTCTAGTGTCTCTCGAAGTTGGATGGGTGCTAGAGGGGCGATTGTCTTGCAATATTTCCCCAGGTAAAACCTGCCAAAATAAACCTGTCCCTTTTTGGTGGGTCAGTTAACGCAGTCCAGGTTGAGCATATGCGAGCGAGCGGGCTCCGGGTGCGGTAAGGTGACGTGAAACAAGCGGGCGCTGACCTTTTGGTCGCGCCCGTGAAGTTGAACGTCAGATTGCCGTGCCCGGAGCCCGCGCAGCGCCGAGCAGGTACGCCGTTTGTAAAACGGCGTAACCTAAAGATTCATGTTGCCGTGGATGTAGGGGGTGACCTCGGGGGAGATATGGTCGCAGCCCAGCTCGCGCAGCGCGGACTCGATGGCGGCGGGCAGCGGGGTCTTGCCCTTGTCGTCGACGGCGGCACCGCCGAGGGTGGCAATCTTGGCGACGTCTGCCGGCGCGGCCTCGATATGCATGCAGCCGCCGACGAGGCGTGCGCGGACCTGGTCCAGGCCAAAGTCGTGCAGGTAGTCCTCACAGGCGCGGATTACATCGACCTTCTCGCGCGTGAGCTCTTCGCCCGTGGGGACACGCGTGGCCAGGCAGGCTCCTGCCGGCAGGTTCCAGACGGGGTATCCCCAGGCGCGCAGCAACTCGCGCTCCTCGTCCTTGGTAAAGCCGACCTCCATAAGCGGCGATCGCACGCCGAGCTCCTGGGCGGCGCGCATGCCGGGGCGGTAGTCGCCGCGGTCGCTTGCGTTACTGCCGTCGATAACGGTGGGAAAGCCCAGCGACCTGGCGTGATTGACGATGGCGGTAAAGCCGGCGCGCTTGCAGTGGTAGCAGCGGTCGGCGTCGTTGCAGGCTACCTGGGGGAGCTGCAGCTGATCGACCGAAAGATTGAGCACGGGGAGCTTAAGATGCGGGCCCTCATCGGCCTGCCCGTCAACGGACCGCTCAAACGAAGCCTGCTCGGGCGTGCCGATGAGCGGCGTGGTGAGGTGAACGAGAAGGGTGCTGGTGGGCATGATGCGGGCGCAGACCGCGGCCAAAAAGCTGCTGTCGACGCCACCGGAAAAGCCGATGGCGACGCGTCCGTATGCCAAAAGCAGCTGCTCGAGCGCTGCGAGTTTGTCCTGAAGCCCCTCTGCAGGTGCGGTGGTGTCTGAAAGCATGAATCGATCCTTGCCGTTGAGTACTCGGTCGAAAACTATAATCCTACCGAGCCACTTGTCATAAGACTTCTATCTATGTAACGAAAGTGCAATATGCTATATACGTTATATACAAGTTTACAAGTGCGGTAAAGTTGCGGGAGTACAGCAGCGCGAAGCGATGGGGGACCGATATGATCAAGGCTGTTATTTTTGATATGGACGGAACGCTGGTCGATACCGAGCGTTTGGGTATCAAGGCGTGGAAGGCGGGAGCGGCCGAGCTGGGATTCGCGATTGATGATGCGCTGATCCATCAGTTTATCGGTCGCACGCTGCCCGATGTCATGGAGATCCTTGATGGGCATTACGGCAGTCGCGAAACCGCTGAGGCAATCTATCGTCGCCATAGGGAGATTCGCGACGAGATGGTCAAGACCGATCTGGAGCTTAAGGCCGGCGCCGCCGAGTGCCTGGACGAGCTGCTGGCTGCGGGCTATCACGTGGGCCTCGCGACGTCGTCGCGCCATGTTACCGCCGAGCGCAACCTTAAGACGGTCGGCCTCTTTGATAAGTTTGAGACGGTGACCTGCGGCGAGGACGTCGTACACGGCAAGCCCGATCCCGAGATGTATCTGCTCGCCTGCGAGCGCGCGGGCTTTGCTCCCGAGGAGTGCGCCGTGGTCGAGGATTCCCGCAACGGCTGCGTCTCGGGCATCACGGCCGGCTGCCATGTCTTTGCTGTGCCCGATATTGTGCCGCTGCCGCAGGACGTGGCGGATGGCTGCGAGGCCGTGCTCGATACGCTGTTCGATCTGCCGGCCGCGGTCAAGGCCGTGCGCTAGCGTTTGCACGCGAGTCGCCATGCCCCGCGCCCGATCTCGCAGGACGGTGGCGGCAACGGCGCCTGCGTGGAGGCGCTGACGCAGTCAGCCCCTCTTATCACGCCAAGATTGCTGTTTTGGCCGATAAGAGGGGCATTGTGCTTTAAGCGACTGGGGCTGCGGCCTTGGTAAGGAGCTGGCGGAGGGTTATGACGCTACAAGTTACTCCAGGAGCCAGTCGATCACGTTGCGCTTGCGGACTCCTTCGTAGTTCGCGTCCGCAAACAGCGTGTCGAGCGTAAGAAGCGTCTTGGGGTAGTTGTCTCGGACTTTCTTAAAGGGGGCCAACTCTCGATTGAGGGTAGTTTCGTCGAGCGTTGTGGCTGAAACCTGAAAATAGGCTGTCTCGCCTGACTTTAGGGCAACAAAATCGATTTCCCCGCCGTCGATATCGCCCACGTAGACGTCGTATCCACGGCGTAGGAGCTCGAGATAAACAACATTTTCGAGGATATGACCGATATCGCTGCTTTGGGTTTTGACGAGAGCGCCTCTAAGTCCAAGGTCAACGGCGTAGTATTTGCCGTTTGTTGAAAGAAGCTGCCGACCGCGCACGTTATAGCGCGGAGCAAAGTACAGCACAAGGCTGTCTGTTAAGCCTTTGAGGTATTTGGCTACGGTTTTCTGGTCGGTTTTGTTGCCGTTGGACGAGAGCGTGTCGGAGATTTTTTTAATCGAGATCCGGTTTCCAATGCTATGGAGTAGGAACTTGGTGATATCGCGCAGGGTCGGGACGTCCGAGACCTTCAGGCGTTCGATAACGTCGCGTATGACGATGGTATCGTAGAGGCTCATAAGATAATCGCGCGCCTGGGGTCCCTGAATACCCGTCTCGGCGATAAAGGGAAAAGAGCCCCTGGTTATGTACTCGTCAAACAACTGCGCGGGAGCCTTTCCGTCATTGGTTTTTGCCGAGCAAAACTCTTTAAAGGATAGGGGCAGCATCTTGAGCTCTACGTAGCGGCCGGAGAGCAAAGTTGCCAGCTCGCTCGAGAGCAGATAAGCGTTGGAACCGGTTATGTAGAGGTCGACATTGTCCTTGATAAAAAGACTGTCGACGGCTTTTTCGAAATGCTCGACGTGCTGTATCTCGTCCAGAAAAACGTAGTTCATCTTATCGGGGACGAGTCTGGCGGAAATGTAGTCGTAGAGTGCTCTATACGACGTAAGCGACTCGAACTCCAGGTCTTCAAAGTTGAGGGATATAACCTGGCCGCCTGTGATTCCATGATCGCGCAGGTAGCTGCGGTAGATTTCGAATAGCTTTGATTTGCCGGACCTTCGGACGCCCGAAACGACCTTGATGACGTGCGAGTCTTTCCACGAAATGAGCCAGTCGAGGTACTGTTTGCGATCAATCAGATTCATGAAGCCTCTTTCTTGGCGAGAAAAAACTGGAGCAAAATCAATACTTATAGGAAATTTCTAAAAATATGGAATTGAATCCATTTTAGCAAAAAAGTTAATAAAAAACGGATTATATGCCATAAATTTCCATAGCCGCAGGCCCGGCTAAATGGGGAGGGCACGTGGGGCCAACAAAAACGCCGCAGCGTAGTTATTTCCGCTGCGGCGTTTATTTGTTACAGGTAAGCGCCCAGGTTGATGTCGGTTATAGGGGCCGCGGATGGGCCCGTCGGGTGCTGCTCGGCCTTTTGGGTGCTCACACGCTCGAGCAAGAAGGGGCGCACGAGCTCCTGACGGTTAATGTCCTCGGTGGCCGTGACCGTGGTGACGGTGCGCGCGGCGGAGCCGATGCGGACTCGTTTGGTCTTGGCGGCAGGTTTATCCTCGATTTGTTCCATGAGCAGCTGCACGCCCTTGCGGCCGATCTCGTAGCCCGGTGGTGCAACCGTGGTGAGGGGGACCGATCCGCTCCAGGCAAGTGGGTTGCCATCGCAGCCGGCAACAAGAATCTGGCCGGGGACGGAAATGCCCTTGTCGGTCAGCGCCGAGATAACGCCCGAGGCCAATACGTCGGTCAGGCCGATGACAAAATCGGGGCGCTCGTCAGCAGGGCGTTCGGCAATCTGGGTACCGATGCTGTAGCCGTCGGCTGCGGTATTCCACTCCCCGGCATCGATGACCTCAATTTTGATATCAGGATGCAGGGCAAGTGCCTTGTGGATGCCAAGGACGCGCAGGGTGAGCTGCATAAATGCCGCTCGGCCCACAACGGTGATATGGCGTGCGCCGCGGGCGATGGCGAGCTCGGCGATAATACGCCCCTGTGCCTCGTTGTCGGCGGCCACGTAGTAACCGGGCTCGGAGCAATGGATGTCCAGATAGACGATCGGCACGGGCATCTTGGTCATAGCGGGGTGCCAGTCGGGGGACGCCATGGGCTGAACCATGACGCCGGACATCTGCGTGCCCATAAAATAGCGCAG
>CAUDZT010000025.1 GCA_958453935.1 uncultured Collinsella sp. | reverse complement strand
TAGCGGGTGGTTTAAAGCTGGGCGCTGCGCGGCCAGCAGACTAAAGTCTTGAAATTTAGTGGCTCGGCTTTGCCGAGCCCTTATATAAGGAGGCCGGAGCTTTTGCTCCGGCCTCACTAACTTTCCTATTAGATTAAGTGAGCGATCAAGGAATCTCACTCCCCTCTGCCGCGTTAACGCAGGGCCCGCCCTGGTGTTGCTTTTCAGAACATTCCGCAGGACGGAGGAAGCCCCGCAGCGCGTAGCGCGCAGCGGGGCTTCTGACATGTCCGAGGACGTTCTGAAAAGCAACACCAGGGCGGGCCCGGACGATAACAACCGGCTACAGGTCGATGTGCGATTCCTTGATCGGGAACGGCTCCGCGAAGTGGCAGGCACAGCAGTGGCCCGGGGCGACTTCCTTAAACTCAGGCAGCTTCTCGGAGCAGATACCCTGCGCGATCGGGCAGCGCGTGTGGAAACGGCAGCCGGTCGGCGGATCCAGCGGCGACGGCGGATCGCCGGCAAGGATGATGCGCTTACGAGTCTTCTGGATATCAGGATCGGGAACCGGCACGGCAGACAGCAGCGACTGCGTGTACGGATGGTGAGGCTCGCTATAGAGCGTCTTCCAGTCCGAAACCTCGACCATCTTACCCAGATACATAACGGCAACGCGATCAGAGATGTGCTGCACGACGGACAAGTCGTGGGCGATAAACAGATATGCGGTACCGAACTTGTCCTGGAGCTCCTTAAGAAGGTTCAGAACCTGGGCCTGAATGGATACGTCAAGTGCAGAGACGGGCTCGTCGCAGATGATCAACTTGGGCTTCAACGCAAATGCACGGGCAATGCCGACACGCTGACGCTGACCGCCGGAAAACTCATGAGGATAACGGTTGATGTGCTCGGGGTTCAGTCCAACGACGTCGAGAAGCTCGCGGACACGCTCAATGCGCTCCTCCTTGGTGCCCACGCCGTGAATGGTCATGGGCTCAGAGACAATCTCACCGATGGTCATACGAGGATTGAGCGAAGCATAAGGATCCTGGAAGATAAACTGCATCTCGCGACGCATGTCCTTGATCTCATGCTTGCTCATCTCGGCAACATCTTTGCCCTGGAAGAACACCTTACCTGCCGTCGGCTTCGTCAGGCGCATGATGGTGCGGCCCGTGGTGGACTTACCGCAACCAGACTCGCCGACCAGGCCAAAGGTCTCGCCCGGATAAATCTCGAACGAAATGTCATTCACAGCAGAGACGACACGCTTGGAGAAGCGCTTGGCGAACATGCCGGACTCAGCGGGAAACTCCTTAGAGAGGTGCTCGACCTTCAGCAGCGGAGTACGCTCGTTGGTATCTGCCATTACGCCTCGCCTCCCTTCTTGGAATCCTTGCGCGTACGGGACGTCTCAGGAGCGTTCTTGAGGAACTCGGGGTCACCGGAATAATGGCACGCAGAATAGTGGCCAGACTCGGTGACAACGCGCTCAGGGCGCTGCTTGCGGCACTTATCGGTCGCATAGGGACAACGAGGCGAGAACACGCAACCCTCGGGCAGGTTCATGAGCGAAGGCGGGTTGCCGTGAATCGGCGTCAGCGGCTTCTTCTCTTCGATGGCCTGCTCCGGGATGGAGCGGATAAGGCCCCAGGTGTAGGGGTGGCGGCTCTCGTAGAAGATTTCCTCAGCAGTACCGAACTCGACAGGACGGCCGGCATACATAACCATGATTTTGTCGGCCATATCGGCGACAACGCCCAGGTCATGGGTAATCATGATGATGGCGTTGCCGTTCTTCTCCTGCATTTCCTGCATAAGCTCAATAATCTGAGCCTGAATGGTAACGTCCAGGGCGGTCGTGGGCTCGTCGGCAATCAGAATATCGGGATCGCAGGCAAGGGCCATAGCAATCATGACGCGCTGACGCATGCCACCAGAGAACTGATGCGGATACTCATTGACGCGCTTCTCGGGCTCGGGAATGCCAACGAGGTCCAAAAGCTCGGTGGCGCGCTTGAGCGCCTCCTGCTTGGAGTAGCCACGATGCAGACGAAGGCCCTCGCCCACCTGCTTGCCGATCTTATAGACCGGGTTCAAGGAGGTCATAGGATCCTGGAAGATCATCGCGATATCGTTACCGCGAATGTGCTGCATCTCTTCCTCGGTCATCTCGAGGATAGAACGACCGCGATAGCGAACGTCGCCGCCCTCAATCTTTCCCGGAGGCATCGAGATAAGACCCATGATGGTCATGGCGGTCACGGACTTACCGGAGCCGGACTCACCGACGACACCCAGGGTCTCGCCGCGATCGAGTGTGTAGGACACACCGTCGACAGCGCGAACGACACCATCTTCGGTATGGAAATACATCTTAAGGTCATCGACCTCGAGCAGATGCTGGCCCTCGGGAACCGGCTGGTCCTTCAGGTCCACATAGTTCTTGTTCTTCTTCATCCTTATGCGTCCTTCATCTTGACGTCGAGGGCGTCGCGCAGACCGTCACCCAGCAGGGTGAAGGCGAGCACCGTCGAGAGAATTGCCAGACCGGGCATGATCATCATCCAGGGAGCAGTCAGAAGATACTGCTGACCGTCCTGAATCATGGAGCCCCACGAAGGCGTAGGCGGGATAACGCCCATGCCGAGGAAGGACAGGGCAGACTCGGTCAGAATAGCGCCACCAATGTTCATGGTCGCATAGACCACGATAGAAGCAACGGAGTTCGGGAAGATATGGCGCATAACGATACGCGCATCGGATGCACCCATAGCGCGAGCGGCGTCAACATAGTCGTTCTCTTTGACCGTCAGGATCGCGGATCGGAAGACGCGCGCAATCGAAGGCCAGCCGAGAATGCCGATGGCGATAAAGACATTCTGAAGACCACGACCGATAACGGCAATCATGGCAACAACGAACAGCACGTACGGGAACGCCAGGAAGATGTCCGCACAGCGCATGATGATCGTATCCCAGATGCCGCCATAGAAACCGGCCAGGGCGCCCATGACCAGACCGATCACCGTGGAGATGGCGGTGGCCATAATACCGACGGAAAGCGAAACGCGTGCACCGTAGATAACACGGACGAGAATGTCACGACCAAGAGAGTCGGTGCCAAACGGGTGCTCGGCACACGGAGCCAGCAGCGACGTCTCGGCCATGGTGGTCGAGTCAGAAGCCGTAGGAGAGCCGAGCCAGGGCTTAGCCCACAGATCGGCGGTCAGGGCGACCACAACAACGATGATGATCCAGCAGACACCGATAACGGCGAGCTTGTTCTTACGAAGACGCTTAAAAGCGTCGCCCCACAGCGTGCGGGACTTGGCGGGAGCAGATGCGGCCTTGGTGGCGGTAGCCTGCTCCTGAGACTGAGAATCAGTTTCCTGCATGAGACGTACCTCCCTTAGGCCTTATCCGACGGACCGCCAAGGCGGATGCGCGGGTCGAGGAATGCATAGCTTATGTCGACGAGCAGGTTGATCACCATAACGACGACAACAATGAGCGTAACGCCGCCCATAACGATGGGCCAGTCGCGCATGCTAATGGCGCGGTAGACCTCGAAGCCGATGCCGGGCCAGTTAAAGACCGTCTCGGTCAGGATGGCGCCCGAAAGCATGCCGCCGAAGTCGACACCAATATAGGTAACGACGGGGATGAGTGCATTCTTAAGCGCATGCTTGATAATGATCGCGCGATTGGAGAGACCCTTGGCCTTTGCCGTACGGGTGTAATCCTGGTTCATGACGTCAAGCAGCTGCGAGCGCATAATGCGGGCGGCATAAGCGGTCGAAACCGAAGCCAGCGTAATGGTCGGAAGCACATAGTGCATCCAATCCTGATACTGAGAGCTGGAACCGCCGGCACCCGAGATCGGCATGGAGAATGCACCGCCCGTGGCGTCCTTGAGAATGACGCCAAAGAACAGCTGCAGCAACATACCGAGCCAGAAGGCCGGGACGGCAACGAGAATCGACGTGGTGAGCGTTACCAAAATATCCCAGAAGGAATAACGCTTAACCGCCGAAATGATACCCGCACCGATACCCATGATTGCCTCGAGCACGATGGCGCACGCGGCAAGTTTGACCGTATACGGATACTTCTGGGCAAAGATTTCCGTAACCGGCAGCTTGCGCTGGTACGAATTGCCCAGATCGCCATGAAGCAGGCCGTTCATGTAATACAAGTAACGGTCCACGAGCGACGTTTGAACGGGGTCGCCGTTCTCGTCAAGGATCGCGTTGCCGTCCTCGTCCGTCTGGACCAGGTGATAGCGAACGCGAAGCTGAAGCTCCACCTCGGGGGACAGAGCCTTGTCTCCACCGATCAGCTTGATCGGATCTCCCGGCACGATATTCTGGAGGGCGAACAGAATCAGCGTAACGCCCAAAAACACCGGGATGAACTGAAGCACACGTTTAACGATGTACTTACCCATACCACTCCCCTATCTAGGGATTAACCTAAATGGGATGCCGATCGCCAGACCGGCATCCCAAAATTACCATCAGCCAGTTTACCCCAGGTTAGGGAGAACTGTATGTTTCCCATGAGGTCTACGTAAATACTTGACCCTCACGGAAGCTGCAAAACCCTTAGGCGAGCTCGGCGGTACCCAGATCGGCGTGCTTCTGCGGATCAACATAGAGATGCTTGACGCGGTCAGAGCCAGCGATGGTGTGCGTGTAGAACATCACCGGGATAACCGGGCAGTCAGCAGCGACCATGGCGTCGGCCTCCCGCATCTTGGCGATGCGCTCCTCGTCATCAACCGTGGTGCGGGCCTCGTCGACCTTGGCATCGAACTCGGGGTTGCTGTAACCGGAGCGGTTGTCGCCACCGAGGGAGTCGGAGTGGAACAGCGGGTACAGGAAGTTGTCCATGATCGGGTAATCGGCGATCCAGCCCAGACGGCCGAACTGATAGTTGAAGTTCTGATACTGCTCGAGCAGGGCAGACCACTCAGGGGTATCGGAGACAGCGGTAACGCCAACCTTGGCGAGGTCGCCGATGATGGACTCCATGATCTCCTTGTGACCACCGTCCTGGTTGTAGGAAAGGGTCACGCTAATGCCACGATCGCCGTTAGCGCCAGCGGGAGCGACCTTGTCGAGGTACTCGTTAGCCTTGTCGACGTCATAGGCGCAGAACTCCCATGCGCCCTCCTTGTAGCCGGCGATTCCCGGAGGAACAATACCGTCGGCGGGGGTACGGGTACCCTTGAAGATGGTCTTGCAGATGGCCTCACGGTTGATGGCCAGGGAGATGCCCTTGCGCAGGTCGGCGTTATTGAACGGCTCGGCCGTGGTGTTGCAGGTCAGATAGTACGTGGAAGGCTCGGCACCGAGCAGCATATGCTCGCCGTCACCCATGGTGTAACCGTCCTTGGACTCGCCACGGTCCTTCTTGGCGGCATCGATCTGAGCAACGGGAACGTCGCAGACATCGAGGTTACCGGCCTGGAACTCCTTGTAAGCGGTCTCCATGTCCTTGATGACCTGGAAGTGGATGCCATCGATCTTGGCCTTGTCGCCATAGTAATCGTCAAACTTCTTGAGGTTGATCTCCTGACCATCCTCCCACTTGCCGTCCATCATGAACGGGCCGTTACCGACCGGGGCAAGGTAGAAGCTCTTGACATCGGACTCGGCGCACTCGGGAACCGGGGACAGAGCCGGGTGAGAGGCGACGAAGGGGAAGTCGGCGTAAGCGGAAGACAGCTTGACGACGAGGGTCTCATCGTCGGGGCAAGTAACACCGCTGAGCTCGGTAGCGTTGCCGGCAAGCAGATCGTCATAGCCCTCGACCATGGAAAGGTGGTAGGAGACCTCGGAAGGACCATACTCGGTAGCGATGGCCGACTTGGTGTTGACCAGGCGCTCCCAACCGAGCTTGAAGGACTTGGAAGTAACGTCGTCACCGTTGTGGAACTTGGCCTTCTTGATCTTGAAGGTGAACTCGGTGGCGTCGTCGTTAGCCTCAAAGGACTCGCAAGCCAGCGGAACGATCTCGCCCTTCTCGGGGTCGTACTCCGTCAGAGCGTCGAAGAGCTGGTACTCGACCTGAGTGCCCTGATCCTCCTGGACGTTGTAGGGGTCGATGCAGACCGGGTTGTTGATGTAGAAGTTCAGCGTCGAACCGGAGTCAGATCCGGAAGCGTCGCCGCCCTTCTTGCCGCACGCGGCAAGAAAAGCCATGGAGCTCGCAGCGAGGGTGCCGCCAACAAAGGCGCGACGACCCATAACGGGCTGGTGGAACATAGAATCAGCCATGCCATCCTCCTTATGAGATAGGACAAAGTGAATTCGGCCGGGCAACGTCGAGACAGCCCATTCGAACCATTCAAACGCGGTCCGCCGTTATGGCTGGTTATGCAATGCGGACCAACGTTTTGCAATACAGTAGCGCATTTTATGCACAATTTGGCGCTGATTCCGGTTAACGGTCGAGAATTTCTTTAGTTGGGCGAAGTATGTGGGGATATTTTGGCTCTGTTACAAGTCTGTAAACAAAAAGGGCCCCGCACATGCGGGACCCCTTACAAACGTATATACGCCGATGCTTAGTAGCCGACGATGCCCTGCGGGAAGAAAAACATGCACAGAACGACACACACGGCAAAAACGACGGCCATAATTACCGTCAGGCGATCGAGGTTCTGCTCCATGACGCCCGTGGCAGAGCTGGAGTTATACAGCGAGCTAGCGATCATATCCGAAACGCCGGTGCCCTTACCGGAATGCATCAGAACGAGAATCGTCAGCGCCACGGCAGAAACAGCCCAAACGACAAACAGAAGAATCTGAAACGGACCCATAGATAAGCTCCTTAATAGAACAATTCAAACTCCAGTACTGTACCACAACCTCCAACACTCCCCCACCTGCCATTTAGGGACGGGGTAGAAATGGCAGAAATACCAAAAAGGGGGTCGTCCGGTTGTGGACAACCCCCTTACTAGAAAACGGTATTTGTTTTCTATTAGGCCTCGGTGGCGAGCACGCGACCCGTCATCTCGGCGGAAGGCTCAATACCAGCCATGGTGAGCATGGTCGGAGCGATATCGGAAAGACGGCCGTCCTCGATACCGGTGAGCTTGGCCTTATCATCAACGATGATGAACGGCACGCGGTTGGTGGTGTGAGCCGTAAACGGATGCTTGGAACCGTCGGAAGCAACGTCAAACATGTGATCGGCGTTGCCATGGTCGGCGGTAATCAGCGCAAAGCCGCCCTTGGCGAGAATCGCCGGGACAACCTTGGACAGAGCATCGTCAACAGCCTCGACGGCCTTAACGGCGGCGTCGAACACGCCGGTGTGACCAACCATGTCGCAGTTCGCGAAGTTCACGATGTAGAAATCAGCGCGATCCTCGTTAATAGCGGCGACGAGCTTCTCGGTAACCTCGGGAGCGCTCATCTCGGGCTGCAGATCGTAGGTAGCAACCTTGGGGGAAGCGACGAGCACGCGCTCCTCGCCCTCCTTGGGCTCCTCGATGCCGCCGTTGAGGAAGAACGTCACGTGGGCGTACTTCTCGGTCTCGGCGGTGTGCAGCTGCTTCAGGCCATTGGCGGCGATAACGTCGGCCAAGACGTTCTCGGGGAACGTCTTGGGGAAGGCGACCTCGACGTCAAACGTCGGATCGTACTCGGTCATCGTCACAAAGTGCGAAAGCTTAATCTGCTCGCGCTCAAAGCCGTCGAACTCCTTGTCCGTGAACACGCGAGTCATCTGACGAGCGCGGTCGGGACGGAAGTTGAAGAAGATGGCCGCGTCGCCCTCGTGAATGCCCTCGTTGTGGGCAGCGAAGGGCTCGACGAACTCGTCGCCGCGCGGATCCTTCTCGTAGTAGGCCTTGATACCGGCAACGGGGTCGGTATCGGCATCGGACGCGTTGACCATGACGTCGTAGGCACGCTGGATGCGCTCCCAGCGGTTGTCGCGGTCCATGGCCCAATAGCGGCCCGAAACGGTGGCAACGCGAGCGTCGCAACCGGTCTCCTCGGAGATCTTAGCCAGGAAAGCGCAGAACTCGCTCATGTAGCCGGCACCGGACTGCGGGTCGACGTCGCGGCCATCCATGAAGGCGTGGACGCGAACGGTCTTGACGCCATGCTGGGCAGCCATCTTGACCAGAGCCTCGACGTGGTTCATGTGAGAATGAACACCGCCAGGGCTCATAAGGCCCATGAGATGCAGGGTCTTGCCTTCGGCCTTGACGTCGTCCATAGCCTTGACGAAGACCTCGTTCTTGGCGATGGAGCCGTCCTTGATGGCGTTGTTGATGCGCGAAAGCTCCTGGAACACGATGCGGCCGGCACCGATGTTGAGGTGGCCTACCTCGGAGTTGCCCATCTGACCGTCGGGAAGGCCCACGTCCTCGCCCGAAGCACCGAGCGTGGTGTGAGGATACTTCTCGTACAGGCTATCAAGGAAGGGCGTCTTGGCAGCGGCGACGGCGTTCTCGCCATCGGCCGGAGCAAGGCCGCAGCCATCCATGATGATCAGGAGTGCAGGAAGATGACGCTGTGCCATATGTCCTACTCGCCTGCCTTGACGACCATAGAGGCGAAGTCGGCAGCCTTGAGCGAAGCGCCGCCCACGAGGGCGCCGTCAACGTCAGGCTTGGCGACGAGCTCGGCGATGTTGCCGGGCTTGGCAGAGCCACCATAGAGAACGCGGATGCCGTTAGCGAGCTCCTCGCCAAACATCTCCTTGAGGGTCTCACGGATAGCGCCGCAGACCTCCTGGGCGTCCTCAGCGGTAGCGGTCTTGCCGGTGCCGATGGCCCAGATGGGCTCGTAGGCGACGACGACCTGCTTGGGGCAGGTGATCTCAAGACCGGCAAGGCCAGCCTTGACCTGGTTCACGACGTGCTCGACATAGGTGCCAGCCTCGCGGACCTCGAGGGACTCGCCGCAGCAGAAGACGGGAACAAGACCGGCGGCAACGAGGGCCTTGGCCTTCTTGTTCTGATCCTCGTCGGTCTCGTGGAAGTAGTCGCGACGCTCGGAGTGACCGATGATGCAGTAGGTGCAGCCAGCGGACTTGAGCATGTCGCAAGAGGACTCACCGGTGAAGGCACCCTTGGCCTCCCAGTACACGTTCTGTGCACCGAGGGCGATGGGGGCAGCCTGAATGCGGTCATGAACCGTGGTGATGTCAATGGTCGGAGGGCAGACGAGCACCTCGACGCCAGCCGGAACCTCGGGCAGAGCCTGAGCCAGCTCGTCGGCGAGCTTGGCGGCCTCGGCGACGTCGTTGTTCATCTTCCAGTTACCAGCGATAAGAAGGGTGCGATTAGGCATCGAGAAGCGCCTCCACTCCGGGCAGGGCCTTACCCTCGACGAGCTCCATGGAAGCGCCACCACCGGTGGAGATCCAGCTCATCTTGTCGGCCAGGTTGAACTTGTTGACAGCCGCGACAGAGTCACCACCGCCGATGATCGAGGTGCAGTCGGCCTCGGCGACGGCCTCGGCGATAGCCTGGGTGCCGTGAGCGAAGTTGTCGAACTCGAAGACGCCCATGGGGCCGTTCCAGAACACGGTCTTGGCGCCCTTGACGGCCTCGGCGTAGAGCTCCTCGGTCTTGGGGCCGATGTCCATGCCCTCACGATCGTCGGGGATAGCGTCGGAAGCGACAACCTCGGGGACAGCGTCCTCGCCAAAGTGATCGGCAACGCGGTTGTCGATGGGGAGCAGGATCTTGACGCCCTTCTCCTCGGCCTTCTTGAGCATCTCGCCGGCGCGCTCGACCCAGTCCTCTTCCTTGAGGGACTGACCGACGGTCAGGCCCTGAGCCAGGAAGAAGGTGTAGGCCATGCCGCCACCGATGATCAGGGTATCAGCGGAGTCGATGAGGTGATCGAGAACGCCGATCTTGGAGGAAACCTTGGAACCGCCGACGATAGCGACGAAGGGGCGCTCGGGCTCGGCGAAGATGCCGGTCAGCGTGTCGACCTCCTTCTCGAGCAGGAAGCCGGCGACGGCAGGCAGGTAAGCGGCGGGGCCCACGACGGAACCCTGGGCGCGGTGAGCGGTACCGAAGGCATCAAGAACGAAGACGTCACCATAGGAAGCGAGCTTCTTGGCGATCTCGGGATCGTTCTTCTTCTCACGCTTGTCAAAACGGACGTTCTCGAGAACGAGAACCTTGCCCGGCTCGACGGCGGCAACAGCCTCAGCAGCCTTCTCGCCGTAGGTGTCGGCGACAAAGGCAACATCGAGACCAGAGAGCTCAGCGAGCTTCTTGGCGACAGGCTCGAGGGACAGCTCGGGCTGGAAGCCGGTGCCCTCGGGACGGCCGAGGTGGCTCATGAGGATGACGCGAGCGTTGTGCTCAACGAGGTAGTTGATGGTGGGCAGGGCAGCCTTGATGCGGGTGGTATCGCCAACGACGCCATCCTTGATAGGCACGTTGAAGTCAACGCGGACGAGAACGCGCTTGCCGTCGACATCGATGTCGCGGACGGTCTTCTTGGTAAAGGCCATGTTTGCTTCTACCTTTCGTACGTGTCTGCCTCCCATTACGGCAGACGATTTCCTATAAAAAGGGCGCGACCCTAGGGTGTAAGCCCTATGAGGCCGCGCCCTTCTTTAGACGCTCAACGAGCTATTCGCTAAAAGCTAAATTAAGCAACGAACTTCTCGAAGTACTTGATGGTGCGGACCATCTGAGAGGTGTAGGAGTTCTCGTTGTCGTACCAAGAGGTGACCTGAACGAGGGTCTGGCCGTTGCCGAGGTCAGAGCACATGGTCTGAGTGGCGTCGAAGATGGAGCCGTGGGTCTCGCCGATGATGTCGGTGGAGACGATGTCGTCCTCGTTGTAACCGAAGGTCTCAGAGATGGTGGAAGCGTAGGCCTTCATAGCGGCGTTGACCTCGTCGACGGTGACCTTCTTGTCAACAACAGCGTAGAGGTTGGTGATGGAGCCGGTCGGCGTCGGGACGCGCTGGGCGGCACCGATGAGCTTACCGTTGAGCTCGGGGAGAACCAGGCCGATAGCCTTGGCAGCACCGGTGGTGTTGGGGACGATGTTGACGGCGCAGGCGCGGCTACGACGCTTGTTGCCCTTGCGCTGCGGGCCGTCGAGCGGCATCTGGTCGCCGGTCCAGGCGTGAATGGTGGTCATGATGCCGGACACGATGGGAGCGAAGTCGTTCAGACCCTTGGCCATCGGGGCGAGGCAGTTGGTGGTGCAGGAAGCAGCGGAGATGATGTTGTCCTCAGCGGTCAGCGTCTCGTGGTTGACGTTGTACACGATGGTGGGCAGATCGCTGCCGGCCGGAGCGGAGATGACGACCTTCTTGGCGCCAGCGTTGATGTGGGCCTGAGCCTTAGCCTTGCTGGTGTAGAAGCCGGTGCACTCGAGAACGACGTCGACGTCGAGGTCGCCCCAAGGCAGGTTGTTGGCGTCGGCCTCCTTGTAGATCTTGATCTCCTTGCCGTCAACGGTGATGGAATCCTCGCCAGCAACGACCTCGTGATCGCGAGCGTAGTTGCCCTGCGTGGAGTCGTACTTCAGCAGGTAAGCGAGCATGTCGGGAGAGGTGAGGTCGTTGATAGCGACGATCTCGGAGCCCTCATGACCGAACATCTGACGGAAAGCCAGACGACCGATGCGACCGAAGCCGTTAATAGCAACCTTTACTGCCATTGTGTCTCCTTTCGTAAGGCCCCCGCAAGCTACAGCGCCCGCCGTTGAGGCCCACAAACTAACCACTCGCCTAATATACCTTTTTTTTGACTTGAATTTCACGAGAATAGTCGAAATTGAAAATCAAATTTACGTTAAAACGTTTTAAAGAATAAAATAGCAGCTAAATCCGTATATAAGTCGATACTATAAACTACCTGTTTGCTTCAATGAGCTTTTCAAGCCTCAAAACTCGATGGTAGAGGGCCGACTTCGACAAGGGAGGGTCAGCCATCTCCCCTAAATCACGCAGCGACAGATCGGGATAGCGCTCGCGCAGGTCGCAAAAGACCGCCAAGGCATCCGGAAGCGCATCGCGAAGGCCGCGCTGCTCGAGCTCATCGATAAGCGCAAGCTGATGCTGGGCAGCACCGGCGCTTCTGGTCTGGTTGGCGAGCTCGGCGTTCACGCGACGGTTCACATCGTTCTTAACCAACTTGACCGCGCGCGCCTCCTCAATCTCGGCAACGCTGCGCTTGGCACCAATCAGCTTTAATAGATGCTCGATTTCCTCGGCGCTCTTAATGTACACGGCATATGACCCCCGCCGCGCATTAACACGAGCATGGACCCCAATCTGCCCCAACAGGTCGCAAAGCCCCTTGGCATATTGCTCACCCTGCACCGCGATCTCCAAATGGAAATCGCCGCGTGGATCGGCCACGAAGCCGCCCGCGATGAGCGCGCCGCGGATGTAGGCAAGCCTGCAGCAGGGACGGGCAACGATGTGTCGGGGAACACCAGCGACGAGCCCTCCTCTGCGGTCTAGAATGCCCAGCAGCACCAGAGCCTTGTCCAAGTCGGGTTGATCGGGCAGGGTAATGAGATAGTTACGGACCTTATGCAAGACCGATTTACGAACGGTGAATTCCGTTTTGAGCTTAAGGATGCGATGCGTCAGCGTGATCATCGTGCGCGCGACGGCTCCCGTCTCGGTCGCGACTGTCAAACGATACCGCCCGGAGCCGGCCAACGAAAGCGTACCGCTCACACGCGTCAGGGCGGCAAGCGTCGACAAATCGCAGTATTCACATTCGGGTTCGCAGCGCGCAAGCTCGTCGCGCACCTCAGCGGTAAACGACATGCAGGCCTATGCCTTCGTGTTGGCGCGCGACAGGTCGCGGTGGGAGATGCTCACGTGATACTGGGCGCCTTCCAGGTAACGGGCCGTGGCCTCGGCAATGGCGACGCTACGGTGCTGTCCGCCCGTGCAGCCGATGGCGATAGAAAGCTGCGGCTTACCCTCCGCGATATAGCCCGGCATCACCGTATCGAGCAGCTGTGTCCAAGCCTTCCAAAACTCCTGCGTCTTGGGGTGGTCCAGAACAAAATCGGAGACCTTTTTATCGAGACCGGTCATCGTGCGCATCTCGGGATCGTAAAACGGATTGGGCAGGAAGCGGACGTCGATCATAATGTCCGCCTCGACGGGCATGCCGTGCTTAAAGCCAAACGAGAACACATGGACGTCCATGAGCTGTTGGTCGGACAGCTCGGAAAATGCCATACGTAGCTTGTTGCGCAGCGCAGAGGTGCGCAGACGACTCGTGTCGATAATCATATCGGCTCGATCGCGCACGCCCTGCAGCTGAAGGCGCTCGCGCTGAATGGCATCGGCCGTAGTCTCCCCCGGCTTGGCAATGGGATGACGGCGGCGATTTTCGCTGTAGCGACGAATCAGCACCTCGTCAGAAGCCTCCAGGAACACGATGTCGCAGCTCATCTCGCGCTCTTCGAGCGCGGCGACCGCATCGAGCAACTCGTCAAACAGTCCCTGGCTACGCAAATCGCAGGTGACGGCGAGATGCCTGCCCACGCCCGTATTGATGCCGACGAGCTCGGCAAGCTGGGCGATGAGACGCGGAGGCAGGTTATCAATGCAAAAATAGCCCATGTCCTCGAACACGTGCATGGCCTGTGTGCGGCCCGATCCGGACATTCCGGTGATGATGACGATATCGGGGATGCGCTCCGAGCGCTCCGCCGCATCCATGGCATCTCCCTTTTGCATGTGCTGCCTCCCAAAAACAAGCGCGGGACCCAGCAACCCGGATCCCGCGCGGTCAATTGCCTATATTGAGTATACCGCCCCGAGCGGATACGAGGCCTGTCTTACGCCTCAAGCGCAGCCTTGAACCAACTCGTAATACTCGTGGGGTGCGTGATGGCGGTGCCGACGACAACGGCCCAGGCGCCAGCATCGATCGCAGCGCGAGCCTCCTCGGGCGTGTGCACGCGGCCCTCGCAGATGATGGGAAGACCGGGGAATTCCTCGGTCGCCTGACGCAGGAGTGGCAGGTCGGGGCCATCGGCCATGGTGCAGTCGATGGCGGCGACGCCGTGAGAAAGCGTGGTGGATACCAGGTCAAAGCCCATATCAACCGCACGGCGAATGTCCTCGATGGTGGCACAATCCGCCATCAGGAGCACACCCTCCTCGTGCAGCGGGCGGAAGGTATCCTCGACGGTCTTGCCATCGGGACGCGGACGATCAGTGGCGTCGATCGCCACGATATCGGCACCGGCAGCAACGCAGGCGCGAGCGTGACGCAGCGTCGGCGTGATGTAAACGCCCTCGTGTCCATCCTTCCACAGGCCGATGACGGGAACCTCACAGCGACCCTTAATGGCGGCAATGTCGGCAAGGCCCTGACAGCGAATGGCGGCGGCGCCGCCAAGCTCGCAAGCGCGAGACATTTGAGCCATGGTCTCGGGCGTACGAAGCGGCTCGTCCATATACGCCTGAACGCTCACGACGAGCTTGCCCTTCAGGGATTGAATCAAAGGATCAACGGTCATGTGCGACTCAACCTTTCTCAAAACAGCCTTCTGAGACACCGCACCTTGACGTTCAAACCGTCGCTCGCGTACCGAAGTACGCTTCGCTCCTCTTTCACGTCAATCTGCGGCACCTCAGAAGGCGCACTTGGTAGTTATGTTTACTTCAACGACGCAAGAAGGTGTTCGGCGGCACCGATAAGCGGCGCGTCGCCCTCCAGAGAACCGATGAGGATCGGCGTGTCCTGAAGCGGGTCGAGCGCCTGGCTGGCATAGCCCTCGTGCACCGAGTCCTTCCACGTCTGCGAGCGCCAATCGGGACCCTGGTGAATCACACCGCCCGAAAGCACGATGACCTCCGGGTCAAGGATATTGGCGAGCGAGCCCAAGCTGGCGCCCAGCGCAAAGCCAGCGTCATGGATGACCTCGGTTGCCTTTGCGTCGCCCGCGCGGCACAGGTCGTTCACATCGCGACCGACCGAAGGACGGCTGGGGTCGACGCGGCCAAAACGCTCATCGTACATACGACCAATGGAAGTGCCCGAAGCAACCGACTCCAGATGGCCGGAACGCCCGCAGGCGCAGGGAATGCCAGCGGCAGCCGAGCACTCGATGTGGCCCATATGGCCAGCAGCACCATGGAAGCCCTGCATCACGCGGCCGTTCTCGACATATGCGCCACCGATGCCCGTACCGATGCCCAGGCACAAGACGGAGAACTTGCCCTTGCCGACGCCCCAGTGGGCCTCGCCCAGAGCATGAGCCTGCACGTCGCCCACAACGGCAACGGGAAGACCAAGGTCCTCGCGCAGACGCGGCCCCAACTGAACGCCGGACCAGCCGGGCATGATCTCATTGGCATACGCAATGGCGCCCGTCTTGGGATCGACGACGCCTGCGGCACCGATACCGACACCGAGAACCTCGACATCGGGATTCGCCTCAAGAGCGGCCTTGATAGACGCCTCGATACGCTGGAAGACGGCCTCGCCGCCCTCCTGGGCCTCGGTAGGAACCTCGGCCTCAAAAACGGGATGGGGCACACTACCGTCAGCCGGGTACTCCATGATGGCAGTCGCAATTTTAGTTCCGCCGATATCGACAGAGCAGACGTACTTGTTCTCCATGTCGCTCTCCTTCGGAGATAAAAACAACTACAGGAAATGCGCCGTCAGGCTAGCCGTCACAGCGCAGTAAAGGTTTTCCAGGTGTCCGAGATCGCCGAGAAACCGTGTGGCCATTGACCTAATGGGTCATGGCCACACGGTTGAACGGCGAGGTCGGGTGCCTGGGAAGCTTTACAGGAGACCGTTGTCCTGAAGGACCTTCCTAATCGCCTCGACGTTCTCGCCGGTCATGGCCTTCACCGGGCGCGGCATGGTCGGGCTGTCGAAGATGCCCATGAGGTTCATAGCGGTCTTGAAGGCGCCGACGCCACCGGCATAGCCCTGGACGCCCGAGGTGACGTCCCAGATGTGCGAAATCTCATTGAGGCGATCCTGCTCGGCCTTGACGGTAGCCCAGTCACCAGCCTGAGCGGCCTTCCACTGACGAACGTAGCCCTCGGGCTCAACGTTGGCGAGGCCCGGGACAGAACCGTCGGCGCCACCGAGGTAAGCGCCGTCGACAACAACCTCGTGACCGGTGAGGATGCTCATCGGATGGCCGTTCTTCTCGTTCTCCTGAACGAGATAGCGGAACGAGATGTCATCACCCGAGGAATCCTTGACGCCAGCAAGGACGCCCTCGGCGCCGAGCTTGGCAAGGAGCTTCCAGGGGAGCTTGGTGTGAACGCAGACGGGAATGTCATAGGCAAAGATGGGCAGGTCGAGCTCCTCGTGCAGGATGCGGAAGTGCTCCTCGACCTCGGTCATGCCCTGCAGGGCATAGAACGGGCAGGTGGCGACAAGCGCATCGGCGCCCAGCTCCTGAGCGACCTTACCGTGCTCGATCATGCGCTCGGTCTCGGTATCGATGATGCCGACCAGGACGGGCACGCGGTGGTCGACGATACGAACGGCCTCGGCGATGATCTGGCGACGACGCTCATCGGTGGAGAAAACGACCTCGCCCGAAGAGCCCAGGAAGAACAGGCCATCGACGCCGGCATCGATCATGCGGTTGATGCTGCGCTCAAAGGAGGCAACGTCGAGCTGGTGGTCTTCGGTATCGGGAACAACGACGGGAGGGATAACGCCGGTGAATTTCTGAGTTGCCACAAGAATCTCCTTAGTTGTCTGGCGGGCGGCCCTATGCCACCCACTCTTGTTGGCAGTGTCCAGGCCGTCTAGGCCAAAGAACACGGGTAGAACGTTTGGTTAAAAAAGTCGATGACTTCGTTTTCGAACGCGTTGATGCGCTCATGAGCGTATTTGGCATAGATGATATGCCTCCGGTCACACTCAAGACCGTTGAATACGGCAAACTGGCCCTTGGGATCACTCACGGCATCCATGAGCGATGTGCCCATGAGCACCGATCCACGCACCCGAGACGACAACGTCTCGAGGCCACCGGGAATTGGATTGGCAACCGCCGTGCAGGCGAGGCCCCGCTCGTCCAGAGCAGAAACCGCCAGCGCGACTCCGCCGCCAAGGCCCTCGCCCCATGCAAAGATGCGGTCGGGGTCCACGCCATCAAGATTGCGCGCCACCTTCGCCATCGCGCAACCCCAACGGACGCGCTTGACAAAAGCAGGAGAGGCAATCCCCTGCTGCAGCTCGCTGGATCCAATCGCCTCATCGTCCAGCGCAAGCACGGCATATCCCATGGCCGCAAACCTCGTCATGTGATGCCATCCCCGCACGGGTCGGTCGATGTCGTGAAACATCAGACATAGCGGCACAAGCTCGGATGCTCGGGCGCGACCGGCAGGCTCGATCAAACGTGCGTGGACCACATCGCCACCAAGCTCAAAGGAAACCTCGGAGTAGCGGGCATACGGATTGGCGAAATCGATCGCCGTAATACTCGGCCCGCAAACCTCAAGGTCCGAAGCGGCTATCTCTAATTCGGAAACATCCGCAAAAACATCACCGCGCCAATCCCGGAAATCAGAGAGCCTTGACGAAACCGTCCCGGGAATCCCCACAAGGTCGGGGACAATCAGCTCGCCGACATTGCTCTCGCACTTAGACATGAGCCTCCCCTCCCTTGCAGAAAAACGGAATGATCAGATCGTCAAAATCCTGAATCTCCTCGTGGCCAAAGCCTTCAAAGAACTCATGACGCTTTTCACAGGTCAGGTTGTTATAGACCGCAAACTGCGTCGCTGGCGGACAGACGGTATCGGCTGTGCCGGTGCCAAACAGCACGGGGCATTTGACCATAGGGGCAAAGTTCTTGGAATCGAAGTACGCCAGCTTGGCATAGGCTTCGTCGATACGAGTCGAGTCCTCGTCAAACCAGCGAGACCAATAGCGCAGGCCCTCGTAGGCAATGTCGTCGGCATCCAAGTCCCAGACCAGGCGGAAATCCGACAGGAAGGGATAGAGGATGGCGGCGCGATTGATAAGCTCGCTGTTAAGTGCACAGGTCGCAATGCCCAAACCGCCGCCCTGCGACGCGCCGTTCACAAACACACGGGCAAGATTGATGCCCTCGAGCTCGCGAACGATGCGACACAGGATGCGAATATCTTGGTGCAAGCGGACATAGTAGAGGTTGGCCGGGTCGCCGTCGATACCGGCGACGATATGGCCCGCGACCGTTGTGCCCTCAAATCCACCAATGTCCTCGGAGGGACCTCCTTGACCGGGGCAGTCGAGGGCGATGAGTGCCATGCCCATGCCCGCAAACGACGCCTGCTCAAACCAGCTGCGGCTTGCACCCGGATATCCATGGAACTGAAGTACCAATGGCACGGGCTCGTCCGAGACGGGTTTAAGGTACTTGGCATGCAGGCGAGCGCCACACATGCCGGTATACCAGAGGTCGAAAAGCTGGCAGGTCACGGCATCTGTGACCGATGCCGTCTCGATCGCATAGTCAAGCCCGACCGCGTCGGCCTCGGCCATGCGATCCTTCCAAAAGAGATCGAAATCTGATGGACGGGGCATGGCGCCTCGATATTCACCAAATTGATGTTGTAGCTCCTGAGCACTTGGCATGGCTCGTGAACCCAACCTTTCGAAATCGCAACGGAGGTGCGCCCGGCAAGGGAACCGGGCGCACGGGAGGGAAAGCGAGGCTACTCGCCGAGCTTGGGATGCAGCAGCGACGGCGCAGCGCCGAGCAGCATCTTGGTGTAGGGGTCCTGGGGGTGCTGGAAGACCTGCTTGGCCTCGCCCTGCTCGACGATCTTGCCGCCATTCATAACGATGATGTCGTCAGAGATATAGCGGACCGTCTGGATGTCATGGCTGATGAACACCATGGCCAGGCCGAGCTCCTTCTTAAGGTCGGTCAGCAGGTTCAGAATCTGCGCGCGGACCGAAACGTCCAGAGCCGAGGTTGGCTCGTCGGCGATGATGGCATCGGGGTTCAGCGACAGGGCACGGGCAATTGCGACGCGCTGGCGCTGGCCGCCCGAAAGCTGGCCGGGAAGAACCTCGGCGGCGGAGCTGGGCAGACCGGTGAGCTCCAAGAGCTCCTTGACGCGCTTCTCCTGCTCGGCCTCGGTACCCAGGTTGTGGACGCGCATGGGGTCGAGCAGTTGCTCGCGAACGACCATGCGGGGGTTGAGTGCCGTGGCCGGGTTCTGGAACACGACCGAGATGACGCGACCCATGTGGCGACGGTCCTCGGCGGTACGTTTGGTAACGTCCTTGCCCTTAAAGTAGACCTTGCCGCTCGTGGGGGCCTGCAGGCCGCACATGACGTTGGCGGTGGTGGACTTACCGCAACCGGACTCGCCGACGATGCCGATCGTCTGACCGGGCATGAGCCTAATCGTTACACCCTGGACGGCGTGAACCAGGTTAGGGTGCAGAATCGAGCCGGTACGGGTCCTAAAGGTGACGTGGACGTCATCAAGGAAGATGATCGGCTCGACGCCGTTGACTGCGGTCTCGCTCATCTACATCACCTCCGCGTGAGGGGTCAAACCATTTGCCTTGAGCACCTCGTCGGGGAGCTCGGAATAGAAATGCTCGGTGCCGGGCACGCGCTTGAAGACCGGACGGGTGTCCAGGCCAATACGCGGATGGCTCGAGCGGGGCGCGAAGCGATCGCCCTTGGGGAAATCGCGCGGGCTCGGAACGGCGCCGGGCACCTGGTGCAGGCGGCCCGAACCGCTCTCGATGGACAGGACGGAACCCAGAAGACCGCGGGTGTACTCGTGGATCGGGTTGGTGAGCAGCTCCTTGGTGGGCGCCTGCTCGATAACCTGACCGGCGTACATCACCGTGATGTTATGGGCGACCTCGGCGACCAGCGCCAGGTCATGCGAGACGAAGATCATGGCAAAGCCGAGCTTGGCCTGAAGGTCGTTGAGCAGCTTGATGACCTGCTTCTGGACGGTAACGTCCAGGGCGGTCGTGGGCTCGTCGCAGATGACCAGCTTGGGGTCGCGGGTAAGGGCCATAGCAATCAGAACGCGCTGACGCTGACCACCGGAAAGCTCGTGCGGATAGCTCTCGAGCGTACGCTTGGGGTCGAGGCCCACGAGCTCCAGGAGCTCCTCGGCGCTACGGGTGCCGCCACGCTTGGTGAGCTGCTTCATCTGGGCAGAGATGAGCATGGAGGGATTGAGCGAGGACAGGGCGTCCTGATAGACCATAGCGATATCGGTACCGCGCAGGCCGAACCACTCCTTCTTACTCATCTTGAGCAGGTCGCGGCCCTCCCAGAGGACCTCGCCGGAAAGGTGCTCATCGTCGTCGGTCAGGCCCATGATGGCCAGCGTGGTGATGGACTTACCGCAACCGGACTCGCCCACCAGGCCCATGGTCTGACCAGGACGGACGTCAAAGTTGACATGGTCGACGACGTTGATATCACCGTGATGCTCAAACTGAATGCAGAAGTCACGGACCGAGAGAATCGGTTCGACAGACTCGTCGGGCACATGGCGATCGTCACGCTTGAGCTCGACATCGCGCAGGGCGCCAAGGCGAGCGGAGAGGGACTGGGCCTGCTCCTTGTAGGCGCGAACGGGGTCGGAGACCAGCAGGTCGGCCTCGCGGCGCTTGGAGGAATCGGTCGGATCCAGGGCGGCGGAGGGAGCAGCGGCCATGGCGTCGGTAATGCCCTCGGAGAGGATGTTGAGCGCCAGGCAGGTGATCATGATGGCCAGGCCCGGGAACAACGCCTGCCACCAACGGCCGGCGAGCACGCCGCCGCGGGCGTCGGCGAGGATGTTGCCCCAGGTAGCGGTGGGCTCCTGGATACCAGCGCCGATGAAGGTCAGCGAAGCCTCGAAGATGATGGCGTCGGCGACTAGGGTAACGGTGAAGACCATGATCGGGGCGATGCAGTTACGCAGAACATGCTTGATTAAAATCCACGGAGCCTTGGCGCCGGAAACGATGACCGCGCGGACATAGTCCTCGCCGTACTCGGACACGATGTTGGCGCGCACGATACGGGCAATCTGCGGAGTGTACATAAAGCCGATGGCGAAGATGATCGACGGCACGGAGTTGCCCAGGATGGAGACGAAGACGGCCGCGAGGGCGATGCCCGGGATGGACATGATGATGTCCAAGATACGCATGATCGTCTCGGAGACGGCCTTGCGCGAAACCGCTGCAAGGGCGCCCACGACCGAGCCGCAGACCAGAGCCATGGCAGTGGCGCCAAAGCCGATAATCAGCGAGTAACGACCACCGTAGAGCATACGCGACAGAATATCGCGACCCTTATCGTCGGTACCGAAGATAAATCCGTTGCCGGGAGCCTGGCGAGCCGTAAAGATCTCGACCGGGCTATAGGGGGCAAGAAGGGGCGCCAGAATCGCAGTCAGGGCGACCAGCACCAGCACGACGGCGGCAATCTTAGAAGACAGCGTCATCTTCTTCCAGCCACCGAGCTTGAGCCCCTTGGAGGCAGCCTTCTCGAGCTGCTCGGTTTGCTTCTCTCGAATCTTTACCATAATCTACACCGTCCTGATGCGCGGGTTGATGAGCAGGTAGAGCATGTCAACCACGATGTTGATGATGATGAAGGCAAGAGCAACGACGATAACGACGCCCTGAACCAGGTTCGCCTCGTTGCCCTGAACGCCCTGCAGAATCGCGGTGCCCATGCCGGGGAGGTTGAAGATAACCTCGATGACGACGGCGCCGCCCATGAGGTAACCGATCTTAAGACCGAGGGTGGTGACCGGGGTGATCAGCGCATTGCGAAGAACGTTGATACCGACGACGACCTTCTCGGGAACGCCGGCACCGCGAGCCATACGGACATAGTCCTTGTCGAGCTCCTCGACCATGGCGGTACGCACGATACGAGTCATCTGGCCCGTCAGCGGAAATGCCAAGGCGATGGCGGGCATAATCATGCGGCCCAGATAACCAGCCGGATTCGTGGTGAAGTGAGGCAGAGCACCCGATGCCGGGAGCACCTTAAGGTAGGAAGAGAACAGCAGGATCAACAGAACGGCAAGCCAGAACGACGGGGTTGCCAAGCCGGCGATGGAAAAGACGCGGATCACTTGGTCCGGCCATTTGTCGCGATACAGTGCCGCGATGACGCCGAGCAAAAACGAAACGACCGCACCGATGGCAAGGCCGATGAAGGTCAGCTGCATCGTGACGGGCAGGGCCGTGGAGATGCGCTTGGCAACGGAGTTGCGAGCAGCACCATAGGTGCCCATGTCGCCATGGATCAAATCGCCCATATAGCGCACGTAGCGCACGGGCCAGGGGTCGTCCAGACCATACTTCTCATGGTACTCGGCAACCGCCTCGGGCGAGGCACCGTCACCCAACGCCGTGTAGGCGGGGTCGGTCTTGGAGAACGACATAAGGAAGAACACCAGGACGGTGACGCCCAATGCCATGATCGGCAGCGCCACAAGACGCCTTCCAATCAAACGTAGCAAGTTGTTCACGTTCTCTCCCCTTTCTTTTGTCGGTAGGACCAACTGGTATATGAGTACGGATACTCATTACAAGACCCGAGCGACATCGAGGTCGCCCGGGTCTTTGTTTCAACTATGAGGATACGGTCCCAACGACCGACATCCTGCATACAGACTCAAGCGAGTCTTACGCCTTGACGGTCGCAACGCCCCTGAAGGACATGCTCGTCGTGCCGATGCCCTTGAAGCCATCGAGGGCCTCGCCGTTGGGCGCAGTGGACGGATCGTCCCAGGAAGCGGAGACGGTCTTGACGTGGACAACGGGGTACAGAACGGCGTTGTCGGCAATGATGTCGAAGCACTCGTTCCACTTCTTCTGCTGCTCGTCGCCCTCGGCGGCAAGAGCCTCGTCCATGAGACCGTGGAGCTTCTGCCACTCAGCGGACTCCTTCCACGGGCAACGGGTCTGCATCCAGACGTTGTCGCCGTACCACCAGTTGAGCAGCAGGTCGGGGTCGGCGCCGAAGCAGGAAGGATCGCCAGGGGCAAGGAGGATATCGTAGGCCTCGCCGCCGTCGATGGCAGCGTAGGTGGCCGGCGAGGTATCGGTCTGGATGGTCACATCGAAGCCGAGAGCGTCGAGGTCGTTCTTGACCTGGGCGGCCATGCCCTTGATCTGCTCGTTGTCGGTGGTGCGCAGGGTGATGGCACCCGGGGTGATGCCAGACTCCTCAATGAGCTTCTTAGCCTTCTTGGCGTCGGTCTTGTACACCGTGGAAGCCTCATGATAGTTGGTGAAGCTCTTGGGCAGGTAGCAGCTGGCAGCGGTGGCAAGGCCGGCGAAGGTGTTGCTGACCATCTTCTCGGTGTCGAGCGCATACATGACAGCCTGACGGACCTTGACGTTGTTCCAAGGCTCCTTGGCGACGTTGAACATGATGAAGCGGGTGCCGAAACCCTGAACGTTATCGATCTTGCAGCCGGCGCTCTCGAGCTGGTCGACGGCGTCAGCGGTAACAAGCTCCATAACGAGCGTGGAGCCCTCCTGCTGAGCGGTAACGCGAGCGGTGGGGTCGGTCAGGATGCTGTACTGGATCTTCTTATCCTCGGCAGCATACTCACCGTTGTACTCGGGGTTGGGAACCAGGGTGATCTCGGTATCGGAGATAGAGTCGTACATCCAGGGGCCGGATCCGATCGGCTGCTTGGCGCGATCCTCCTCGGTCTGGGTGGCCGGGGTAACGCGGACGATGGCCAGACGATCCTTGAGCAGGGAGAAGTTGGGGACCTTGGTCTTGACCGTCACGGTGCTGGCGTCCTTGGCCTCGATGGACTCGAAGGGCTGGAAGAACGGAGCATAGGTAGCGGAAGCGGCACAAGCGGTGTAGGAGGCAACGACATCGTCAGCGGTGACCTCGGTGCCATCGGAGAACTTGGCGCCCTTGCGGATGGTGACCTCGAAAGTGGTGTCGTCCACAGACTTGGGATCGTCGGTGGCGAGCTCGTTGAAGGTGCTGTAGTCGTGGTAATCGATGCCGTAGAGGCCCTCGACGACGTGCCAGTTAGCACCCAGGCCCACAGCGGAGCCGGTGCTGGCGGGGTCGAAGCTGGACGGAGCGTAAGCGGAACCAGCGGTGATCACGCCGCCGCCACGGTTGGCGGAATCGGCGGAACCAGAAGCGGAACCCTCGTCGCTAGAGCTGCCACCGCAGCCGGTGAGACCAAGCCCTGCGACAGCAGCGACGCTGCCGGTGAGGCCGAGGAACGAACGCCTGGACATACCCTTGTTGATGATGGCCATGTCTTCTCCTATCAATAGAGAATCTTACCCGGGAGCACCTAGACTTGCCCCCGCGCAACTTGCGGACGATATATACCTTACCTACCGACAAACCCAACTGAGGTGCCGCACTCGGCGACCGATACATACATACGCTTGAACGGTATTTACTACCGTTCACCGAATTCATTGACAAATGATTCGACAGACAGTATGTATCGACGATGTGAGATATCAGTCTTCGTCAACCCGCAGGATAGCAGTGTTATTCACCATGTCGAGTCAAACGTTTTAGCGTTAATAAAACCCGAAATCGGTAGGTAATCGCCGCGAAACAAATGATTGAAAATCGGCCAATCATGTATATCAGTTGTTTAGAAGCGCGTTTAGCTTTCGGAACGGTTGGCCGATGCCTGGGCGCGCTCGGCATTCCATGCAACAAGTGCCTCGTGGACCGCTTTGGCGACATCGGCCGGAACGCCTCGAACTTCTGCAATCTCCTGCTCACTGGCCGCGCGCAAACGCTTCATCGAGCCAAAATGGCGCATTATTGCACGTTTTCTGGTGGGCCCCACGCCTGGAACGTCGTCAAGCACCGAAACCGTCATAGCCTTATCGCGCAACTCGCGGTGGAACGTAATCGCAAATCGGTGGGATTCATCGCGAACCTGCTTGATCAGATAAAGCGAAGCGGAGCCGGTCGGCAGCACGACGGGAGTCTCGTCCCACGGCACGAAAACCTCCTCATCGGCCTTTGCCAAGCCACAAACTGGTATATCGAGGCCGAGTGCCTCAAGTTGCTTAATTGCAGCGGTCAATTGCGGCTTGCCGCCATCAACAACGAGCAAATCGGGGCGCGAGCCAAAGCGCTCGTCCGCCATGCGCTCGGGAGCATAGCGACGCCCCAGAACCTCGGACATCGATATGAAGTCGTTCGCCTCGTCCAATTCGGCCTGAATTTTAAAGCGACGATACTGGCCCTTGTCGGCACGGCCGTTGGTAAATACCACCATAGAAGCGACGGTAAAAGTGCCGTGCAACGTCGAGATATCGAAGCACTCGATGCGCAACGGCGGCGCAGGCAGTGCCAGCGCACTTTCGAGCTCCAGAAGCGCCTGATTGGTGCGATCGTCAGCATACCCCGTGCGCATCATGTAGCGCATGAGGGCATGACGCGCATTTTTGGAAGCCATATCGAGCAGGCGGTGCTTTTCGCCGCGCTGCGGCCTATGGAGATGGCAAGAGCGCTCGCGCTTGCCCGCAAGCCACTCCCCCAACGCTTCGGCATCCTCAAGCTCGACAGAGAGATTGATCTCGGCTGGAATATCAGCCGTCTCGTCGTAATAGCGCTTAAGAAAGCCCGATTGAAGCTCTTCCTCGTCGACGTCCAGGCCTTTATCGAGGATGAACTCACAAGTTCGAACCGTTCGGCCCTCACGAACGACAAAGACACAGGCGGCAGAGATAGTCTCTTCGCGATAGAAGCCGATGACGTCGATATCGACGCTTGATGGAAAAACGACCTGTTGGCGATCGTCCAGACCCCTAATGACTTCCAGGCGACGCTTGACGCGCGCCGCACGCTCAAAATCGAGTGTCTCGGCTGCCTCCGTCATCTCGGATGTCAGCTCATCGACGACATCCTTGCGATGACCCGACAAGAAGCGTTCGACACGCTTGACGTTCTTGGCATAGTCGGCAGGGGAAATCGCGCCGACGCATGCGCCCGGCCCGCGCCCGACATGGTAGTCAAAGCAGGGACGCCCGTTTTGCGCGCAAATCATATTGACGATGTCTTCTTCGCCCTTATGAGATTCGACGATGCGGCGGCAGCGGCGCCATTCCGCACAGGATGCCGAGCAAATAGGAATAACCTTGCGTAGCGTATCGATGGTCTCACGCGCCGCACGGCTATCGGTATAGGGGCCAAAATAGCGCGTTCCCGGTTTATGACGCTCTCGCGTGTATTTGATTGCCGGAAACAAATCGCCCTTGGTGATGGCGATAAAGGGATAGCTTTTATCGTCTTTGAGATCGACGTTAAAGTACGGATGGTACTGGCCAATCAGATTGCGCTCGAGCACCAATGCCTCGTGCTCGGTCTCCACCACGATATAGTCAAAGCTCGCCACCAGCTGCATCATGAGCGGGATCTTTTGACGCTCGTCCTGCAGCGTCACGTATTGACGCATACGGGCACGCAAGTTTTTTGCCTTGCCCACATAGATGACATCGCCCTTGGCATCTTTCCAAAGATAGCAGCCGGGTTGCGTGGGAACGCGCGAAACCTGCTCGGCAAGTGTTGGAATGTTGTCGTGACCTGCCACGCGCACCTACTTGCGACGAAGCAGCGCCGAGACCTCGGGCATCTTAAAGACGAAGGCAAGACCAAAAGTTACAGCAAGCGAGACGACGCCTGCAACACAAACGTAGCCCAGGGTAATTAGGATCGAGCTGCCAAGCACTCCGACAAAGTGCTCGAGTGCCCACATGACGCCGGCACCCGCGGCAGCGCCCAAGCCACCGAACAATAGGCCAAAGAAACCGCCGTGCAGGATAGACTTGACCTGAAGGCCGTGCAGACGACGGCGCAGCCACCACAGTGAGCATCCGACTAAGACCACGTAGTCAACGACGTACGAGAGCGCAATAGCCGGCATACCGTAGCCCAGCACCACGCCAAACAGCAGCACCGAACCGGCCTGACCGATAGCGGAGTACAGGCAATAGCGGCTATAAGGTTTCATATCGAGCAGGGCCGAGAAGCTCTTCTGCATCAGCACGACCACGCCGTAGAGCGGCAGGGAAAGCGCCAGATAGATAAGGAACTCCGACACCAGCGCCACACCGGATTCATCGAACTTGCCGGCGCAGTAGATCATGTTGAGCGGACGGGCGAAGACGATCAGGTACAGTGCAAACGGAATCAGGAAGAAGAGCATCTGGGCGACACCGCGCGAAATGCCCGTGCGGACGCTGTCGTAATCCTTCTCCTGTGCGTCGTGAGAGAGCTCGGTATAGAGCGCCGTCGAAAGCGAGGCGGCAATCAGCGCGTAGGGCAGCGTGTACCACAGGCGCGCATAGGCGATGACGGAAGGGCCGGTCTCGGGCTGCACCACCAGCGCGGCGGCATTGGTAATGGAGGTCGAGACAAACATGCACACCGTGGCGAGCAGCGTTGGGATACCAAGCGCAATCGTCTGTCGCAGCGCGGGGTCCTTAAAGTCGATATGGATATGAGGATGTACGCCATGCTTGCCAAGCGCGGGAATCTGGCAGGCCATCTGGACAAAAACGCCGAGGGTCGTACCAGCTGCGATCAAGATAATACCGGCCTGCTCGCCAAATTGTGCAGACACGGGAGCAAAGCCCATAAAGCTGGCGATGACGATGACATTGTTGAGAACCGGGGCAAACGTCGACCAGAAGTAGTCGCGGTGTGCGTTGAGAACGCCCGAGAACACCGAGCCCAAGCCATAAAACAGAATTTGGATAGCAAAGAAGCGGAACATGAACGCAGCGGTATCCATGCTGCCGCCATTGCCCGAAAGGAACGACTGCGTCCAAATAAAGCCGGGAGCAAACACGGTGCCCAGCAGCGAGATGCCGCCCAGCAGCAGAAGCAGAATACCGAGCAGGTTGCCGACATACTCGTTCGATGCCTCGCGGCCCTGCTCGCGCCTCACGCCCATATACACCGGCAAAAACGCCGTAACGAGCATGCCGCCCATCACGAGCTCGTAGAGCATGTTGGGCAGGTTGTTGGCAACCTGATAGGAGGACGAGAGCAGCGACATGCCGATGGCGGCCGCCATGGCCCACGTGCGGATAAACCCGGTGACGCGCGACACGATGGTCAGCACGGTCATGAGGCCAGCAGAACGACCAACCGTGGAGTAGTCCGACGAACCCATATCGTCTACGTCGTCCTGAGAGTCCTCATGAACCTCATCTTGTGGCAGCAAATCGTCCACGAGGGCAAAGGAGCCGGTCATAGCAAAGGGATCGTCAACCAAAACGGCGTCATCAGCAGGTGCGGCGTCATCGCTGTTCGGCATGTTGTTACCGGATACGGCATCATCATCGAATATGGCGTGGTCGCCAAACACCGTGTCAACTTCTTTGGCGGCGACGGTTCGGGCAGAAAACGACAGAGGGTCCCAGTCGTCATCACCGTCGATGGCCACGCCCTCGATGGGATCGGTCGAACCAAGCGGCGACCATTCGTCATCCGAAAGAAGCGGTTCGCCATCATCATGAGCCGCGGGTTTGGCGGAACGAGCGGCAGGAGCGCTCTGCGGCGTGCTCTTTCCCTGGGCCGCCATCAAAAACACCGCCGTCTCATCGGGACGCGGCGCACGAGGAGCCTCAGAGGCGGTCGGCATCACGCTGGCGCTCGATTGAGCGGCGGCCAAAAAGACAGCCGTCTCATCGGGACGAGCCGAAGAAAGAACCGTACGGGGAAGCGCCGTGCCGGCACCGGCGGCACGCAAGTACACGGCCGTCTCGCCCGGGTCAGCGGCAGCAGACCAGGCGTTTCGAATCTCGTTATCGATCGAAGCGGCCTCGGGCGCGGGCGCCTGAGGAGCCGACCCTTTTGCAAAGTGAGCGCCGGACTTTGGTTCTTCCTGCGGCATCGCTCAGTCCTCTCTCGTGATCGGGGCAACCGTCGCCCCGCAAAATGCAACTAAGTCATCGGGAGCAAGCTCAAGCTGATAGCCGCGCTTGCCACCCGAGATAAAAATGGTATCCCAAAGGACGCATGTCTCATCGATCAGCGTCCGGAAGCGTTTTTTCATACCGACCGGGCTGCAACCGCCGCGGACATACCCCGTCGCGGCAAGCAAATCTTTGACATGCATCATGGTCAGCGACTTTTCGCCTACGGCGCGCGCGGCGGCCTTGAGGTCGAGCTCGTCGGCAACAGGAATGCAGCACACGACATGGTCGTTGGACGGCGTCGTGCAGACCAGGGTCTTAAATCCCTGACCGGGCTCCTCGCCAAGCTGCTCGGAAATCGCGACGCCCAGACCTGACGATTCATCGCCGCCGTCTTCGTACGTATGGAGAACATAGGAGATGCCGGCGCTTTCCAGCTCGCGCATCGCATTGGTTTTTGGCGTCTTAACAGCCTTTGCCATGGCACATCCTTTCCCTCGTAGAGCGACACAAAAATTAAGTATAG
>CAUDZT010000024.1 GCA_958453935.1 uncultured Collinsella sp. | reverse complement strand
ACGGCGGCGAGACCAAGGCCGACCCCGCCTCCCAGACCAAGACCACCGAGCCGGGCAAGACCTCGTTCACCTTCGCGCTGCCCAAGACCGCCCCGACCCGCAAGGGCTGGGCGTTCGACGGCTGGAACACCGAGAGGGACGGGTCGGGCGATCAGTTCACCGACAAGACCGAGGTCTCCAAGTCCACGACCGTCTACGCCCAGTGGAAGTGGGTGCCCCGCGACGTCACCGTGACCTTCGACGAGAACGGCGGCGAGACCAAGGCCGACCCCGCCTCCCAGACCAAGACCACCGAGCCGGGTGCTCTGGCTTCGACAGGGGAGAGACTGCTGCCGGTTCTTCCGCTGGCAGTTGTCGGATCTGCTTTGACTTCTTTGGGCTTGCTGCTCGAATACAACCGCAAGAAGAGGGGGAAACGATAAATAAATAATGGCCAGCCATGGCTTTAAATGAACTGCCTCCCATTTCTTGGACATGAGAAATGGGAGGCTTTCTTTATGCGCGTTGATTTGAGAGTGAAGCATGATATCGAGGCCAGGAAGGCGGCCATAGGGCTCTTCGAGCTCGGGCACGGGTATAAATCCGCCGCGATTGCCCTTTCGCTTCCCGCGGAAGCCTTGAGAAGTTGGCAGGAGATATACCGCGCGTTCGGGAGCGAGGTGCTGCTGCGCATGGACGGAAAGCGGGGCAGGTACACATACGAGCAGAAGGCCGCCGGTGGCCGCCGAGATCTTCTCGCGCACCGCCAACGGCTGCGGGCACCGGCAGATAGCGATGTGCCTCAGGGCGGAAGAGGGGGCCGTGATAGCCGACAAGACCGTGCTCAAGATGATGCGCGAGATGGGGATTCGCTGCGGTATCAGACGCGAGACGGCCTACCACAGGTACAACTCGTACAGGGGCGTCGTCGGCAGGACGTTCGAGAACGTGATCGCGAGGGATTTCGACGCCGGGGCCCCGTGGCGGAAGCTGGGAACGGACGTCACCGAGTTCAAGGTGGCGGGCGGCAAGGCCTACTGGGCCCCGACGCTGGACTTCTGCACCAAGGAGATCGTGGCGAGCGACATATCGACCACGCCCGACATGGCCCAGCAGGTCAGGATGCTCGACGAGCTGCTGTCCAAGATCCCCGAGGGCGCCGCCCCGACCATGCACTCGGACCGGGGCTGGCAGTACCAGCACGCCTCGTACACATCCAGGCTCGAGGCCGCCGGCATCGTCCAGAGCATGTCCAGGAAGGCGAACTGCATCGACAACGCCGCCACCGAGCAGCTCTTCGGCCACGTCAAGGACGAGTTCTACCGGGGCCGCGAGTGGGAGACGTTCGAGGATTTCAAACGCGACCTGGAGGAATACATAGTCCACTGGAACACGAGCCGGAGGCAGGTAAGATTGAAGGGCCTGACCCCGGAGGAGTTCCGGAATCAGGCCCTCGCGGCCTAGTCGCTATTTAGGGCGTCCAAGATTTGGGACGCAGTTCATTTTCACTCTGGTTTTGCATTCCTGGATAGATAGAAAAGAAACCGCCTTCTCAAAAGAAAGCGGTTTCTTATAGTTCTATATGAACGCGAGGTCTTTGACCCGGAGAGTCCGAGGTACTTGTTGGTAAGACCTTATTTAGGAGCGCGCAACCTTGCCAGACTTGAGGCAGGTGGAGCAAACGTTCATCTTGCGACGGTGACCATCGACGACGACGTAGACGCGCTGGATGTTGGGGCGGAACTTACGGTTGGTGACGCGGTGAGAGTGGCTGATGGAGCGACCGGCAACGGGGTGCTTACCGCAAACTTCGCAAACTTTTGACATAACTGACCCTCCTTGGGCGACAAACGAACATGTCGCGTTAACAAACAAGCCTGAACTATAGCACAGAAGTTGCTCCCTGTGCGCAATCTACACAGAGATATTCCTCTTTTGGCGATAGTGCCCACGCTACGGCCCTGGACGTAGATCCGATTTGCGTGCAACAGAGGGGATTATGCCAGCTCGTGCGTGTGTTTTCAAGCTCGTCCCACAAATATATATAGGTTTATGGAGCATTGGGCTCCGTTTACGGATTGCTCTGTATTTATGCTCGCAATTAAGCTCGAGGTTGGCTACACTATCCCTTGACCATTAAAGGGGTACGAGATACCCACATGGAATTACATAGCTGTCAAAGAGCAGCCTTTCCTGTGGGTGTCTGGTCCGCTTTAAGCGGTCGGGCATCTATTTTTTTGACTGTGTCAGCAGTCAAGACATGTGAGGAAGGAGATCGATGGGCACGACTTCCCCCAAGGCGGTCATCATGGACGAGACCGCCGTCAATCGAGCGATGACCCGCATTGCGCACGAGATTCTCGAGCGCAACGAGGGCTGTGAAGACCTCGCTCTGGTCGGCATTGTCACGCGCGGCGACCTTCTGGCAAAGAAGCTCGCCGAGGAGATCAAGGAGATCGAGGGCGTCGACGTTCCGCTCGGTAGCCTCGACATCAGCTTCTACCGCGATGACTACGCCACCAATTTCGCTCCCGCGATCCACGCCACCAACATTCCCTTTAGCGTCGACGGCAAGCGCGTCGTTTTGGTGGACGACATCCTGTATACGGGCCGTACCATTCGCGCCGCTCTGGACGCCGTTATGGACCTGGGCCGTCCGAGCCGCATTGAGCTGGCAGTCCTCGTTGACCGCGGCCACCGCGAGCTCCCCATCTCGCCGGACTTTGTCGGCAAGAACGTTCCCTCGTCGCATGAGGAGAACGTGCACCTATATATGAAGGAAGTAGACGGCCGCACCGCTGTCGAGATTAACGACGTCGCGCCGGGTTCCCACGTGGGCTCCGCGCCGCTGGGAGGTGAGTAGTACCGTGGCGTTCAACCATAAGCACCTGATCGACATTACCGAGTACTCCGAAGAGGACCTCAAGCTCATCCTCGAGACCGCCAAGGCGTTCTCCGAGGTCAACGAGCGTGCGATCAAGAAGGTCCCCACGCTCAAGGGCAAGACCATCGTCAACATGTTCAACGAGCCCTCGACGCGTACCCGCAGCTCCTTCGAGCTCGCCGAGAAGCGCCTTTCGGCCGACAGCCTCAACTTCGGCGGCTCCTCGACCTCCACGGTCAAGGGTGAGAGCCTCGTCGACACTGTCGAGACCCTCAACGCCTACAAGATCGACTGCATCGTCGTGCGCGATAAGCACGCCGGTGCTCCCTACATCGTCACGCAGAACTCGCCCGCGAGCGTTATCTGCGCCGGCGACGGCAAGCACAACCATCCCACGCAGGCCCTGCTCGACCTGTACACCATCTGGGAGCACAAGGGTGACTTCCACGGTCTGAAGGTCGCCGTCGTCGGCGATATCGCGCACTCCCGTGTCTGCGGCTCGCTGATCCCCGCCCTTAAGATCATGGGCTGCGAGACCTACGCTGTCGCCCCCGGCACGCTGCTGCCGCCGGCGCCCGAGGTTCTGGGTTGCGACCACGTGACGAGCGACCTCGATTCCGTCCTGCCCGAGCTGGACGTCGTCTACATGCTGCGCGTGCAGCAGGAGCGCCTTGAGGGCGCTCCGTTCCCCACGATTCGCGAGTATCACAAGCTCTTCGGCCTGACCAAGGACCGCGAGAAGCTCATGAAGCCCGATGCGATCATCTGCCACCCGGGCCCCATCAACCGCGGCGTCGAGTTCGACTCCTATATGGCCGACCACCCGCAACGCTCCGTCATCCTGGAGCAGGTCTACGCCGGTATCTGCGTGCGTATGGCTATCCTGTATCTGCTGCTTGGAGGTGCCGATAATGGCCTTGCTTCTTAAGAATGCCCACGTCGTCGATCCGTCCGTCGAGCTTGACGGTGTCGTCGACGTCCTGATCGACGGTGACAAGATCGCCGAGGTCGGCGAGAACCTCGCCGCCGAGGGAGCCGAGGTCCGCGACCTTTCCGGCAAGTATCTCGTCCCCGGCCTGGTGGATATGCACGTGCATCTGCGCGAGCCTGGCTACGAGGTCAAAGAGGACATCGAGAGCGGCACCCGCGCTGCTGCCAAGGGCGGCTTCACCGGCGTGTGCGCCATGCCCAACACCGACCCCGTTACCGATAACGGAACCGTCGTTGAGTTCGTCAAGTCCCGCGCTGCCGAGGTCGGCCACTGCCGCGTCTATCCTTCTGGTGCTATGACTCGCGGCCTTAAGGGCGAGGCTATGTCCGAGATGGGCGATATGGTCACCCACGGCGCCGTCGCCTTCACCGATGACGGTCGCGGCGTGCAGGGTGCGGGCATGCTCCGTCGCTGCATGGACTACGGCAAGATGTTCGGCAAGGTCTTTATGAGCCACTGCCAGGACGAGGATCTGGTCGGCCACGGCCAGATCAACGAGGGCAAGGTCTCGACCCGTCTGGCCCTCGAGGGTTGGCCGGCCGCCGGCGAGGAGCTTCAGATTGCCCGCGACATCGAGATTGCCAAGCTGACCGGTGCCAAGCTGCACATCCAGCACATCTCCACCGCTCATGGCCTGGAGCTCGTGCGTGCCGGTAAGGCTGCCGGTGTCCAGGTGACCTGCGAGGCCACCCCGCACCACATGTTCCTGACCGAGAACGACCTGGACGAGACCTACAACACCTCGCTCAAGGTCAATCCGCCGCTGCGCACCGACGAGGATGCCGAGGCCATCCGTCAGGGTGTCATCGACGGTACCGTCGACGCTATCGTTACCGACCACGCTCCCCACACCCCGTGGGAGAAGGCCCGCGAGTTCGAGCTCGCGCCCTTTGGAATGATTGGCCTCGAGACTTCGCTGTCGCTCGTGCTCACTGAGCTGGTCAACACGGGCAAGATGAGCGTGAGCCGCATGGTCGAGCTCATGGCCATCAAGCCGCGTGAGATTCTGGGCCTCGATCAGGTTCAGGTCAAGGCGGGCTCTGTCGCCGACCTGACCGTGTTCGACCCCTCCGCAACCTGGACGGTTGGCGAGGACGGTTACGAGTCGCGCGCCGAGAACTCCGGTTTTGCCGGCCGCACGCTCACCGGTCGTGCCACCGATGTATTTGTCGGTGGCAAGCAGACGCTCGCCGACGGCTGCATCTGCTAGCATAGCCTTATCGCTTTTGTGCGCGGCGCCCTTGCGGTGCCGCGCTTTCTGTTCGTTTAGACCATGCAACCGCATGGGGGATTGGAGCGTCTATGCCCACACCTTCCACTGCACGCATGCACGACTTCGAGGTCGTCTCGAACCGGGAGATCGCCGACGGCATCTTCTCGCTCGTCATCTCGGCCCCCAAGCTTGCAAGTGCGCTCAAGCCCGGTCAGTTTGTGAACATTGCCGTGCCCGGCGATGCCTCCTCGCTGCTTCGCGTGCCCCTGAGCTTCTATCGCGCCGACGCCGAGGCCGGCACCGTCGAGCTGTGGTACGCCGTCGTGGGCGACGATACCCGCCGTTTGTCCCAGATGGGCCCTGGCTCCACCTCTAACCTGTTGGGCCCCGGTGGCCGTGGCTGGATGGTACCCGAGGGCACCAGGAAGGCACTGCTCGTCGCCGGTGGCATCGGCGTTCCGCCTGTGCTGTGTCTTGCCGGCATGCTTGCCGAGCAGGGTGTTGATGTGGACGTGTGCCTGGGCTTTGGCACCGCTTCCAAAGTCGTGGGTGTCGATGAGTTCCGTGCGCTGGGCGCCACGGTTAACGTGTGCACCGACGACGGTTCGCTCGGCACGCACGGTTTTTGCACCGATCCGGCAGCCGAGCTGCTTGGAGAGGGCGGCTACGACTACGTCGCCAGCTGCGGCCCCGCCGTCATGATGAAGAAGGTCGCCGCCGCTGCCGCCGAGGCCGGTGTGTACTGCGAGGTGTCGCTCGAGCGCATGATGAGCTGTGGCTTTGGCGCCTGCAACACCTGCAATGTCGAGACGGTTGACGGTATGAAGGGTGCTTGTATGTGCGGCCCCGTGTTCGATGCTTCCAAGGTGGTGGTCTTCTAGTGGGTACCGTGAACATGGCCGTCGATTTCGGCGGCGTCAAGATGCAGAACCCCATTAACACCGCAGCCGGTACCTTTGGCTACGGTTGGCAGTTCCAGAACTTCTTTGATGTTTCCCAGCTGGGCGCCATCACTACCAAGGGTTGCGCTGCCGAGCCCTGGCCCGGCAATCCCGCGCCCCGCATGGCCGAAATTCCCGGCGGTATGATCAACTCCGTGGGTCTTCAGAACCCCGGCGTGGCTGCCTTTGCCCGTGAGTCCGGCCCGTGGCTCGAACAGCTGTCCAAGGACGGCTGCCAGGTCATCTGTCAGGTTGCCGGCCACTCCGTTGACGAGTTTGTCCGCGCGCTCGAGATGTATGTCGAGCTGTGCCCCTGGGCTGCCGGGTACGAGATCAACGTGAGCTGCCCTAATATCGCCGCCGGCGGTGCCGCCATGGGCTCCACGCCCGAGGGCGCCTCTTCCGTTATGGCTGCCTGCCGCAAGGTGACCGATAAGCCGCTGTTCGTAAAGATGGCTCCGGTTAATGTCGCCGAGATTGCCAAGGCTCTCGAGGCCGCCGGCGCCGACGGCCTTTCGGTCATCAATTCCATCCAGGGCATGGCCATTGACGTGCACACCCGCAAGTCCCGTGTTGCCAAGCCCAAGGGCGGCCTTTCGGGCCCGCTGTGCCACCACATCGCCGTTCGCATGGTCTGGGAGGTCGCTCAGGCCGTCGATATCCCCATCAACGGTGTCGGCGGTGTCATGACCGGCGAGGATGCGGCTGAGTTTATCCTGGCCGGCGCCACCTGCGTGTCGGTCGGCATGGCCAACTTCGTCGATCCGTGTGCTTCGCTTAAGATCGCGCATGAGCTCGAGGCCTGGGCCGAGTCCCAGGGCGTAAAGGACATCAACGAGCTGGTGGGTGCTTTCGAATGCTAGAGACCGATGCCCGCGACCGTGTTATCGTCGCCCTCGACTGCGACCGTAAGCGTGCGCTCGAGCTCGCCCACGAGCTTTCGGGCCATGCCGCCTGGCTCAAGGTCGGCATGACGCTCTATTACGCTGAGGGTCCCCAGATCGTCAAGACCTTTAAGGACCTTGGCTTTAAGGTCTTCCTCGACCTTAAGTTCCATGACATTCCGCATCAGGTGCGCGGCGCTGCCCGCTCGGCCTCGCTTGCCGGTGCCGACCTGCTTTCGGTCCACGGCCTGGGCTCGGGTGCTATGCTCGCTGCCTGCCGCGAGGGTGCCGAGGAGGCGCGTGAGGACCGCGCCAAACTCGTCGCCATCACCGTGCTCACGAGCATGAATCAGGATGCGCTGGCCGAGATCGGCGTCGAGTCGCCCGTTGCCGAGGAAGCCGCCCGTCTGGCAAAGCTTGCCCAGACCAACGGCATCGACGGCATCGTGTGCTCGCCGATGGAGGCTCACGACATGCGTGAGCTGCTGGGTCCTGATGCCCTGATCGTGACTCCGGGTGTGCGTCCGGTGGGTGCTGCCCTTGGTGACCAGTCCCGCGTGGCGACGCCTTCCCAGGCTATCGAGCGTGGCGCAAGCCACATTGTGGTGGGCCGTCCCATCACCGGTGCCGACGATCCGGTTGCCGCCTTTGACGCCATCGTCGCCGAGCTGGTCGAAAACGTCGCGTAAAAGATTCCCCTAAGTCACCACTTTTGGGTCTCATTAGCACAAAATAGCCCCTGTGCCTGCGTAAACTTTCCCATCCTTTGTGTGGAATCGCAGGTCAGGGGCTTAACTTTGGGCGCAGTATATTGCACTTTTTGCGGGTATCGTCTAACCTATGGAGCCGCGATTACGCATTTTGTACGTTCTACGTGCTAAAATGCCAATTATTGAATCAGATATAACCCAACTATTTGGAGGTACGAATGGCACTCCCTCAGCTTACCGACGAGCAGCGCAAGCAGGCTCTTGAGAAGGCTGCCGCCGCACGTCACGCCCGCGCTGAGCTTCGCGAGCAGATCAAGAAGGGCGAGAAGTCCCTCGAGTCCGTGCTCAACTCCGATGACCCCATCGCTTCCCGCATGAAGGTTTCCACCCTCATCGAGTCTCTCCCCGGTTATGGCAAGGCCAAGGCCGCCAAGATCATGGAGGAGCTCGGTATCTCCGCTACTCGTCGCGTCCAGGGCCTCGGCGTCCGTCAGCGCGAGCAGCTCCTCGAGCAGCTGACCAAATAAGTGAGCGCTCAGGATTCCAAGCTCTTTGTGATTTCTGGACCGTCAGGCGCAGGCAAGGGTACGCTCGTCACTCGTGTGCGCGAGCGCCGCTCGAACCTGGGTCTGACGGTTTCGGCTACCACGCGAGCACCACGCAAAGGTGAGGTCGACGGCGTCAACTACTTTTTTCTGACGCGCGAGGAGTTCGACCGCCGCGTGGCAAACGGTGAGTTTGTTGAGTGGGCCGAGGTCCACGGTAACTGCTACGGCACGTTGGTGAGCGAGGTCACATCCAAGCTCGCCTCGGGCTCGTCTCTGATTTTGGAGATCGATGTCCAGGGCGCCCTGCAGGTGAAGGAGCGTTTCCCCGAGGCCGTGCTGATCTTTATCAAGCCGCCTTCGCTTGAGGTGCTCCGCGAGCGTCTGGTCGGTCGCGGTACCGAGACGCCCGAGACGATTGAGCTGCGTATGGCAAACGCCGCCGATGAGCTTGCCCTTGCCGACCGCTACGACGACGTCGTGGTGAATGACGATCTCGACCGCGCGACCGATGAGCTCGTTCGCGTTCTCGATATGCATGAAAGGATCTGAGGTCCGTGTCCGTTGTAAAGCCTTGCATTGACGATCTTCTGGAGAAGACCGATCACAACCGCTTCCTGCTCGCTTCGCTTGCCTCTAAGCGCGCCTGCGACATCAATAGCATGCTGCGTGGCCAGCACAACCGCGTGCTTGCCGTCCAGGATGTCGATGACATCACCATCGGGCTTTCCGGTGCCGATACCATCTCGATGGCTATGGACGAGATTGTCGACGGTGACATCTCTTACGACGAGGCCCGTTACGAGAAGGCGCTCGGCCACAAGGTTGCTGAAGCCTAAATGGCGGCTCGCGTCTGCCTGGTCCACTATCACGAGGTTGGACTGAAGGGCAAGAACCGCGCACATTTTGAGCATATCCTCATGGATAACATCAAGGCGGCCTTGGCCGCCTTTTCCGTGAACGCCGTGTCTCGAATTTCCGGTTATATCCTCGTGACCTTTAACGAACATCAGGCCGACGAGGCGGCGCGTGTCATTCGCACCGTTCCCGGCGTTGCCCGTGTGTCTTTGGCGTATCACACCAACCGCGACCCGCAGGAGTACTGCGCCGCCGCCGTGAAGGCGCTGCGCGAGTTTGGTTCCTTCGATTCGTTTAAGGTGCACGCCAAGCGCTCCAATACTGACTATGAGCTCACCTCGATCGATATCAATCGTCAGGTGGGCGAGGTACTGTGTGAGGCCTTCCCCGATAAAAAGGTTCAAATGCACGACCCCGATGCAATGGTGCACGTACTGGTGGTCCAGGGTAGCGTTTACGTGTACGCGCGCTCCGAGCGCGGCGTGGGCGGTCTGCCGGTGGGTTCTGCCGGCAAGGTCGTGACGCTGCTGTCGTCGGGTATCGATTCTCCGGTGGCGACCTGGATGCTCGCGCGTCGCGGCGCGGTGTGCGTGCCGGTGCATTTCTCCGGTCGTCCGCAGACGCCTGATACGAGCGAGTATTTGGTGCAGGACATCATCCGTGCGCTTGAGCCGGGTGTCCAGATCGGCCGCCTGTACGTGGTGCCGTTTGGCGACTGCCAGCGTGAGATTTCGGTCACCTGCCCCAGCAACCTGCGTGTGATCATGTATCGTCGCATTATGTATTCGGTTGCCGAGCGCATTGCGCACATCGAGGGCGCCAAGGCCATCGTTACGGGCGAATCGCTTGGGCAGGTTGCCTCCCAAACGCTTGAGAACATCATGGCCGTCAACGAGGCCGTGAAGATCCCCGTGTTCCGTCCTCTCATCGGTTCGGACAAGCAGGAGATCATCGCGCGTGCTGAGGAGATCGGTACGTTCGATATCTCGACTGAGGCCGCTCCCGACTGCTGCACGCTGTTTATGCCGCGCCGACCCGAGACGCACGCTAAACTCGATGCCGTGCATGAGGCCTGGGAGTTGTTCGATCATGAGGAGATGATCGAGCGCCTGCTCAAGCAGACCGAGTACATCGACTTCGAGAGCAACACGTATAAGGCCCCTAAGACCTTAAAACGCAAACATTCGGAGCTTGCTCCGCGTGAGATTTACCAAGATTACGAGTAAATTTGTGCATAGACCGACGATGCGCCTGCATCGTCGGTCTTTTGCTATCTGGGCATTTTGCGGCTAAGCGTTCATTTGCTGACGTGTGCCTGAATAAATGGACAGATTTGTGCAAGGTTTTGGTCGGTTTTTGGTTTGACCGCAAAAACCGGTTTTGGGGCGTGGCTGTTGTGGAGCTCCTTTCCTGACACGATGGTGTTGGGAGGTTTTGCTATGGCGCAGCGCGAACAACACGAACGAGTCAAAAAGATGGACCGCTGGGCGGGCAAACTGCTCGGTCATAAGGCAGTGGTGATGGCGATACTGGTCGTCATTGCGATGGCGAGTGGGCTGGCGATGGCGAACCTTGGCGGCGGTGCCGGCGGTGTGTCGTTTGAGCGCACTGATGGTTCGGGCACGTTAGTGGAGCCGGGATCCGGCGATGCTTCGAGCGGAAAGACATCCGAAGGCTCTTCGCCTAAGGCGTCTGCCGCGGCAGAGGTCTATGTCGATGTTGATGGCGCCGTGGTGTCACCCGGTGTATATCGCCTCAAAGACGGGGCGCGGGTGGCTCAGGCGATTGATGCCGCCGGCGGGCTGGCGCCCGAAGCAGACGTTACGGGGCTTAATCGTGCATCCAAGGTCACTGATGGACAAAAAATTCACGTTCCAACGGTAGGGGAGCAGCAGGCGTCCATTGCGGAAGCCGGTGTTGATGGTGGGACTTCCGCATCGTCGGGCGTTAGTGGCGCAACAGGCCTAGTAAACATCAATACGGCAAGCGCAGAAGAGCTGCAGACGCTTTCGGGCATCGGCCCCTCCATGGCCCAGTCGATTATCGATGAGCGGACAAAGAACGGTGCTTTCGCCTCGGTTGACGATCTGATGCGTGTGTCGGGAATCGGCGAGAAGAAGCTTGCCAAAATCAAAGATTGCATCTGCGTATGAGCGCGACCGAGCGCGAGCACGTGATGCCTCCGCGACCCCTGATTCCGTGGACGATGGCCCTGTGTGCCGGCATGTGCGTGAGCTGCGCCTTGGTGCTCAGCATAGCCGCTGATGCGCTGCTGAGGGAGCGGGCGACGGCGGTCGGGCCGCTATGGGCCATTCCCGTTGCGGCAGCGGTTTTCGTTGTGCTGGCTCACTCTTGTGCGCGGCTTGCCCCTTTGAAGCGGTGGCTGTATGCCGCGTCCGCCGGTCTCGTGGCGGGAGCGGTCGTCTCGGCGTGGTGGGCTGTGGGTGTGCTCAGCGCCTCGAAGGCGCTCGACGGTCGAGCGGCAAGCGGCCTCGAGTTTGTCGTGCAGGGTGATCCATCCATAAACGACGACGTGTATTCCTATACCTGCGAGGCACGCGCGGACGGTAAGAACTTGGCAACGGTTCGCCTATCGTGTGATCGTGAGCTCAAGGTCGGGGCGCACGTGCGTGTTATCGGTCGCGTTTCGCGTTTTGAGAACGATGCATATGGACGATCGCGCATGCTCCGAGGCGAGGTGCGTAAGGTTAAAGCCGTTCGGATTGTGTCGGTCGATGAGGGTTCTCCGGGGCCGCTGCTTCGGCTGCGAAATGGGCTGCTTGCGTCCATCGCGCCTGCGACCGACCCGGCGCGTGCGCTCATAGCCGGTGTCGTCTGCGGTCGTTCGGCCGAGCTGCGCGCCCAGCCGGCGGGCGACTGGTTTTCTGTGACGGGAACGGCACATCTTATCGCCGTCTCGGGCAGCCATTTGGCTATCGTGGGGTTTGTAATCGAGGGCGTATTGCAAAAGGCTCGGTGCTCACGTGGTCTTCAGCGGGCGATATTGGCGATAACGCTTGTGGGCTACGCTGCCTTTACGGGCGCGTCTCCCTCGGCCGTGCGCGCGTGCTGCATGGTGTTCGTGACGCTTGTCGTAAACGACGCGGGGCGTCGTCGGCACGGCCTTTCGGCACTCTTCGTAACCATGTCCATCTTTGTGCTACTGCGGCCGACGGTGCTGTTCGAGATGGGCTTTCAGCTATCATGTGCCAGCGTCTTAGCCATTCTGTGCTTTTGCTCTTATGCGACCTACGCTTTGGGTGAGCTGGGCTTGCCATCGGGCGTTGCCGGCATGCTTTCCGTCACGCTGTGCTCGCAACTGGCGACACTTCCCATTACCGTTCCTGCCTTCGGTACGTTCTCGCTCATTGCTCCGCTGGCAAATGCTGTCCTCGGTCCGGTGGTGAGCGTACTGCTCGCTGTGTCGATCGTGTTGGTTCCCTTTTCGTTCGTGGCACCGTTGCGGACTTGGGCGCTCGTTGTGCCCATGATTGCCGCCCGTTGCGCGCTGTTCTTCGAGCAGCTGTTTGCCGCCGTGCCGGGTGCATCCGTGAATGTGCCGCCCGATAGCATGTGGATTTACTTAGTGCCGTGTTTTCTGGTGGTTCTGCTGGTCTGGTGGCCGCGTCCTCGTGCACGTCCTATGGCGGTGGGGCTTGCATGCCTGATGCTCTTGGCTGCGATTCCGTACGTCTATTGGGATCGATTCGCTCCGCCTTCGGTGACGGTGCTCGATGTGGGCCAGGCCGATGCGATTCTTATCCGCCAGGGCGGCGCAGTTGCGCTCGTCGACTGCGGACTCGACGAGCGCGTGGTGGCGGCGTTGGTTCGCAATAACGTGCACCATATCGACGCCGTCTTTGTGACGCATTGGGATGAGGACCACTGGGGTGGTCTGCCTGCCGTGCTCGAACAGTTTTCGGTCGGAACGATTGCCGTGGCGGCGGATGCGCTGGAGGATGCTCCTGCCGAGGTATTGAACCGACCTGGCGTGGAGTATCGGCAGGTGCGCCGTGGGGATATGGTCGACATCGGCTCATTTTGCGCCCGCGTGATGTGGCCATTCGAGTCCGTGGATGGCGAGGGAAATGAGGACTCGCTTGTCCTTCTGCTCTCTTATGTTCAGGAAGGCAAGGGCCTGCGTATGCTCCTCACCGGTGATGCCGAGCTCGACCAAGAGCGGGAATTCGTGCAGGAGGTGGGGGACATCGATGTCCTTAAACTTGGGCATCACGGCTCCAAGGTTTCAGTCGATGGTGAGTTGCTGGACGTCCTGAAGCCCGAGCTTTCCCTCGCAAGCGCCGGTGAGGGGAATCGATACGGCCATCCGTCCGATGCCTGCATCGATGCCGTTAAGGATGCGGGTGGTGTGTTCGCGTGTACCATCGAACACGGCGACATTACCGTCGCACCGACTGCGAATGGCTTTGTGATGCGATGCCAGCGACCGTGACGACGTCGTTGGCGTGTGGTGGGCCCCTGGGCTAGAATGGCACGGAACGAATGCGAAGGCCTGCGGGAGGGGAGCGCAATGTCCGAAACCGGTTTGCTGCCGGCATATCTGATCGTCGGTACCGACGGAGTTAAGCGCGATCACGCCGTCTCGCGTATGAAAGCGCGTCTGGAAAAGTCGGGTATGGTCGAGTTCAACCTCGACGAGCGAGACATGACCAAGGGCCCCGATATCGAGTCCATTATCGGATCGCTTAACACCTTTCCGATGGGCAGCGAGTTTCGTCTGGTAATCCTCGATGGCTGCTCAAAGCTCGCCAAGGCGGTCTCGGAGCCGCTCGTTGGGTATCTGGCGAGTCCCAGCCCCACTACGGTCTGCCTCATCATCGCCGACTCACTTGCCAAGAATACGCGCCTGTATAAGGCAATCGCCAAGATCGACAAGAAGGCTATCGTCGATTGCTCGGGTACCAAGCGCTGGGAACTGCCGCGCCGTGTTCAGCAGATGGCGACGCAGCGCGGTAAGTCGATTTCGACGGCGGCCGCCGAGGAGCTCGTCTCGCGTTCGGGCGAAAACACGCGCATGCTCGATAACGACTTGGCTAAGCTTGCCCAGATGGTCGAGTCGCCTCAGATTGAACTTGCCGATGTTGAGCGCTGGATTGTCCGTACGGCCGAGGTTCAACCCTGGGACTTCCTCAACGCCGTCTCGGCTCGCGATATGCGGCGATCGCTCGAGCTCTTCAATCTGCTGCCCGCCAAGAGCTATGTGTGGACCTACACGCTGCTGTGCGGTCGCATCCGTGAGCTGATCGTCGCCAAGGCGCTCGATGCGCGTGGACAGGGTCGTGAGCTGGCCGCAACGCTCAAGCTCCAGTCCTGGCAGGTCAAGAATCACCTGACTTGGGCGCGTCGCTTTTCGATGGCAGAGCTCGTCGCAGCGCTCGAGGGTGCGGTCGATGTGGAGCTCGCGCTCAAGGGCTCTGCCGATTCTGAGACCGCGCTTTTGCTCTGGATTACGAACATCTTGAGAAAATCGTGATGATACCTGCCTATTTGACAAATTCGTTCTATTCCTTTGAGGGGGAGCGTGCTATAGTAGGCGCTTGCATGACCTCACCGTGTCTCAGAGGTGTCATACATTTTTTGCAAGGAACTCGAAAGGAACTCCAGAAGTGGCAAACATCAAGTCTCAGAAGAAGCGTATCCGCACCAATGAGGCAGCTCGCATGCGTAACAAGGCTGTCAAGTCCGAGCTCAAGACGCTGACCAAGCACGTCCAGTCCGCCGTCGCCGAGGGCGACGCCGAGAAGGCCCAGGCTGCCCTCAAGACCGTTACCAAGCGTCTCGACATGGCTGCCGCCAAGCATGTTATCCACAAGAACCAGGCTTCCAACCGCAAGTCCGGTCTTGCCAAGCTCGTGAACAGCATCAACGCCTAAGTTGTAAATTTCACACTACACAGATTACGCGCATAAATGGAGCCTGTTTTATGGAACAGGCTCCATTTTTTGTACCGCTCGGGTAAGATAGTCCGCATGAATACTTCAATTGACATTTCCCACATCCGCAACTTCTCAATCGTTGCGCACATTGACCATGGCAAGTCTACGATCAGCGACCGCATCCTCGAGCTCACCCATACCGTCGACGAGCGCGACATGGAGTCGCAGCTGCTCGACACCATGGATATCGAGCGCGAGCGCGGCATCACGATCAAGTCCAACGCCGTCCGCGTGTCCTATGACGCCGACGACGGCGAGACGTATCAGTTCAACCTCATCGATACGCCGGGCCATGTAGACTTTACCTACGAGGTCTCGCGTTCGCTGGCCGCTTGTGAGGGCGCGGTGCTCGTCGTCGACGCCACTCAGGGTGTCGAGGCACAGACCGTCTCCAACGCGACGCTCGCCATGAACGCCAATCTGGACATTGTGCCCGCCATCAACAAGATCGACCTGCCCTCGGCCCATCCCGACGAGGTTAAGACCGAGATCGAGGACGACCTGGCGATTCCCGCCGATGATGCCGTGTGCGTCTCGGGCAAGACCGGCGAGGGCATTCACGATCTGCTGGAGTCCATTGTCTTTTTGATCTCTCCGCCCAAGGGCGATGCGAACGCGCCGCTCAAGGCACTCATCCTGGATTCGTACTTCGACGAGTATCGTGGTGTCGTCGCCACGGTGCGCGTCTTTGACGGCTCTATCAAAAAGGGCGATACCCTGCGCATGATGCAGGCCAAGGGTGACTTCTTGGTCGACGGCGTGGGCGTCAAGCGCCCTGCTGAGACGCCGGTCGATGCTCTGACCGTCGGCGAGGTTGGCTATGTGGTCACGGGTCTGAAGGACCCCGAGGCTGTGCGCGTGGGCGATACCCTTACGTGGGCTTCGAACCCCTGCCCCGAGCCTCTGCCGGGCTACCGCGAGGCCAAGCCCATGGTCTACACGGGCCTGTTCCCGATCGACAACAAGGACTACGAGAACCTGCGTGACGCCCTCGATAAGCTGCACGTCAACGACCCGTCGTTGGTGTGGGAGCCCGAGACCTCGGTGGCGCTCGGCTTTGGCTTCCGCGTGGGCTTCCTGGGCCTGCTGCACATGGAAGTCGTCAAGGAACGCCTGGAGCGCGAGTTCAACTTGGACCTCATTGCCACGAGTCCCTCAGTTGACTATCACGTCTACAAGACCGACGGCGAGATGATCGATGTCCGCAGTCCGCAGGACCTTCCCGAGGCCACCCGCATCGATCGTATTGAGGAACCCTACCTCAAGGCAAAGATCATCTGCCCGCCTGAGTATACGGGTGCCGTCATGCAGCTCGCCATCGAGCACCGCGGCGTCACGACCGACATGATCCACCTGACGAGCAAATCGGTCGAGATGCGCTTCGATATGCCGCTCGCCGAGCTCATCTTGGACTTCTTCGATCAGCTCAAGAGCCGCACCAAGGGTTACGCCTCGCTCGACTATGAGTTCAACGAATATCGCCCCTCTGAGCTCGTCAAGCTCGACATCCTGCTTTCGGGCGACGAGGTGGACGCGCTTTCGTTTATCGTCCATAAGGACAAGGCATATGGCCTGGCCCGTGGCCTGTGCGACAAGCTCAAGGAGATCATCCCGCGTCAGCTGTTCGAGGTGCCCATCCAGGGTGCTATCGGCAACAAGATCATCGCCCGTTCCACCGTCAAGGCCCGTCGCAAGGACGTTCTTGCTAAGTGCTACGGCGGCGATATCTCGCGTAAGCGCAAGCTGCTCGAGAAGCAGAAAGAGGGCAAGAAGCGTATGAAGGCCATCGGATCGGTCGAGGTCCCGCAGGAGGCCTTTATGGCGATCCTCAAGGTGGACGAGTAGGTCTATGGCTCTTTCCGAATATAGTCTGCGGCTGCTGGGCGCCTATGCCGAGCAGCCGTTCCTTATGGCTCCCATGGCGGGCGTGACCGACCCTGCCTATCGCATCATGTGTCGCCGCCGCGGTGCCAACCTTGCCTACAGCGAGATGGTGAGCGTGGCAGGCCTTGCCTATGCCAGTAATAAGACGTGGCGCCTGGTGCTACCGGCCGACGAGGAGCAGCAGATTTGCGTGCAGCTCTTTGGCTCCAAGCCCGATCAGTTTGCGAGCGCCGTCGCCGCCGTCGAGGAGCGCGTTGGCGATCGCCTGTCGCTCATCGATATCAATATGGCATGTCCCGCCCGCAAGGTCGTTACCAAGGGCGAGGGCTCGGCGCTCATGCGCACGCCCGACCTGGCCGAGAAGATCGTCGAGGCCACGGTGGGCGCGGCGCACGTGCCCGTGACCGTCAAGATTCGTAAGGGCTTTTATGCCGAGGACCGCAATGCCGCGACATTTGCCCAGATGCTTGAGGGCGCAGGGGCTGCCGCAGTCGCCGTGCATGGTCGTTGCGCCACGCAGCTCTACACGGGCCAGGCCGATTGGTCGGTCGTCGATGAGGTTGCCGACGCTGTCGAGATTCCCGTGATTGGTTCGGGCGATGTGTTCTCGGCCGAGGACGCTGCTGAGCATCTGCACGGCTCGGGTGCCAGCGCGGTGTTTATCGCGCGCGGCATCTACGGCAATCCGTGGGTGTTCGGCGATGCCCGAGCCCTTGCACTCGATGGCACGCCGGTTCCTTCTCGCTCCTCGGTCGAGCGCCTAGAGGCTCTGCGCGAGCACCTGACGTTGACGCACGAGCTTCTGCCGCTCATGTCGCGTGCTCGCACGTACGCAAGCTGGTACTTAAAGGGCATGCCCCATGCCGCCGCCTGGCGCGCTCAGGTGGTGCGTTGCTCTACGTACGAGGAGTTCATGTCGCTGGTCGATGATATCGAGCGCGATGTGGTGGTCTGCGAGGCCGCGCTTGCCGCCGGTGAGTCGGTGCCCGATCATCCGCTGGAGGCTTAAGGGTGGCCGTTACCGCGCTGTACGTGCACGTGCCGTTTTGCGCTCAAAAATGCCGCTATTGCGACTTTGACTCGCGCAGCTTTGCTCTGTGTGATTTGGATGCTGCGCTCGATTCCTATTTTGAGCAGCTGTATGCGCGCCTCGATTCCTTTGGCGACGCCGGGGCGCTTGCGCAGGTCCGCACGGTCTATATTGGCGGCGGCACGCCGTCACTTGCTGGGGAGCGCCTGGTGAAACTTGCCCGTCGTATCTCCATGTGGTGCAAGCCCGTTGAATTTACTTGCGAAGCCAATCCTGAGTCGCTGACCGCTGAGCTCGCCACCGCGCTTGCCGAGGCGGGTGTCACGCGCATCTCTCTGGGCGTGCAAACCCTCGACAATACCGAGCTGGCTGCTATTGGCCGCATTCACGATGCTAATCGGGCACTTGCGGCTATCGCGACGGTGAAGGACGCTGGCCTCGATGTGTCGTGCGACCTGATGTGCGGTCTTCCCGGACAGACGGCTGCGAGCTGGGAGCGCACGCTCGATGGCGTACTGACGGCGGCGCCGCATCATGTTTCGGTGTATCCACTCACGCTCGAGGAGGGCACGCCGCTCTATCGCATGGCGTGTCGCGATGAGTCGCTCGAGCCTGATGAGGATTTTCAGGCCGCGTGTATGGACGTGGCGCGTGATCGTCTGGGTGCGGCCGGCTATCACCCCTATGAGGTGGCGAGCTACGCGCTTGATGGCCATGAGTGCGCCCATAACATTGCCTACTGGACCGGACAGGGTTACCTGGGTCTGGGCCGCTCTGCCGCCGGCATGCTCGATGCTGGGGACTTCGCTCGCTTGGCCGGGCTGTTTTGCGGCGCACTTGCTCGAGGCGACGCGTATCGCGTGCGTCTGGTACAGCGCGACGATGCTGCGACGACGTTTGATGCCGAGTGTCTGTCGCAGCGCGAGGCAGCAGCCGAGGATTTGATGCTCGCCTGTCGCATGACGCGCGGCGTTGGGTCTGACCTGTTGGTTCGCTCGGCAAACATTATCCCCGAGGACGAGCTGGCGGCGGCTTGCGACCGCGCGCTCGAGTTGGGCCTTGCCTCCTGGGTGTCCGATGATGCTAAAGGGCATGCGGGGCGCGTTACATCGAAAGATGTTATCGAAGGTCGCACTCGCGCCCGTCTGGCTCCCACCCACTTGGGCTGGCTCGATGGAAATGTTCTGTTCGAGCTGTTTTGGGATCTAGCTTAGGCCGCTCGGGTAGAATTACCGGAATATATACGCTGCTGTGAGCAGGAGGTTGCCGCGCATGGCGACGATGAACGAAAAAGATTACTACGAGATTCTGGGTGTCTCCAAGGACGCCACCTCGCGTGATATTCAAAAGGCCTTCCAGCAAAAGGCCCGTAAGCTCCATCCGGACGTCAATAAAGAGCCGGATGCCGAGGAAAAGTTTAAAGAGGTTTCCGAGGCCTACGCCGTGCTTTCGGATGAGCAAAAACGTGCGCGCTACGACGCCATGCGTTCTGGCAATCCCTTTGCCGGTGCTCCTACGGCTTCGCCCTATGGTGGCGGCTACGCCGGCAGCACGGGCTATGGCAATCCCTTTGAGGGCGGCTTTCCCTTTGGTGGCGCCTGGGGCCAGCAGCGTCGCGGCCAGGCTGCCTACAATCCCGAGAACGGCGCCAACGTGGTCGTCGATATCAAACTCGACGCCAAGGAGGCCAGGGGCGGTGCCCGCAAGACCGTCCGCTACACGCGCTTCGATACCTGTAGCAACTGCGGCGGCTCGGGCTCCGTTTCGTCTGAGCATGCCCATACCTGCCCGAGCTGCGGTGGCCGCGGCCACATCGACGTTGACCTGTCCTTCCTGTTTGGTGCGGGCACGTTCCAGTCGGTCTGCCCCGAGTGCGGCGGTTCCGGTAAGGTCGTGGCCGACCCCTGCCCCGATTGCGGTGGCAGCGGGCGAACCCGTGTGACCTCCGAGCAGACGATTGAGTTTCCTGCCGGCACGCACGATGGCGACGAGGTCCGCATTAGCGGCATGGGCCATGCTGGCACTAACGGTGCCGCGGGCGGCGACCTGGTCGGCCGCGCCCATGTTGAGGCCGAGCGCTTGGAAGGCAAAGCTCGTACTGGCTTTTACCTGATGGGCATTGTGGCGCCGTTTTTGGTGCTGTCGGCCATCTCGGGCGTGTTCTCGGCCTTTGCCGTGATGTGCTTTATTCCGTTTACCATGGGCCTGTTCATGGTGCTTTCGGACGGTGTGCTTCATCGCAGCCTGCTGTGGTGGAAGCGCGGTGCGATGCAGTTTGCCAACGGTTTTGCCAACGGCTTCATGTTCGCGCTCGTGTCGGTTTGGTTCGCGAGCTGCTCGCAACGGGCCATGCTTTCGCCGTATCAAATGCAATAACATCAAACCCTTTGTTTGCGGTCGGCCCAGCTTGGGTATAGGACGCACTGTGACAATAATGAAAGTCGGAAGGATTCGGTCGTGTCGGAAAATAGGGATTACTACGAGGTGCTTGGCGTCGACAGGGATGCCGACGCGCGGACGATTAAGCGTGCGTTTCTAAAGAAGGCCCGTACCGTACATCCGGATGTTTCGGACGATCCCGAGGCCGAGGCCAAGTTCAAGGAGCTCAACGAGGCCTATTCCGTTCTTTCCGATGAGCAGAAGCGTGCTAACTACGACCGTTACGGCACTGCCGACGTTCCTGGTGGTTCGGGCTATGTCGACATCAACGATATCTTTGGTGGCATGGGCATGGACGACCTGTTCTCGTCGTTCTTTGGCGGTGGCGCCGGTGGTGGCGCCCGCAGCCGTCGTGAGCGTCGTCGCGGACGTGACATGGCCATCTCGCTTTCGGTGACGCTCGAGGAGGCGGCGCTCGGCTGCAAAAAGACGATCAGCTATGATCGCCTTGCTCCCTGTGAGGACTGCAACGGTACCGGTAGGGCCGAGGGTGCACAGGAAAAGCAATGCAGTCGCTGCCACGGTACGGGCTACGTCACGACGGTTCAGCGATCGTTTTTGGGCCAGGTTCAGTCTTCCTCGCCTTGCCCCGACTGCCATGGCGAGGGCACGGTTATCGACCATCCCTGCGAGACCTGCGACGGTCAGGGCCGCACGCCTTCGCACGAAAAGATCGACATCGATATTCCCGCCGGCGTTTCGACCGGTCGCCAGCTGCGTGTGAGCGGCTTTGGCGAGGCCGGCCTTCGCGGCGAGCCTTCGGGCGACCTGATTGTCAACGTGCGCGTTGCCGACCATGAGCGCTTTAAGCGCAACAGTGACGACCTGTACCTGGTGAGCGATATCTCGATTGCGCAGGCTGCGCTCGGCTGCGAGATCGAGGTCGAGGGCATTATGCCCGACGAGGTCGTTAAGGTGACGGTTCCCGCCGGCGCCCAGTACGGCGACACCGTGAGCGTCAATAATTACGGCATGCCGCGCATTGGCGGTGGCGGTTCGCGTGGCCGCCTGATCGTGCAACTGCGCGTGGTCGTTCCCACCAATCTTTCCAATAAGCAACGCGAGCTGCTCCGTGCTTTTGCCGATGAGATGGGCGATGACGTCGCTTCCGGTAAGAAGTCGGTGACCGACCGTATCAAGAGTGCCCTCGACGATATCCTCGATTAAGGAGCCCGCGTGCTCGCACCCCATATTTCCGTCGTCAACCTCGGCTGCCGTGTCAACCGGGTTGAGTCTGACCGTATCACTGCCGATCTTATGCGCCTGGGCTTTGCTATGGTGGAGCCCCAGGATGCCGATCTGATCGTCATTAACACCTGTGCCGTTACGGGCGAGGCCGAGGCCAAGACACGTAAGGCCGTCCGTCATGCGCTGGCCCATCCAAACGAGCCTTATGTGCTCGTGACCGGTTGCGTGGTCAATTTGCATCCCGAGGAGCTGTTGGAGCTTTCGGATCGCGTGATCGCCGAGCCGTCCAAGATCGATGTCGCCGAACGTGTCTGCGAGGTGCTGGGCGTTGAGTCCGATAGCGTTCCCGCCTGCAGCGATGGCGAGGTGGTCGATGCGCTCGGTCGCTCTCGCCTGGGCGTGAAGATCCAGGACGGCTGCAACCATCGCTGCACCTATTGCATTGTGTGGAAGGCGCGCGGCCCCGAGCGCTCCGTGCCCGTCGAGTCCGTGCTTGAACAAGTTCGCGAGGCCCAGGAGGCCGGCGTGCCCGAGGTGGTGCTGACCGGTGTGAACCTGGGTGCCTACGATGGCAAGAGCGCGACCGACGAGCATGTCGAAATCGATGAGCTGCTCGAGGCCATCATGGAGCGCACGACTATTGCGCATGTGCGCATTTCCTCGGTCGAGCCCATGGATATCTCTGAGCGCCTGCTTAAGGTTATGGCGCGCTATCCGCAGCGTATCGCCCCGTTTTTGCACCTGCCCGTGCAGTCCGGCTGTACGGCGACCCTGCATCGCATGGGTCGTCCCTATAGTGCGGAGGCCTTTGAGGACACGGTGCGTATGATTCGCGCCAACTTGCCCCAGGCTTCTCTTTCGTGCGATGTCATCGTCGGTTTTCCTGGTGAGACGGACGAGGAGTTCGAGGAGTCGCTGGCGCTGTGCCGCCGTGTGGGTTTCTCGCGTATGCACGTGTTCCGCTACAGCAAGCGTCCCGGTACCCTTGCTGCCGACATGCCCGACCAGGTGCCGCCCGAGGTTATGGCCGAGCGCAGCCGTCGTATGCGAGACACGGCGCAGGAGCTCGCTATTGCCGATGCTCGTCGTCGCGTGGGCACTGTCGAGCGTGCCGTGCTCGAGTATGGTGACAACCTGACGCTCGGTTCGTTCCATCATGCCCGTCTTGACGATACCTGTGGACTTACAGCCCCGTGCCTGCTCGATGTTGCTATCATCGGAGTCGATGATTCCGGCTTGGTCCATGCGCGCAGGGAGGTCCATGGAAGCCTCGAAGATTAGACTTACCGTTCCCGAGGGAATTGATCCCTCGCGCGTTTTGGGCGCCGGCGACGGCGTCCTTCGTGCGCTCGAGAGTTTGGTTCGCGCTCACGTGGTCGCCCGTGGCGATAGCATCGCCGTGAGCGGTGACCCGGACGAGGTCGAGCTCGTGGCTCGCTTTTTCGAACATGCTTTTCGCGAGGCGGCGGCCGGTCGTACCCTGTCTGCCGACGATGTCTCTCGTTGCCTGGCCGTCTTGCGCGACGGTGAGCACGAGGCTACGTCGCTTCGCGATGACGTGCTGCTTTCGTATCGCGGCCGCGTCATTCGCCCCAAGACGCTCGGGCAAAAGCGCTATGTGGATGCCATCCGCTCGCATACCATCACGTTTGGCCTGGGTCCAGCCGGTACCGGTAAGACTTATCTGGCCATGGCGCTCGCCGTTGCCGCGCTCAAGCGCCACGAGGTGGGCCGTTTGATCTTGACGCGTCCGGTTGTCGAAGCAGGGGAGAACCTGGGCTTTTTGCCCGGCACCCTCGAGGAAAAGATCGATCCGTACATGCGTCCGCTCTACGACGCCCTTTTTGACATGATGGATCGCGAGCGCACCGATGAGCTTATGGAGCGCGGCGTGATCGAGATCGCCCCGCTTGCCTATATGCGCGGTCGTACGCTGAGCGATGCCTTCGTGGTGCTCGACGAAGCGCAAAATACCACGCCCGAGCAGATGAAGATGTTCCTGACACGACTTGGATTCAACTCCAAGTTCGTGATTACCGGCGACCTCAGCCAGCGCGACCTGGTGGGTCGTCGTGGTGGCTTGGCGGATGTCGAGAAGATTTTGGGCCGTGTCGACGATGTGGCGTTTGCACACCTGGAGCGCGCCGATGTGGTGCGCCATGCCCTGGTGGGTCGTATCGTCGAGGCATACGATGCTTATGATGACGTGCGTGAGCAGCGCTCGCGCGACCGAAAGGAGTCCCGTTGAGTGTATTGATCAGCAACGATGCCGAGCTCGATACGCTGCTCGACGCGCAGGAGGTGGAGCACATTTGCGAGGTTGTGCTTGCCGCCGAGGACGTTGAACGTGAAGTCGAGATTTCCCTTTCGTATGTCGACGAGGACGAGATGCACGAGCTCAACCACGAGTGGCGTGGCATCGACCGCACCACCGATGTGCTCTCGTTTGAATGCGACTCGGCCTTTGACGAGGATATTCCCGCCGACGAGACGCTCGAGCTCGGCGATATCATCTTTGCCCCGCAGGTCATTGCCCGTCAGGCCCCCGGCTTTGGCAATAGCCCTGCCGACGAGTGCCGCCTGATGCTCGTACACGGCATGCTGCACCTGCTGGGGTATGACCATATCGAGGACGACGAGGCCGAGGTCATGGAGGCCCGCGAGGACGCCATCCTGCGCGATCTGGCGCTCGAGCGCGGCGAGGACCCCAAGCTAGTCCACGTCGGCCCCATCACCAACCACGCCCACGACTAGGAGCCGTCTATGATTCCCGGATCGAACAAGGACCATCCGTCCTTCTTAAAGTCCTTTTCCTACGCCATGGAGGGCTTCGTCACCGCCGTCAAGACCGAGCGCAACATTAAGGTCATGCTCGTGGCGGGCGTGTGCACTGTCATTGCCGGCTGCATTGTGGGGCTCGACATTGCCGAGTGGGCTACGATTATCATCTGCTGTGGCCTGGTGATTCACGGCGAGCTGTGCAACACCGCTATGGAGGCCATCGTCGACCTAGCGACCCAGGAGCTCCATCCGCTGGCCAAGCGTGCGAAGGACATCGCCGCCGCCTCTGTATACGTTCTTTCCATCACCGCCGCGATTGTGGGCGTGCTGGTATTTGCCCACGCGCTCGGCTTTATTTAGAAAGGGATTCCCATGTCCGACAATATGCAGCCTACCGATGAGATTTTGGACGACGAGTCCCTGGACGAGGCTGAAGGTGCCGATTCGTTTGACGAGGCCGAGGAGTTCGACCCGTTTGAGGGCATGAGCGATGAGGAGCTCGACGCCCTGTGCGACGAGGGCGACAGCCTCGCGGGCTTTGGTGACGTGGAGCCCGGTTTCCGCAGCGGCTTTGTGGCCCTGGTCGGACGCCCCAACGCCGGCAAGTCCACGCTGCTTAATGCCTGCTATGGCAAAAAGGTCGCCATCACCTCGCCGGTGGCACAGACGACCCGCCGTCGCATGCGCGCCGTCGTCAACCGTCCCGGCTACCAGCTGGTCTTTGTCGATACCCCGGGTATTCATAAGCCCAAGGACGGTCTGGGATCCGAGCTCAACAAGAGTGCGTTGTTCGAGCTGAACGATGTCGATGTTGTCGCGTTTTTGATTGATGCCACTAAACCGATTGGCAGGGGAGACGCCTGGGTTGCCGAGCGTGTCAAGAATGCCCGTTCCAAGAAGGTCCTGGTGCTCACCAAGGCCGATGAAGCCGACCCCGCACAGGTCATGGAGCAGCTTAAGGCCGCCCACGAGCTTATGGAATATGACGACGAGATCGTGACGTCGTCGGTCAAGAACTTTAACGTCGATGCCTTCATCGAGACCGTTGCGCACTTTTTGCCCGAGGGTCCGCGTTGGTTCCCCGAGGACATGGGTACCGACGCTTCCGATGAGACGCTCGTTGCCGAGTTTGTGCGCGAGAAGATTTTGCGCCGCACCCGCGATGAGATCCCGCACTCCGTGGGCGTGATTTGCGATGCGCTTGAGCAGACCAAGAAGGTGCTGCGCGTGCACGCCACCATTTACGTCGAGCGCGAGGGCCAAAAGGGCATCATCATCGGCAAGGGCGGCGAGATGATCAAACATATCGGCATCGACGCCCGTCGCGACCTTGAGCGCATCTTTGGCACCCAGGTCTTTTTGGAGCTGGACGTGAAGGTCAAGGCCGGCTGGCGTGACGACGAGGCCCAGATTCGCCGCTTTGGCTATAACGCCGAGGATTAGGGACACGCGGCGCGAATGGCAGGTTCTCGTACATATCGCACGAAGGTGCTCGTCCTCGATAAGACCAAGCTCAAAGAGACGGACCTGATCCTGACGATGCTTGACGAGCGGGGTCGGCAGGTTCGTGCCGTGGCAAAGGGCGCGCGCAAACCCGGTGGACGCCTGGCTGCGCGCTGCGAGCTGTTCTGTACCGTCGATATGTTGCTCGCGCATGGACGCTCGCTCGACGTTGTTTCTCAGGCCGAGCTTTTGGAAGCGCCGGTTGGCGCCGCGCCCGATTACGAGACGACCTGCGCCGCAAGCGCGATTGCCGAGGTCGCGCGCGTGTGCTCATTCGAGGACGTCGAGGACCCGTTCACCTTTGCCATCACGCAGCGAGCGCTTGCCCTGGTGGGCAGCGGGCTCGACGCGGCGCATATGGATCTACTTGTGGCGGCATATGTCTTTAAGCTGCTGTCGCACGTTGGCTACCGACCCGATTTCTCGGCATGCGTCTCGTGCGGCGATCCCATGCTCTCGTATTTCTCGGCCCAAGCCGGCGGGCTTCTGTGCGGGTCATGCGCGTCGAGCATTCCGGGTGCCGAGCTGGTGTCGACCGGCGAGGTCGCATGGCTGCGCGCTCTGATGTCCATGACGTTCGATGAGCTCATGGCCGAGCGAATCGATCCGCATACGGCTGCTTTTTTGCTGGGGCTTTCGCATGCTTGGGCCGCCACGCACACCGATCAGCGGCTCCGTGCGATGGAATTCATGTTGGGTCGGTGATGATACGCAGGCGCGCGCCGCTTGTGGTAACATACCGACCTGTTGGTACCTCGACCTTGGATGTTCGCTCCACCGGCGGCTTCCCAGTCCGAGGCGAATAGAGTCGCCCACGGGCGACGCGAAACGAAAGGTGAAACAATGACTGTTTCCAAAGAGCGCAAGGCGGAGCTGACCGCCCAGTTCGGTAACTCCCCGGTCGATACCGGTAACCCCAAGGTTCAGGTCGCCATCCTGTCCGAGCGCATCAAGGAGCTGACCGAGCACATGAAGTCCCACCAGAAGGACTTCCACACCCGTCGTGGCCTGCTCATGCTCGTTGGCCGTCGTCGTCGTCTTCTCTCCTACATCAAGAAGAACGACATCGTCGAGTACCGTGAGCTCATCAAGGCTCTGGGCATCCGCGACAACATCCAGTAAGGATTTGTACATGCTAAGAGCGTCCTGCGCAGCGGGGCGCTCTTTTTGTGTAAGGGCGTGAACAATCACGCTCTGAAGCGTGACGGGGGCAGGGGGCCCGCGTCACATGAGAAGCCCGCAGGCAAGGGGCCTGTGGGGTAAAGGAGAACAATGACACTCGTATCCAAGACCTTTGAGCTGTACGGCAAGACCTACACCTTTGAGTCCGGCGAGCTTGCCAAGCAGGCCACCGGCGCTTGTCTGGTCAAGCAGGGTGACACCACGATGCTCGACACCGTGGTCGTCTCCAAGGAGCGTAAGAATTACGACTTCTTCCCGCTGACCGTCGACTTCAACGAGAAGATGTACGCTGCCGGCCGCATCCCGGGTGGCTACCTCAAGCGCGAGGGCCGTCCCAGCGAGAAGGCCACGCTCACGGCTCGTATGATCGACCGCCCGATCCGCCCGAGCTTCCCGGACGGCTTCCGCAACGAGGTACACATCGTCGCCACCTCGCTCGTCGCCGACCAGGTCAACCCCTTCGACGTCATCAACGTCATGGGCGCTTCGCTGGCCATGACGCTCGGCGGCGTGCCCTTCGAGGGCCCGCTTGCCTGCGTGCGCATTGGCCGTAACGTGGAGACCGGTGAGTTTATCGTCAACCCCACCTATGAGGAGCGCGAGAACTCCGACCTGGACCTGGAGTTGGGTGGCTCTGCCGACTTCATCTCGATGGTCGAGGCCGGCGCCGAGGAGATCTCCGAGGACGACATGCTCGCCGCTATGAAGTTTGGTCAGGAGGCCCTCGCTGCCTTCTGCCAGGCCCAAGACGAGTTCGTCGCCGAGTGGGAGCAGGTCAACGGCGCTATCGTCAAGAAGGAGTACCCGCTCGACCAGCCCGTCGAGGAGGTCCAGGAGCGCATCTTCGCCCACTACGACGAGATGGCCGCTGCCCTGCGCGACGCCGACAAGCTTTCCCGCATCGGTAAGGTCGAGGCTCTGAAGGAGTCCATCCGCGCCGAGTTCACCGACGAGGAGCAGGCCGCCTGGGAGCGCGAGATCCCCGTGGCGCTCAAGAAGCTCGAGAAGAAGGCCATGCGCACCATGGTCGTCGAGACCGGCGAGCGCGTCGACGGCCGTGCCGCCGACGAGATCCGTCCCATCATGGTGAAGGACAACTACCTGCCGCTCGTTCACGGCTCCGGCCTGTTCCAGCGTGGTCAGACCCAGGTGCTCTCCGTCCTGTCGCTCGGTATGCTCAACGAGGGCCAGCGTCTGGATACCATCGAGCCCACCGAGGGCAAGCGCTATATGCACCACTACAACTTCCCGCCGTTCTGTACCGGCGAGACTGGCCGCATGGGCAGCCCCAAGCGCCGCGAGATCGGCCACGGCAACCTGGCCGAGCGCGCTCTGCTTCCGGTGCTCCCCGACGAGAACGAGTTTCCCTACGCCATCCGCGTCGTCTCCGAGGTCATGGAGTCCAACGGCTCCTCTTCGATGGCTTCGACCTGCGGTTCCACGCTCGCCCTTATGGACGGCGGCGTGCCCATTAAGCGCCCGGTCTCCGGTATCGCCATGGGCCTGATCCAGGAGGAGGGCAAGACCGTGGTCCTGTCCGACATCCAGGGTCTCGAGGACTTCCTGGGCGACATGGACTTTAAGGTCACCGGCACCACCGAGGGCATCACCGCCCTGCAGATGGACAACAAGGCCACCGGTCTTACCTTCGACATCCTGGCCCGCGCCCTGCAGCAGGCCAAGGAGGGCCGCGCCTTCATCCTGCAGAAGATGCTCGATGTGATCCCCGAGCCGCGCCATACCACGCGCAGCACCGCTCCGCGCATCGTCTCCATCCAGGTTCCGACCGATAAGATCCGTGACGTCATCGGTTCCGGCGGCAAGGTCATCCGCGGCATCCAGGACGAGACCGGTGCTTCGGTCGACATCCAGGAGGACGGCACCGTCTTTGTCGGCGGCACTGGCGAGTCTGTTGACCAGGCCGTCGAGCGCATTAAGCTCATCATCAAGGTTCCCGAGCCGGGCGAGGAGTACACCGGTCGCGTGGTCTCCATCCAGCCCTTCGGCGCCTTCGTCAACCTGCTGCCCGGCAAGGACGGCCTGCTGCACATCTCCCGCGTCGCCAAGGGCCGCGTGGAGAAGGTCGAGGATGTCCTTAACGTGGGCGACGAGGTCAAGGTCGTCGTCATCGAGGTCGACGATCGCGGTAAGATCTCGCTCGATCGTCTCGACAAGCCCGAGGCCCCGGCTCGCGCCGAGGGTGCCTCCGAGGGTGACGGCGAGCACTTCCAGCGTCGTGAGCGTCCGCGTCGCGAGCGCTCCGAGCGCAGCGACCGCCCGCGCCGTCCCGGCGACAACGGAGGCCGCAAGCCCCGCCGTCACCACGACGCCGAGTAACAGCCGTACATAACCAGCACCGCAAGGGCGACTCCGGACAGGGGTCGCCCTTTTGCTTGCGCCCGGGAGGGCCGCATATGAAGTTTCCTGCTCTACA
>CAUDZT010000023.1 GCA_958453935.1 uncultured Collinsella sp. | reverse complement strand
TCCGTACATGTACGGATGAATATGGGAAGTGTTCGGATGAAGTTGCCAATCAAGGGGTGCGGCAGTTGGCAGGAATCTCAAGCGCCCAACCGCCAATCTCCACATTTCTTTGCTAAACTAGCTTTGCGCGGGAAACCGTGCATAGTTCGGGAGCATGTCCCCCAACTGGATCTAGGTTCGGATGCCGTTGCCCGGACTATTGGTGAAGGTTGGGGGACTTCCTACTTTCCATAGCGCAAGAAGTCGTAGATGCGGACGCACTTCCGATAATGCGAATCTTTCAACAGAGCCCTCTTCTTGGCAGGGTCGTTTCCCACGTCAGCCAGTGCCCGCTTCAGCAACGCTTCCAAGTCGTCGACGTCCATCTCTTCCTCTGAAAGGCACGGGATGAACGCGAACGGGCTCTTTGGCGCGCATGCATTCGCAAGGCCCTTTATGCTCAGCGACCCTTCGAATCTGCGACGAGTCGCAGGCATCGATTTGCGGAACGTTTCGCTTCGATAGCTATCAATCGAGGTGAGCGTTGGGAGATAAGTCGCTATGTCCTTACCGACCTCTCCACCGAGTCCGCGCGTGTACTTGAAGACAGGCATGTTGTTGGGCCGTTGGCGCACGTACATGTTGAGGTAGTTCTCGACGATGAACTTTGGGTCATAGCGAAGGTTATCGAGCACGATGTCCTCGAAGATATCTTCAGGTGAAATCGGCTTTCCGATGCTACTTGGTGACACCGACAGGCCGATGACGATCTTCTGGTCCGGGTCAAGGTCGTTGAGGACATTGTCTATCCCTGAGACGATGATGTCGGAACTCGGGTCGATATGCTCCGCAAGCCTGAACACGCTGCCCCTCAACTCGCGGATAAATCGCGTGCTATACATTTTCCGGAAGCTGCGCATCGCATCGTAGATCGACTCGAAGTCATCCGTGGTGATCTTCGTCATCGAAAGCGTACGGCCACCGAAACTCATAGCAATCTCGCCAACAGAGGTGTCGGTTGCGTGCTGAACGAAGATGAGCCGCTTGCCCAGCCGTTTGAGCTTGTCATCTGGTAGGCATTCGCAGATGTCACCCAGTATCGACCTGATGTTCTCGTCTTGAATCGAATAACCGAGGAAGATGACGGGATACTCGACGAAGAGGGTGAGCAGCTTCGCCGAGAGATACTTCCTCTTCTGCGCGAACTCCGCATAGTCAGCGCTGGTCAGGACGATGCTTCCCGCCCTCGAGACTGAGCCATGGATCTTGTATATCTCCTGAGAGAAAGCCTGGTCAGAGAACAGGAGGTCGCTTTCTCCGACGTAGGTCGTGAAACCAGGGAATAGGGTCTCACACATACAGTCATAATTCGTGGTGATGATGCCGGCAACTTTTTCCCTGCCCGCCTTCGCCAGCTTCTCAGTTTCGGCGCTCTCGACGAGACGAGCTCTCGCGATCTTATCTGCGACGTAGATCTTCATGGGCGAAGCGTCCCCGGTAAGCTCGTCACTGTGATCTTCGCGGAAGGCAGCGAATTCATCCGATGCAAAGAGCTCCTGGTTTACTTCGCTTTCCATGAGCGTGGCAACGTACGGCAGTTCGGACTCGACCTTGCCGTTCTGGACAGCAATCTTCGCCTGGCTCTTGAAGCGCGCGAAGGCATATGGGTCGTCAAGCACCTCGGCGCAGATATCCGAAAGCAGCCCCTCCCATCCCGGCGTGCCGCAGTAACGACGGGAGAGGCCAGAGCCGATGAAGAGAAACGGATAACGCCCGGCATCATCAACAGCTTTGTGGATTATCGATTTGATTCTCTCGTCCATAATCTTTCCTCCTGTACCAATCGACATGCTCGTGAAATGTTATCCCACCAACTTCGGCGAGTGCGGGCTGAAAGCATCGTTGCCGTTCTGCCCGTCGACCAATCCGCACGCGAGACTCAGCGGCACAACTGCAGCGTTCTCGACCTCCACGCTAAGCACGTAGTGGAAGTCCGCCCCCTGGCTCCCACGATTCCGCTCGTAACCAATGGCGGCCAGCCGGTCGGCTAGTTCGTCTCTCGAAACCAGCTCGTTAGCCTTCACCTTGCAAAGCATGGGTTCAAGTTCGTAAGTGTTTGTCTCGCTGATTGCGTTCCTGTAGAAGCGGAAATGGGTCGTACGAAAGAGATCTTTATGATGGGAGTACACGTGCCCGTCCTTAATGGCGTAGAAGTAGAAAAGGAACTCACCGCCCTCGTTTAGCCTGCCGCTACTTTCAAGGAAGCGGTAAATTTGTGGCGCTACAACGGAGAGCCGATTACGCTTCCGAAGCGATTTGCCCCACGAGCTGAGTTTATTGAATACCACAACGATATGATATTTAAAGGGTAATTGGACTATCTCCCGACCAAACGAGGATTCGGATTGGCTTGCTGAAATGTGGCAGTGCCCTGTTCTAAGCAACGTATTTGCGATAGAGTCGCGCGGGAACGGTGCTCGGGGCCGTTGCACCAGTAGCAAATTACTTATATCGAGCGATGTGATGCTGCGATTTCGGAAATGCTTGCCTGGTTGCGGCGCCGACTTCGAAAAGCTGGTTTTTATTTCCATTACAGCTGAAACAGGCCGTCAAAATTCATGGAAGATCTTTTCGATAGTAATGGATGAACTGAGGAGGTTTGTCTGGAGGGTGGATCGAGGTTCAAGATTGTTGCGCTCTGAAACGTTTCAGCTGAGGTCGGAGAGCGATCGCATGAGTCGATTTATATTTCGGCAGCGTTGCATCCATAGAAGAGAGAGGGATGCGTATTCGTTTGGCAGCGAGGGCGTGAGTGGGCGGAAACTTCGTGGCGTACAGCAATAAGGCTATACCTAAAAGCCTTTGTGTTGAACGGGTTTTCGCGGGAGCGGAGGGTGCGTGCCGCGAGGGACGGTCCGCGGCACGACCGACCCGGCGCGGCATCCGGAGCGGACGCGGATGCGGCGCGGACGGCCTCTGACGGGCGAGCATGCGACAGTGGTTGCCCTGCTGGGCGGCAATAAGCTCGAATCGAGCACGAGCGATTCTTGTCCGGGCGAAGCGTTACAACTGGATTTGTTCTGTTGCCGACTGATCTTGAAGCATGTTGGAAGAAACGGAATTATAATTATTTATTTGTCTGTATCTATCGAAATGGAGACCGAGCGCGTGGAAAACGAGAGGAACATAACGGCAGTTGACCTTTTCGCCGGCTGCGGCGGAATGTCCCTCGGCTTCGAAAAGGCTGGCGTCAATGTTGTGGCTGCCTACGACAATTGGGACGCTGCCATTGATGTCTATCGCGCTAACTTCCAGCATCCTGTTTTCAAAAGGGATCTCTCCGACGTTTCCGTATCCGAGGAAGTTGCCGGCTTCGCTCCGGATATCATCATCGGCGGGCCTCCTTGTCAGGATTTCTCGCAGGCCGGCAAGAGATCCGAGGATGGTGGGCGCGCAATCCTCTCTGTTAGATATGCCGAGATCATCGCGAGGTGCAAGCCTCGCTTCATCGTTATGGAGAACGTCCCACGCGTTCGAACGAGCAAATCCATGGAAGCGATTCGGGCCACCTTCAAAGCGCAGGGTTATGGCTTGAGTGGGCGAGTGATGGATGCAAGCCTGTGCGGGGTCCCCCAAGCTCGCAAGAGATACTTCTTGATCGGATGCCTTGGGGCGCCCGACGGGTTCCTCGACCCATATCTTGAGAAGGGCCTTTCTGACCATCAGATGACAATTCGTGAGTATCTCGGTAACGAGCTTGGAATTGATTACTACTTCAGAATTCCGCGAAGCTACACGAGGCGGGCCATCTTCAGCATCGACGAGCCCTCGGTCACTATTCGTGGTGTGGACAGGCCGATACCGCCGAACTACAAGCTTCACCCCAACGACGCGGCGGACCTCAGTCAAGCCCGGTGCTTGACTCCAAAGGAACGCAGTAGGATCCAGACTTTCCCGGAGTCTTTCAAGTTCTTTGGGAGTAAGACGGATGTCAACCAGATGGTGGGCAACGCCGTACCGGTAAACCTTGCCACCTACGTTGCACGAGCGCTACTAGAGTACAGGAGGGATGTGAGCGATGGACTGCGTTGATCTTTTCTCGGGATGCGGCGGTATGTCGCTCGGATTCCAGAATGCGGGCTTCAACATAAAGGCGGCGTTTGATAACTGGCAGGCGGCTGTCGACATCTATTCGGCAAACTTCGACCACCCGGCATTCAAATACGATCTTTACGATGCGGAAGCGGTCCCGAAAATTGAAGAGTATTCGCCGTCGATGATAATCGGTGGCCCCCCTTGCCAGGACTTCTCCATTGCGGGCGCCAGACAGCGCGGCAAAAGGGCCAATCTCACCATCCGATATGCTGAGATAGTTCGGGACGTCAGACCCGAGTGGTTCGTCATGGAGAATGTTTACAATATCGAGCGGATGGACGTCCTGCCCGAGGCGCTGGAAATATTCCGCAATGCTGGATACGGTCTCACGAGGCGCGTCCTCAACGCCAGTCTATGTGGTGTGCCTCAGATTCGCAGGCGCTTTATCCTTGTCGGTCATCTTGGTGATAAAGATGACTTTCTCGGCGAACTCTTGGATTCAAGGCTGAGCGACAAGCAGATGACCGTCAGGGATTACCTTGGCGATTCGCTCGGCACGCAATACTTCTACATGCATCCACGCAACTTCCAGCGTAGGGGCGTCTTCACGATTGACGAGCCAGCGGTAACGGTACGAGGCACCAACCGTCCGATACCGCCAGCATATAAGAGGCATCATGCCGACAAGGCTGATATTTCTGAAGGTGTGAGAGCCTTAACATACAAGGAGCGCAGCTATCTGCAAACCTTCCCCGAAGAGTTTGAGTTTGTCGGGTCCAAGACAGACATTGAGCAGGCGATTGGCAATGCCGTGCCAGTTAAGCTTGCTGAGTACGTTGCTAGATGCATAGCTGACTATGCAGCAGATTAATTGTGGTGGTTGCCATGTCCTTTGTCGATGAATGGAATTTGAGCTATCCCATTCCGAATTCTATATATATAGCGAGAATACGCTATCCGTTCGCGGGAGAACAGTTGGACAAGGTGGTGCTGGACAGTACGAACTCAAAGGTTCAGGCTCTCTTGCAAACGGGGATACGCTGACTGCAGTTGACATTATCGGACACGCAATCATCTTGGAAGTAGTCGTACCCTCTACTGGGCAAGTTGTCTCCCTTGGCACGCGTTATCCCGTTGCAAAAAAAGGCGGAAAAGTACGTGTGCAAATACAAGGAGACGGGGCAAAGCGTCCAAATGTCGGCAACTTGTTTGCCGCACTGCTGTTGTTGCCAGTGACGGGCAAAGTAAACGATTCATCGCCGTTGCAAGAGGACGGTTTTGCGGAAAGGACATTCTGGATGGATGCAGCCGAAGTAAAGCCTGTGGGCGTCTCCGAAGATGCATATATCTTGGAGCTAACGAAACTCTTCTTCGCCACTGGAAGCAGATACAAAGACGGGCAGTTTTCGGGTGCGATAGATTACGACTACAAGTCGAGAATTGACGATCTTATTGCCCTTTGCAATCGCGGATGCAAGATGAGGGCTGGTAGCCTGACCACGGCATTCAAGTATTTCGCTGACGTTTACGCAGGGAAACTTGAGTTTGATTACAGCGTGGCTGAGTTCATGCGAAACCTCATAGCGAGCCAATTGATTGCCGAAGAGGGCATCGACTACGAACAAGGCGATGACGTGCTGCCCGCAATGCATCAACTAATCGACCTTGCTGCAAAGAATTCATCGAAAGCATCAAGCAGAGAGAAGAGGACTTTTCAGCTAAACAACCTTCCAGCTGAATTTAAAACCGACTTCTCCAGGCGCTACATCACGTCACTACTGGCAAAGCCCTTTGTCATCCTTGCTGGCAACAGCGGAACAGGCAAGACGCGGATTTCCAAGCGTTTTGCAAAGTACCTTGAGGTCTTGGATGAAGACGGGGAGCCAAACTGGTTGCTCGTCCCGGTCGGTGCCGACTGGACCGACAACACCAAGGTGCTGGGCTTCTTCAACCCGATTGCAGACGGCGGCAAAGGCGCGTACGAAGAGACCGGCATACTGAGACTCATCGAACGGGCCAACGCTAACCCCGAGGTTCCGTATTTTCTCATCCTCGACGAGATGAACCTGAGCCATGTCGAGCGGTATTTCTCAGACTTCCTCAGCCACATGGAGACCATCGGCGAGGATAACCTCATCGTGCTTGATGGGTACGGCGATGGCGGTGCTGGCAGGCTGCCCTATCCGCAGAACCTGTTCGTTGTCGGCACCGTGAACATCGATGAGACCACTTACATGTTTAGCCCCAAGGTGCTCGACAGGGCAAACGTCATAGAGTTCAAGCCGTCGAAGGCCGAAGTCCTCGCAGGGTTCAAAGCCATCGAGGATGCGCCGGACGTTGCCGTCGCAGCTTCCGGCGTCCCCCAGGCTTTTCTGCGTCTCGCCAAGGACATATGGGAGGGAGCCAATTACATCAGCGAAGATGATGCTAACGCCATCTTCGAGAAGTTCGGCAAGCTGTATGAAGAGCTGGAGAAATGCGGCTATGAGTTTGCCTTCCGCACCGTGCGCGAAGTGCGAATGTACGTTAATGCCGCGCACGAGCTTGACGGCGAGAACTACGAACTCGAGCGTTCTGTCGATGAGCAGATTGTCCAGAAGGTGCTGCCGAAGCTCCATGGTAACAAGCGTGAGATCGGCAATCTGCTTAAAAGCCTGAAAGACATATGCGATGGCGAGCTGAGCTCCGTTAAGATAAGCCAGATGGCAGCGAAACTCGATAACGTGCAGTATGCGAGCTTCATCTAGCCTATGGACGGCAGCATCGGCGCAATCCGCTTTGCAGCGGATGGAAGAACAATAGCCAGGCTCTACCAGAGCGGTGCGCATGACCGAGTCGATTGGGACGAGGAACAGCAGACCGGGCTAACCGGGCTGACGTGTTTCGGTCTCAAGCCGGAAGCATCCCAGAATGGCGCTGGTTCAACACCAGCCTTCGCCGTCAAGGACGGTCTTGACGGGAGTCCCACGCTTCGAATCAACGAAACCACATGTTATGTGCTCGAATACGAGCGGACCCCTGATGGTGGCCTGCATCCTCGCGCCTCGTTCCAAAACGAAGGCAAGAATATCAGGTGCGACAGAAACGGCAATAGTGTCACCTTCCAGTTCGTGAACTATCTCGGGCGTTCGAGGATTCGATTCGGCGAGGAAGCTGATGCGCCGATGCTACAGTTCGAAGTCGTCCCGCTCAAGATTGGCTATGAAGACGATTACATCGAGCTCACCGAGGAGCTTGCCGCAAGGTGCGCTGCGCTGCTCCTTGACTACTCGGGCTCCACGTCGAACGTTTACAAGCAAGCCGACGAGAATCGCGAGACGCTGCTTGAGCAGTTCGTCTTCCTGCGGCAGTTCTGCTACGAACCGAACCTCCAAGCCCTCTTCGAGGCGATAAAGAGGAACCCTGATAGGACGCTGGATCACGAGGACGAGCTGCGGTCGGTTGGGGCTGGCATGCCGTCCCGGAGGTTTTATACGAACCCCTTCTCGAACAGCCGGATGTGGACGCGCTTGAACTGCGGCGGCGATGCGGGAGGCGTCTACCTCCCCCAGATGGTCAGCGTCACGCGCAAGTACGACCTGCTCGACACGCCCGCCAATCGGTTTGTGAAATTTGCCCTGCATGAGATTGACCGGATCTGCACCTCTCTGATGACTGTCCTGGATGCCGAGAAGGGCGATACTCGGCAGACGGAGTGTTATCGCGAAGCCGCCGCGCTGCACGCCATGCTGGATACGATACTCAGCGACGCCTTCTTCGACGATGTCGGCACCCTGCAGATGATGCCTCAGAACAACCAGGTGTTGCAGAAGCGCGAGGGATACTCGCAGATCTTCTTCGCATATTCCATGCTCGATATGGCGCTGCAGCTCGACTGGAAGGGCAAGGATGACATCTACGAGGGCGAATCGAAGAATGTGGCCCTCCTCTACGAGTACTGGATCTTCTTTGAGCTGTACGACATCGTAAGGGGGATCGAGGGGTGCGAGCCGATAAGCACCGATGACCACCCATTTATCGGGACGAATCCCGACGGTGGGCTGTCAATATCCCTCAAGCAGGGCGTACGCTCCTGCCAGTCATTCCAGATTGCGCAGTGCGGCGCGAAGGTAAACCTCTACTACAACCGCACCTTCTCGCCCCGTGACTTTCATGCCACTCGTTACGAGGGTTCGTACTCGAGACCGTTCAGACCCGACTACACGCTCGCGATATTCCCGGATGCTTATACAAACGAGCGAGCCGCAGTGCAAGATGGAGCTGTTGCATTCGTCCACTTCGATGCCAAGTACCGCATCACCGACTTGACGGGGCTTGTCGGCAAGGATGTGGGCACCGAGGAGGCAGAGCGCGAGGAACTTAACGAGGAGAAGGCGGCCTCCACCACGAACACCTACAAGCGCGGTGACCTGCTGAAGATGCACACGTACAACGACGCGATACGGCGCACGGTTGGCAGCTACGTGCTTTATCCGGGGTCGGGCGAAACGGGCGAGAAGGGCCAATTCCGGCTCTTCGAGGAGATTTTGCCGGGTGTCGGCGCTTTCGCCATGAAGCCGAGCATCAGCAGGACGGCAGAGAATGCGTTGCGCGATTTCATAGAGAAGGTCATCGGCGAGAACACGGCAAGCAATACGCGGCTGAACCGGCTGAGCTACTTCACCGAAATGGTTGTGGCTGAGCCTCCAAGCGCGGGCAAGACGGATAGCGACTCCTACGGGCATGGTGGCGAATCGTTCGTGATTGGCTACATTCGAGGGGACTCTCCCGATGACTACTATCACTTTCTCGAAAGCAGCGGCAGGCTCCGCAAGGGCGGGCGCTTTCTCTTCTACTTCTATGCCATTAAGGACGGGCATGTCTACTCGCACCATAAGGATCTCTTCCGCACGTCGTGGTTCCGCTTCTATCGGAACGCCATAAGCCAGACGAACACCTACGAGATCGAGCCTGTGGCGTGTCGCATAACCTCGAATGAGCTGGTTTCGAGGGACGAGCTGGCCAACCGCCTGGCCGACCTTGGCTACGTGCGGGATCGTGGGAATCAGGGTGCCGACTTCTACTATGTCCTGTCCGTGCGGGTGGAAGATGACGCGGCAGAACCCTTAAGCCTGGGGCGCAGGGCGGTGGATGAACAGAACGGCAACGATGCGTTCAGCCCCCACTCGCCAAAGATTGTTGGGTGATCATCTGGTCATTTTCAGAGTAGCGGTAACACCTACGGGCGCGCGAGGGGCAACGCATGAGGCCAATCGTCTACAACGGGGTTGACCTGTCGGGCGTGTGCTCTGCCGAGGTCATCGAGAAAGTTGCCCTGCCCGTGGAGGCGGAGACCCTGGCGGTGCCGAGGCGTGCCGGCGCACTGCTGGTGGCGGGGCGGCTGTCCCCCAGGCTAGTGCGGGCGCGGCTGTTCATGGACACCCGCCCGCGCCTTCAGGACGATGTTCGGCGACAGGGACGACGCAGCGGCGCTGCCACGTCGCGCAGGTAGCGGAGGAGGGTTGCTCCCAATGGCCCGCGGCGTCCGCGCCCCGGTGCCACCCCGTGACCGGCGGCTTCGCTCGAAGCCGCTACATCAGGCTCGTTCCCGCTTTTCCGGGTCATATCCCTTCGTATACACGGTAAAGCTAAGGCTATCTATCGTGCCGGTGCTGTAGACGCATGCGTCGGGCGCGCTCCGTGTGCCTTGGGCGGTCGGGTCGGTCGAGACACAATCGTCCCTATCTATTCCAAGCAATGGAATGGGCTTTGCCACCTGGTCGGCGCTATTAATTTGCGCAATGATCTCCAACAACTCGTATAACTTGATAAGCCATGAGCTGTATGGGTGCTCGCCGGGTCCCTTGTGCTTCAGCGTGCACTTTGATTGCGGGCTTTCGGCGAGCTGGCTCAAGCGTTCAAAAAGCGCCGGGTACTCGGCTTCGGGAAACTCGACTTGTACATACTGTATGCCATTGAGGATGAATCCGTACCACAGTACGGGGTATGGAAAACCGTTCCTATCTGGTCGCCTGATTTTTGTCCTGCAATTGGGCTGGTTGACGATAGACAGCCATGCCGCATAGAGCTCGTCGGAAATTAGGTCGCTCGCTTGGTATGTTGGGCCAAGACCATCGAGAACAAAATTGCCAAGGCTGTCAAAATAGTGGGCACAATCCGTTAAACCCTTTTCGTATGCCGTGTCGGCTTTTCTCCGTATATTGAGTGCGACGTCGCGGGGTGATTTGCGACCAAGATGTTTTTTGGCGTTGTGCCGCGGGTTGCAATAGAGCTTGGTCGCCGCGTTATATCGATCGCAGTACTTGCTGTTAGGGCCGGTCGGAAAAAAGAGCGAACCACAGGTTTGGCATGTTATCGGCATAATGCCGCACAGCAGCAGCTCGTGGAGGATGCGGGCATAAAGGCTTGCAAAGGAACATTCCTCTTCGGTGAAGTAAAGCTCTCCTGCCTTTGCAATAACAGCTTGAAGCCTTACGAGCCTATTGAGGTTTTCCTGGTCGTTAAGCTCTGCATACGTATGGAAGTCTCCATTTGCGTAGATTTGGTTCTCGCGCATAGCCTCGAGATAGTTCTTGCGAAACGCCTGCATAAAGGGGGCGCTATTCATGCGTTTTATATCGCTCAAATGTTCTTCGAGCTTTTGAGCCGTTTCGTTTCCGGGCAAGTGCTTTTTGGCTGCGTATGCAAAAGCGTCGCCAAAGCGGATGATTGCCGGCAGCTGATTATCGAATAATCGAAATTGTCGCGGGTCGCTTGTTTTGATGGCGGCTGGGAAAAACTCTTCGTTTTGCGCGAGCAGGCTAGGTGCCTCGGTGTTTTTAAGCAGCGGGGCAAGCTCCAGACATTCCTGATAAAAAACAATGAGAAGCGCTCGAAAGAGATCGGTATTGGTGCAAACGCAAGCTGTTTCTATCTGCGAGTTGACCTTTGGATAGTTGTCTCTTGGATTGTCGCGTTTATACGGCACCGGTTCTGTTAGCCCGGTCTTGCCGTTGGTAGTTGTAATGTCCATGTCGTTCGACACGAGCTTGAGATAGGAGCTGAAGAGGGACGCCATTTCTTGCTTATTGAGTTGGGCCGATGTCGTGATCACCGCGCGGTACAGGCGGTTGATTTCGTTGCACTCAATAGCGTTGTTGTTCATCCAGCAGCTGTAATAGCGATAGTCGGGAATCGCTGTGATGTTCATGACACACTGCCTGCAGACATTTTCAAGGAGATACCTGGCCATGCCAGATATCTCTCCGTGTGCATGGCGCGTAATGGCTTTATCGAATATCGGAGCAAAGAAATCGAGGTCGCGTTCCTTTTGTTTTTGAAGGTTGACTTCGATTTCGGCTTCGTTCAATTCTGCTTGCGCGGACTCTTGGTCGGAATCGTCTGGATCGAGCCAGTCGTCATGGTCTGGTTCGGCTGCGTAGTCCATCGAAGCGTGTTGCGCATCGTGGGGAGCAGGGGGCTGACGAATGGCGTTCTGCAAATCGATGTAAAAGCGCAATTTTGCTCGCTCACGAAAGTGGCCCCCAATCTCGTTGAAAAGCGAGCTTAAGTCGACGCGTAATAGGTCGTTGGCTACGGAGACGAGATTCCATGCGCTTGCATTGCCGGTTGCGTTTCCGTCATCGGCGCAATCAATCTCTGGCGTTCTGTTAAGAAGAAGCATGCGGGGATTGACGGGAGAGCGAAGAAAGCCAGCCTCGAAACCCCAGCTAAACGGCTCTTTTTCGGAATCAAGCATTAATGCTCCAAACAGCCAAAATTTAAAACCCGATAAAAGTCATATTACGCGGCTGTTTGCGGCTGTTCAATGGAATCAAGCGAAAAGGCTTAAAACCAGGGAGGCCGTTATGTCCGATTGCATCAAGCTCAACAAAGGAAACATCGATGTATGCGAGCGCGAGGTTATCGTTCTTCGCGAGATCATCGCTGCCGCCATGGGTCGTTTGCACCAGATGCGCAAGCAGTGCGAGCGCGGCTATGTGTCTTCGGAGGATTTCGAGAATGCGTTGGATGCGTACGGAGTAATCAGTGAGCGAGTCGATGAGCTTGACCAGCTTGGTTTCGAGTTCAGATGGTCGTCAGTCCCCGATGCCGGAATCGATGAGAACGACGGGCTCGAATGGATCGAGGACGACAACCCTCCGCGTGAGCGCGGTTTTGATATTGCTTGTTAATGTGACCGAACGGTTGATTGGAGACAAAATGTATCCGTACTACGAATGTGACAACTATCCCATGAGCATTACAGATGATGACGGCCCGTTTCTGATCATGGAGGCGAGGCTGTCTGGCGACGACGAGCTCAATGATGATTTTAGGAAAGGCGCCAGTTATAGATGCTCGTGTGCGACTGTTTCTGCGGCGATTGATCTTTGCAGGTCGATGACGGACGGCGATGCCGATCCTTGGTATGAAAGTTGGGAGAAGGCGGTTGAGCGTTATCCGCTCGAGAAATGCGAGGATGCGACAACGCTGTATTGGATCGAGCCGACCGATCCGCACAAGGCGCTGTGCGCCCTCCAACCCCATTGCGATCTTGAGCCATACGTGGCTGAGGCAATTGGCGCAGTTGACACGTATCTACTGGAGTGCGCGGACTATCCCTTTACGGTCGATCATTTAGATCTAAAGGACGTTGACGTCCTGCTCAGCGCTGCTTGGGGATTGGCTCGAGTCCTCGAAGAAACTTGGGGCACTTGCGACCCTGATGATGTTTTGGAAAAGATCGAGGATGCTACGTACAGTGCGTATATAACGGTTAAGGACCTGATCGCGGGCGAAGAGGCGGCCAAAGCCAGCGCAAAGTCCGATGACAATCTTTAGCCACCGCACTGAACGGCGCGACCGATCGGAAGGCTGCCGGGAAAAGCTTTAGCAAGCGCCCCGACCAGGTTCAGGAGTCTGCCGCCGATGCATCCCTGATGCGTGTCGCCCTTGCAGTGATCGATGCCAAAGAGCGCGAGGCGTTGGAGTGCGATCTTAAGAAACTGCTCGCTTCGTGCGAGTAGTCGCTGACTGCTCCTCTTTCCTTTCTTTCTTCTCTCAAGCGGCATGGACGCCGCCGCCTTGACCGCCCAGCGCGAGTTTTGTCCGCACGGGATGGTATCAAACACGTGTAACAACTAAATCGGAGGTTTGACCATGGCTATGTGGGATCTCAACTGCCAATCGAATCCGTCGTCTGCGGACGACAAGGAGCTCGCTCCCTATCTTGCACGTCAAAAGGCGATGCGCGAGTTTTTTGAGCGTGCGCTGTTTGCCCCCAAGGATCAGGGCAACAATGGCCTGTACTTTTTGGGCGCCACGACGGGCTCGGGTAAAAACTATACGGCCGAGCAGGTCACAGCCGACCTCATCGCCGGTGGCTGGGACGATTCGGGCTGTTTTAACAAGTGCCCGGGCCGTCGTTACCTGGTGTTTGTGGTGCCGGGTAAGGACAACCGCGACAACTACGTTGCGAGCGTGCGCAAATTGCTGGTTGAACAGGGCATGGATGGCGATGCCGCGCAGCGCATGGTGTTCGATCTTCCGCGTGCGGGCGATAACATCCTGCATTGGATTGAGACTACGCGCGGTAAGGGCGCCGTGGGCGTGCGCGACATTCCGTGTCCCATCGAGGCGGACGACGAGAGCTCTCATCGCATCATTAAGCGAGCGTGGGGCAACGCGATGGAGATCGCCGATGACCTTTTGGGCATCCTTGACACTCGAAATCGTCTGGGAGGTGTTGCAGACCGTTTGACCCCCGCCCTTCGCGACAAGCTATCGTCGGCGGATGCGAGCTTGCGTTGGGCTGTGAGCCACGAGCTCAAAAACATCACGCGCGGCATGGAGGTGATCCCCCAGATTTGGCCGTCTGCCCTGCTCAATGACGAGAGCATACCGCATGTGATTGCCCTGACGCCGCAAAAGCTCATCAATAGGATCGATACAGTGACCGGTGCAGGCGTTGTGCTCTTTAACGCAATGGCTGCCGAGAAGGGCCTGTTTATCTTTGATGAAATCGACCACATGAAGGCCGACATACTGTCGACGCTGACAGACGATCCCGTGACGTTTCAACCGGACGAAGTATTGCGTATCCTCGATCGTCATTTTAACGGCGGTGTGGTGGACCCCTTGCTACTGGGGAATCGAGATCAATGGATGGCGGTCTATACGCACGCTTCCACGTCGGGCGATCACAAAGGGTCAAACGCCGAGAGGAACAGGGTTTCGCGGGCGAGCGTAGAGGAAGATGCCGAAGAAATCGCCAAGGATGCCAAGAAAATTCAAAAGGCACTCGCCTCTTGTATTAAGGACATGAAACTGCGTCCGCCTTTTGCGCTGTCTGACGAGGCGAAAGAAGAGCAGCTCTCCGGTCGACATCTGTTTGGCAGCGACGATATTTCGGTGGGCGACAACTCGGCGAATCCGTTGCGCTTCAAACTCAATGAGGGCGGTACTCGCAATATGATTATCACTCGCGGAGGGAGTGGGCAGCAAACCGTCAGCAAGGCGGTGCGTCGTGCACGCGGTCTGGTCAGGATGGTGGTGGGTCATCTCGCCCGTTGCGCCACGCTTATGGACAAGCTGTACTACGGCAGCATTTCGTACAAGGACGACCTTTCGCGCAAGAACATCATCGATGCCCTGGGCATTAGGAACAACCAGACCAGCGAGAAGTATTTTTGGGATTCGTTGATGCTGGCGCTGTTCTTTAAAGATCGCAAGAATGACGAGATCGATGCCGCCGACGACTCGATGTATGCGCGTGGTGTCGATTATCTAGTGATGGAAACCACCATCGAGCACATGTTTACCACGTACCTAACCAGCCACGGCATTGAGCGCATGCCCGAGGCCTACCTTGCCTCCATTGCCGCCAAAGCGCCTTGCGTGTGCATGAGCGCAACATGGAGTGCGCCGACCGTCAAAAACTTCAACCTCGATTACCTTGACGAGGTTCATGGCGTGGTTCGCAAGGACGCTTGGATTGGCGAGCTCAACCAGGAAATCGTGCGACAGACTAAGCTGTTTAACAAACAGGCTGCGAAGGAGTACGACGTCGATATTGCCTGGGTGGATGAGTCCAAGGAAATTGCCGGCATGGTCGCGCTGGCAGGCGGCGCCTTTGGCGGCATCATTGTGTCGCCCGACGAGGTGTACGAGCGCGCGATGCGGTTCTTTGACGGGATTGGCGTGAGTGAGGGACTTGCGGTGCGCTTGCGCTTAAAGATTGCTGACAGGGTGGGCGTGAGCGACGCCAAGAGCATCGAGTTTGAGCTGAAGCGCCTGAGCAAGACGCTTGTTGCCGTGAGTACTTGGGCCCGTGGTGTGGCGCGTAACGAGCAACGGGCGGGAGCCGTTTTTACCACGCGCCACATGGGAAACCATGGCGAATTCAATAGTCTGGCGCTGGATCTTGCGCGCGAGATTGTCGCGGAGCTGGTGATTAGAAACATCAAGTGCCCCGAGATGTCGTACGAGAAATCGCTTGAGGCCGCCAAGGACATGGTGCCGTGCTTTAACGCTGCGGAATGGGATGCAGGTTGGCGTGGCGCTCAAAAACGTCTCGAGCTGGGCCAGCCGACCCTGATGTTTATCAATCTTTCGGCCGGTGGCTTTTCCAAGAATCTCAAATACAAGGTGCCGGAGAATCTGTGCGACATGGTTCATCAGGTCGATTGCGGCTTTGAAAATGCCGACCGTCGCCCCAAGATGGATCTTGATTTCTTATATATCGAGTCGCCCACAAGTCGTTTGACCTGGGGAGTGGAGATCAACTCAAATAAGTTTGTCCAGCAGGCGCTACTTGGCGTGGTGGAGCAGGAGGAACTGGTAGCGCGCGGCGAGGTTCCGTTTACTCAAAAGCGCCGGAACGTACGGATGCTTCTATCTGGCGTTAATAAGAGCCTGCCGGTGCGCGACACCCTCTCTTATCAGGTCGAAGGCGCTCGCATTGTGGCACAGGCTGTGGGTCGCCTGATGCGCACGAGTGTAAAGATGCCTTGCGTGCAGGTGCTGCTCGACCGCGAGATTGCGAACGATTGCAACTTTTCGTTCTTGCATGATTTGCCGATGGGCTACGAGCTTGAGCAGGTGGTTGGTGCCTGCGCCGCTGCCAACAACCATATGACGGACAACAAGGAACACGCTGCCGTTAAGCAGCAGAACCTTGCCGCCTTTAGGAACAACCTTGCCAAGCAAAAGCACGAAAAGCTGGCGTGGAAAGTTACCTCGCTAAACGCCGGGGACGAAGATCTCACTGCTTTTGATGGCGAGCGCGACTTTTACCTGCATCATTTTTGCCTGCCGTGGGAAGATCTCGCGCAATACCCAGAGCGCCGGAGTACCGCGCTGCGCATGTCGCATGCTGCAAATGGCTATGCCTATGCAGAAGGCGGGGCATGCAAGGTGCCGCACTTTGAATTCCCTAGCTACGATGGCGAGCCTGTCGAGCAAATTGCAGCCCGTCTGGAGGAGCGCTGTCGCTATAACGAGGGCTTTAAGGGTGCGAAGGTTCGCCAGGTAAGCCAGGCGGCGGCCCGCGTGCCCGAGCTGCTCTCGGTTCGCGAGGTGCGCGAGCGCTGGTCACGCGACGGGGTGCCTGCGACGCTGCAACCGGCGGCAACGGTGCACATGACGCCCTACATGTTTCAGACGGTGTACCTGGGAGAACTGGGAGAGTCTGCCGGTAGGGCCATCTTCGAGGCGTATTACGACGGGCGCTATTCGCTTGCTCGTGGTGATGCTGCCCATGCCGAGACGGGCGGCGATTTTGAGGTGCTCGATGCCGCCGGCAACAAGACCGGGGTGTGGATTGACTTTAAGCACTACCGTATCGGCGCCTATGAGGCCTACAGGCGCAACGGCGGCGAGACTACGGACGCCGAGCGCTTTAAGGCCAAGGCTCAAAAAGTTGGGGCGAAGCGCCTGTTGATCGTCAATGTGTTGGCCGATGAAGCGGCGCTGAGGCTCCGCCAAAAGCCAATCGACGACGAGGGGATGGTGTTCTCCTTCCCCTATATGGCAGCTGATGGAGTAATCAGCCTGGAGATGATGGAGGCGATCGGCCGTGCAATCGAAGCATAGCCAGCCGTGCGGTCTGGGAGACATCGCCGTATCCGAGCTCGTGTTGCAGCTCGATGCGGCGGCTGCCGAGGAGCGTTACTCGGTCTTTTGGTGCAACGTCGGCGATGCGGGCAAGCATGCCGTAGCAAACTTTATGACCGATGTGTGCCAGACGGGCAAGGTCGTCGCGCTCACGCAGCTTGCAGACAACCGCGTCTTTCTGATGGTCAAAGCGGGCGTGCAGACGGGCGACCTTAATGCTTCGCTTTATCAGGAGCAAGTGGTTCCGATTAAAACTAATTGGAACGAGTTGGACGATTACGTTGCGCTCCGTTTGCTGTTCAACTCCTGCTCTCAGTTTGAGGGGATTGAGGACGAAGTTCCCAATGACACCGGGCGCCTGTATGTCATTTGCGCCAAGGGTGCCCGCCGCGATGCTGTCGAAAGCGACGGAAGGGGACCTGCCAAGATCGAAACGGTTGAAATCGTTATCGATGAGGATTGCACCTTCGATCTTAAGATTCGGACGTTTACCAAGCGTCGTGTGCTTATTGGCAGGGCACAAGGTGACGAGAAAGAGCTCGAAAAGATTAAGGGCCAAGTGGGCTACAGGCTATCGCCCGTGGCGACGATGGTGCTTGCCCACGAACAAAAAGACGAGTACATCCTGCGCCGAGCCAAGGGCGACAAGCCGTCCAAACGCCGCGATCTGACGTTCTCGGCCCAGGCAGACAAGGTCGCCTATACCAAGAAGGGCATTCTGTATCGAGAGCTGCAGATTCTCGAACGCCGTTACAGTGACTTTGCCCGGGTGACGCTCATGGAATACCCGCGTAAGAGTTTCTACGAGGTGCTCAAGGGTGATGAGTACGCGCGCGTGGTTGCGGAGCGCATGGCGGGGCAGCGGATCGTGGTGTCGTTTGCGCGTAATGGGCTTGCCGAAGTGGCGCGCCGGCTGGCCGATCGACTTAACGATTCCTCGTGGGGCGTTCGCGCATCGTATGGCGGAAGGACCGTGGATTCGCAGGCGCTGAACCTTGTCGTTGTGCCCAATGAGGTTGCTGAGGACGACGGCTATGCCTTACATGTTGGCGTGGTGGAACAGCACGTGACGCCGGATGTGTGCGAGCCACTGTTTAAAGTGGCGCCAAGGCAAAAGGATCGCAATGCGCAAGAGGCGATCCTGGGCGCCATGCTCAAAGAACTGCTGGTAAAGCAGGATGTTGTCGACGAGCAGGTGACGGCGTTTGATCTTGACGCTTTGGATATTGAGTCGGTGACGGTGTGTGGCTTAGTTGATGTGCCGCATAAAGCAAAGGACAAGATTGAGCTGGATTCGCGTATCGCTACGTTGGCGATTGGCGCGGATGGGGACATGCGCTATGCCTCACATTCGGCAGAGGATGGTCCCGAGGACGAGATGGAGCTCGATCTGCTGACCGCGGACGGCAAACTCGATAAGGGCGCCTACGTCTTTGACGTGCATGCGAACGGGCGGTCTATGCTTGCGCGCGTGCGGGATACGGGACTGACGACGTTTTCCAACAACTTTATGGCTCTGGTGGGCGAGCATCAGCTCGCGGGCAAGGCGGGGCGTAAGAAAGAGATTTTCGAGAGCTACAACTCGCCTTATTACGGCATTGGAACGTTCGAGCGCGCGAGCGGGACTTGCTATTTTGTGGGCGTCAACAACGGCACCCAGGAGGATATGGCGACTGCGATTCACGTGCGTTCGATTGAGATGCTCGGCGGTGATGATTTATCCGAGTTGTTGGTTCAGCTGGCCAACATAGGCCTTTCGCGCTATAAGGCTCCGTCCGTGTGGCCGATTCCGGTCAAGTATCTCAACGAGTGCGCTGCGCGTGAGGGCGCAGTGGGGGATGGCGGTGGCGGCAAGTGATGGTGTTGCGCAATTATCGCTCCTAGAACTTTTTGAAATTATGCTTGCATTGTAAAAAAGGAGAACATATACTGCAGCTATAGCACATCAGATGGGGTCTCGAAAAGAGACCAAGCAAACGAGTTTTCAGTTTATGTTGAGAGGTACTTGAGCATGACCAGCAGAATTTTCCCCCTTTACAACGACAATACCGACCATATCGATTTCAATACCATCTGCGGTTACAGTATTTGTTCTAAGGCTGAGAACTACATGTTCGCTCAAGATGATTTAGAGCTTAGCTCCGAAGATTATGAGTACCTGAATGATATTGAGCGCGAGCGGGAGTATGAGCTCGGCATCCGCTGATGGATGTGGGCTTGTCTCCAACTCCTCCGATTTAATTACCCCGTTATCACCTCTTTTTAGCGGGGCATATTGGATCGATTATGTGTGTCAAACATCAGCTCATCGTGGGAAGGAATCGGCAATGAGCAAGAACGTGAATAAGAACATCAATGGCGGCGCTGCGGGTAAGGCGAAGGCCGCCGGGCGCATGGCGACGGTTGCCGCGGCGACGATCGCCATGACGGGCGGGTCGCTGCTGTCTCCGCTGACCGCGGTGGCACAGGGTGCGAACGGTGCCGACGCTACTGGGAAGCCGGCTGCGGTGCTGTCTCCGTTGACGAGTGCGGCCGCTGCTAGTACTGGCGCGGGCACGGTGTCGGCGGCGCAGAAGGTCGCCAACCTGCAGGCTGCGGTCGATGCGGCTCGTGCTAAGGCCGCTGCCGCCAAGGCCGATTTGGATGCGGCCGCCGCTCCTTACGACGTCGCCGCTGCCAACCAGCAGCAGGCGCAGGGTGCCTACGACGCGGCCCATGACGCAAGCGACGCTGCCGCTTCTGCGGCTTCGACCGAGCTGGAAAAGCAGATGGGCGCTGCGCAGGACAAGGCCGATGCAGATGTGAAGGCGCTTGAGGACGCTCAGGCTGCGCTTGGTGCCGCTAAGAAGAACCTGGCGGACAAGGACGAAGCTCTTGCCACCGCCCAGAAGGCGTCAGACGATGCTCAGGCTGCGCTTGAGGCTGCCCAGGCTGCCGCATCCGATGCCACGCCCGAGGCCGTGGCCGCTGCCCAGGCTGCAGCTGATCAGGCTGCGAGCGAGCTGGCGCAGGCCAAGCAGCAGGCGGCTGACGCTCAGGCTAGGCTTGCGGGTGCCCAGGCTGGCGTTAATGCCGCCGCGGCTAAAAAGCAGGACGCACAGGACAAGCTTTCGGCAGCTCAGCAGGCAAAGGATTCAGCCGATGCGGATGTGGATGCCGCTCAGGCGAGCTATGACGCCGCCAAGGCCGATCTCGACCGTGCCGAGCAGGGTGCCGCGGGCCCGGAGTACGAGGCTGCCAAGGCCAAGGTGGACGCCGCCGCTGCCGCGCTGGACGCCGTCAAGTCGGTCCAGGCGCAGCGCGAGGGCGAACTCGCTGCTGCCTCGCAGGAAGTGACCACTGCCGAGGGTGAGGCGCAGGCTGCTCAGCAGGCGCTCGCCGTCCAGCAGCAGACTGCGGCTGACGCGCAGTCCAAGTTGGACGCTGCCACGGCTGCTGCGACCGCGGCAGACGCCGCCGTCGATCAGGCTAAGGCCGAGCATGCCAATGCGCTTGCGGCGCTGGCCGACGCTCAGGCCAAGCTCTCGGCCGCTAAGGACGAGAAGAACGCTGCCGACAAGGCGCTCGACCAGGCAAAGGCTCAAAAGCAGCAGGCCGATCAGGCTGTAGCTCAAGCGCAGGCCAAGCTCGACGCCGCTCAGGCTACGGCGAACGCCTCGGCGGAAAACTACCGCCAGGGCGCCATTGCGTTCTTTAAGAGCGTGGGTGCCGACGATGCGGCGGACCTGATTCTCAACTGCAAATATGCCAGCCTCACCAAGGTGGGCGAGGAGGTTGACGCGACGAGTCTGACCAACATGAAGCAAGCGATTGTGTGGCTCAAGGCGTGCAACAAGTATCGTGCGAGCGTTGGCCTGGGTGAGCTCAAGGTGACGTTTGCCATGATGGCGACCGCGATTGCCGATGCGAATTTCTCCGATACCAAGACTGCGCACGCCATGCAGTTCAACGTGGGCGAAAACGTGGCGTGGAACTACGGAAGCGACCCGTTCATCCAGTGGGTCGATCAGGAGAAGGCCGTCTTTGACCGCGCTGCGGCTACGCTGGGAGCGACGGGCCTTACGGGAAAGGCTGCTTTTGATTTCTACGAGCAGCATGGCGACGAAATCGATCGCTACGTGGCTGCGCATGGCGGGAGCGTGCATACAGTCGGTCACTACATGAATGTGATCGATCCCGATTACACCGTAACGGGTATGGGGGTTTGCACGCGCGGGACGATGAACCGTTGGCTTACGCAGGCGCAGACGTTCTCTATGTCTGGAGGATGGTACACGAATGCCGCCAATCCGATGACGGTTGCCGAATACGAGGCTGCGCTTAATGCGTGGTGTGACTCGTTGGCAAATCCTGGGCAGGGCGTGGACGCGGCTCGTCAGGAGCTTGCTACGGCGCAGGGCGTTGCCGACGATGCCGGCAACAAGGTGGACGCAGCATCGCAGACCGTTGCGGCAAAGCAAGCTCAGGTTGAGCGCGCTGTCGCTGACGCTGATGTCGCGACTGCCAAGGTCTCGGAGGCTCAGGCTTCTGTGGAGCAAAAGCAGGCTGCAGCTGACGTCGCCGCGCGTGCTGTCAGCGATGCCCGCGCCGATTTGAGCGCTGCCAACGCCGCAGTTGCGGCGGCTCAGGACGCCGTGGCCGCCAAGTCTGGCGAGCTCGACATTGCCAAGGGCAAGGTGGCTGCTGCCAAGCGCGCACTGAATGCCGCTCGTGTCGGTGTCGGCGACAAGCAGGATGCACTTGCCGCGGCCCAGGATGAGCTGGCGGCATACTCAGCCGATATCGCTGCTGCTCAGCGTGCGTTTGATGCGGCGTCGTCTGCACTCGAGGACGCTCGTGCCAATCAGCGCGAGGCGGAGGCTGAATTTGCTGTTGCCCAAGGCGATGCAGATCAGGCTGATATCGATGCTGTTGCCGCTCAGGCGGAGCTCGATATGGCCCAGCGCGCTGCGAGCGATGCCGGCGCTGCCGTGACAACGGCTCAGGCAAAGTCTGATGCGGCTGCTGCCCGTGCCTCTCAGCTTAAGAATGCCGCTGCGGCACTTTCCAAGGCTACTGAGGACAAGGCCGCTGCCGATGCTGCGCTTGATGCCGCGGAGATGGCCGTGAGCGATGCCGAGTACGATTTTGTGGAGGCCGACGACGCCGTGACGGATGCGGCTGCCACCCGCGACGCCTCTGCCGCTGCGGTCGCCCGCCTGCGCAGGATTGATCTTGCCGAAGCCATCGTCAACGGCAGCGCTGACGATGCAGACGAGGCGCTCAACGCCAAGATTGCCGCAGCTCACGATGCCGCCGAGCGCGCCGCGACCGCCAAGGCCGAACTCGATGACGCCGCAGCTGCGACGGATGATGTGGCACCTGCCTACCTGGAGGCGCTTGCCAACTATACCGCCGCCAAGGCCGAACTCGACCAGGCTATTGCCGAGCTTAACGCCGAGATCGCTCGCCAAGAGGCCGCCGACCGCGGAAACGGCGAGCAGACCCAGCCCGTCACGCAAGTTACGTACCAGGCCAAGCATGCGGAGGCAAAGACCGAGGCCACGACTTGGCAGACGGCGATGCCCGCCACGGGCGATGCGTCCGAGCTGCTGGGTGAGACCTTCGTGATCGGCGGCACGGTCCTGGTGGCCGCCGGCGTCTTCCTCTCCGACAAGCGCCGCCAACTGATCCGTTAGGGACGGAGGAAAACGGATCATTTTCGGCGTGCGCCGCAAGGGCATGGGCTCTGCGGCGCGCGCCGCTTTTATCTTCAGGGTTATTTAAGGAGGGACATATGCAAATTAGAGGAGAAGCTGCGATTGCCTGTGGGTTCATGGCGGGCTTGGCAACGGGACTGCTGTTCGACGGGTGCTTTGATGGCTACATTAATCGATACCGCGATTCTGGTTTTTCGAGAAGCAAGCCTTGGAAAACGGCATCGGCTCCTCTAGAGGTAGCCGCGCCCATCGAGCCTCGCAGCGTAGATGCCTCAAAAATCAAGGTAATCGTTACCAAGAACGGCAAGATTTATCATCGTGCGGGATGCAAAAGCCTTCCCCGGAACGCTATTAAAACAAGCGTGCCATTAGCGACCGCACTCAAACGAGGAAAGATTCCCTGTTCAGCATGTTGCCCGTCGGCGGTTTCGGTTTAGGAGATTCTTCAGGGCTGTTTTGCAAGGGCATGGGTCCCTGCGGACGCGCGGGTTTAAAAACGTGTCCGCACGCCATGTGACACTTAATTTGCCGCCCTGCTCTGTCGCGATGGCACGTATCTGAACAACGACCCTCTAAGGAGTTCGATATTGATGAGTGACAGCACCAAGCATCTCGCAAAGAAATGCGTTAAGGACGCGGGGCCGTGCCTTGCGCTGTGCCTTGCCGGCGCGGCGGTCGCGTTGCTGGCTGTTCTGGGTCCGTTCGACGTGCTCCGAAGCGCCAGCTCTCTGCACGTTTGCATGGCCCTTGCCGGCGCCATGATGACCGGCGGCGTGCTCGATCTGATTTTTTGGGTATTTGACCCGTTTGGATGGAAGAACGAGGGGTAAGCCCTAAGGGATGCAAATGCCGGGGCCGGCCTGCAATTTCTGCCATCGCTTTGTTCAGAGCCGTACAGCGCGGAGGTGTTGCTTGATGTCCATTTTCGTCACCGGGGACGTTCACGGTATTGCCGAGTACGGGGCGAGCCGCTTCTCATCGCGCGCTTGGCCATTGGGCCGAACGCTGGCGCGCGATGACGTGGTGATCGTTGCCGGCGACTTTGGCTTTATATGGAGCGGCTCGAACACCGACAAATACTGGCTTGACTGGTTTGAGTCCAAGCCCTGGACCACGTGTTTTGTCGACGGCAATCACGAGAACCATCATCTGCTGGCGGGGCTGCCGGTGCGAGAGTGGAATGGGGGCCTCGTTCACGAGGCTCGCCCGCATGTGCTGCACCTGATGCGCGGCGAGGTGTTCGACATCGCGGGGAGCGCGGTGCTCATCATGGGCGGCGCCGCGAGCCATGACAAGCAGTGGCGCCGGGAGGGAAAAACTTGGTGGCCCGAGGAAATGCCGAGTGAGGGCGAGATGAACCATTGTCGCGCCTCGCTCGATCGCGTGGGCTGGAAGGTTGACTATGTTGTGACTCACGAGGCGCCGGTCGATTTGGCGGACGAACTGTGCATGGAGTGTAATCGCGAGTTCTACGACGATTCGCTGCAGGCCTTTTTGGGCGAGCTCGACGGGCGGCTCGACTACCGCACCTGGTTCTTTGGCCATTACCATGACGATGAATGGCGTGATGAAAAGCATCGCCTTATCTACCAGGATATCGTGCCAATCGAAGCGCGGCGCGGCACTGGATTTGGCGAGACGGCGAGCAGCTATTCCGAGCAAAAACGTTAGGAGTCCCCAATGATCTGGTTTACCAGCGATACCCACTTTGGGCACGAGAACATGCTACGGCTTAGCGATAGGCCTTGGTCGACTGTTGCGCAGATGAACGAGGCCATGGTCGCCAACATTAATAGCAAGGTCGCTGTGGATGACGAGCTCTACATCTTGGGCGACTTTAGCTTTAAGATGACGGTCCAAGACGCTTACGAGCTGCGCAAAAGCATTGCCTGCAAACGCGTCCACCTACTGCCCGGCAACCACGACAAAGACTGGACGCAACCTGCCGTAGCGGATGCTTTTATCGTCGAGCCGCCCATTTGTGTGCTCAAAATCGATCGGCAGAAAATCGTGCTGAGCCACTATCCCATGGTCGACTGGCAGGGCATGTCGCACGGCGGCTGGCACCTGCACGGGCATATCCACAGCTGCGGCGGCGCGTACAACAAGTTCAACCTCAGACAGGGGCTGCTGCGCTATGACGTGGGTGTGGACGCTAACAGCTACGCCCCGGTAAGTCTGGATGAGCTCAAGTTATGGTTTGCGCAGGTAGATGAGCCGGTGTGTTGCGTTAAATGGCCGTGGTGGGTCAATGCCACGGGCGACGAGCAGGTCGAGCACGACCTCGAAGCCTATAAGAGGGAAGTGGTAATCCGATGACGGTCTATGTGACGGGCGATATTCACGGTGGCATCGACATGCAAAAGCTGCGTGATTGGGATCTTGGGGATAGCCTGACGAGCGACGACTATCTCATCGTTGCTGGCGACTTTGGCTTTCCGTGGGATTTCTCTGCCGAGGAGTGTGCCGACATCGCTTGGCTGGAGTCGCGCCCCTATACCGTGCTGTTCGTCGACGGCAACCACGAACGCTACGACCATTGGGCGGAACGCCCCATGGAGTTGTGGCACGGTGGGCTGACGCAGCGCCTGTCGGATACCTCGCCCATACGGCGCCTGACGCGCGGCGAGGTTTTTGAGCTCGACGGCTCAACGGTCTTTACCATGGGCGGCGCCACGAGTGTGGACAAGGAATACCGCGTGCCATATTCCAGCTGGTGGCCGCCGGAGTTGCCGGGTGAGCGCAACTTTGAGGAAGCGCGGGCAAAGCTCGATAGCGTGGACTGGAAGGTCGACTACGTGATAACCCACACCTGTTCCACGCGCATGCTCTCGCCCACGCTCTATCCGGCACCTGGCTGGAATTACCCCGCCGTTGATCAGCTTACGGCATTTTTCGATGAGCTGGAGGACCGCTTGGACTACAAGCGCTGGTACTACGGGCATTTTCATCGGGATGCCAACCCAGCCGAGCGCCACACCGTGCTCTACGACTGCATCGTTCGCTTGGGTGACGAACTCCAGCCCTGGGATATTTCATAAGGACGGGGCGTTTGGGCTTCGTGACGAACCAAAATCGGCTTGCTAAGGGATTTACTCCCAAGCTGACTTGCGCTCGAGTAACGTTTTCGTAGCTTCAGGCATAGGGGAGTCAAGTATTTCGCAAAACGCATCGAACCCCTCTGGTGAAAGATGAGTTGTTGATACTTTGGCAATGTCGTTATCGAGGCGCTCGTCAGGGTGGGCTGCCGTCTGTTGCATGTTTGTCCTTTCATCAATAACGATGTTTTCCCGATGCGCGCGGATGACGTCCCAGCTAAAGTGCTCAGCCAGTTGCTCGGCGGTACGCGGTATGGTGTCCGGCGCGATGCCCGTTTGTCCGGCGAGCCAGCCCAGCAGCGCCTCGGGCGTGCCAAAGCGGGCACGGAGCTCGCCCAGGTCCAGATCGCGATCGCGCTTGGAAAGACGGCGGCCGTCCGGTGACATGAGCAGCGGAATGTGCGCGTAGTGCGGCGTGGGCAGTCCCAGCAGATGCTGCAGATAGATCTGGCGCGGCGTGGAGCCCAGCAGGTCGCATCCGCGTACGATCTCGGTAATACCCATGGCAGCGTCATCGACCACAACGGCCAGCTGATAGGCAAACACGCCGTCGCTGCGGCGCACCAAAAAGTCGCCGCACTCGGTAGCGAGTGCCTCGCATTGGGCCCCGTACGTGCGGTCCACGAATTCGATCACGTCGTCTGCAAGGTCATCGACGGTGGGCACGCGCAGACGAGTGGCCGGGGCGCGCAGAGCGCTGCGGCGGGCGATTTCTTTGGCAGAAAGGTTTCGGCAGGCGCCGCGGTAGATGGGCGTGCCGTCGCTGGCATGCGGCGCGCTTGCGGCGTGGAGTTCGGCGCGGGTGCAAAAGCAGGGATAGGTGAGACTGGCGTCTTGCAGCTGGCGCAAGGCGCTCTCGTACAGGTCTAGGCGATCGTGCTGGTAGTAGGGGCCTTCGTCCCACTCGAGTCCCAGCCAGGCCAGGTCGTCAATCAATTGAGCGGCAAGTTCCGGGCGCTTGCAGCGATCGTCCAGGTCCTCGATGCGCAACACGATGCTGCCGCCCTGGCTGCGGGCCGAAAGCCACGCACACAGGCAGCTGAACACGTTGCCCAGGTGCATGCGGCCCGAGGGCGACGGGGCAAAGCGGCCCACGACGGGCGTGGGAACGGAGGCGGGCTGCGTCGTTGGCGCGTCCGCGGCGGGCGTTGCTATGTTGCGTGCGTTGATGTCCATGCGGACGAGTATAGCGCGGAGCGCGATGGGGAGGCGTCGCTGTGGACCGCAAGTTGGCGGAGCCGCGCATTGTGCACGGCGGGCCTGCGGCTCAACGTTTCGATTGCCGCGCACCAACTCAACCCCCAAACGACAGAAACCCCGGCAGCTCTTCGCAACTGCCGGGGTTTCCGCGGAAAAGGGGGACATGATCCTCGAGCGAACGGCAAAGGGGCAAACCGTTTTCGCTCAACTGCTTTATGCCCTTCGACCGCAGGCTCAAACAGCGTATGCCGCGCCCACACAAAGCCGCTACACCTGTGACGGAGCTGTGAAGTGGTGTCTATCGTTGATGTAGGCCGTGCCAAAGAGTGTCCCAAATTGCCGGCAGATAAGGAACGTCCCTAAGTGCCAGACTCGGGTGGGACTTTTGTCCCATTTGACGTTCCGTTGGCCCAGATATTCGTCATGTGTGCCCGCAAACGTGGGACAATGGCGATGTTGGTTTTACAGACAAAGGATGTGCCTATGAACGCCCCCGTTGCCAATGCCTGCCGGCAGCGCCACTTGTTTGCGCGATTCGTTTCCGTCTGCGCGTTTGTCGCGTTTGCGTTGCTGCTGCTGCCTGTCGCCGCCCACGCCGACGGCTACTCCATGACCCAAACCTATATCGGTGCCACGGTCGAGGCCGATGGATCGCTGACCGTTGTCGAGGGACGCCAGTTCGATTTCGACGACGACATCAACGGCGTGTTTTGGGAGATCAATGCGGGCACCAACCAGCAGGGCGGCGCGGCGGGCGTCAATGTGTTGAGCGTCGAGGAAGACGACACCGCGTTTAACAAGGTCGACAGCGCAAACAAAGGCGACAGCGGCGTCTATACGGTTGAGCAGTCCGACGGCGGCGTAAAGATCAAGGTTTTCAGCCCCCACGAGAGCGGCGACAGCGCGATCTATTATGTGAGCTACACCATGACCGGTGCGGTTATGAATTGGGCCGATACCGCCGAGCTCTACTGGAAGTTTGTGGGCGACGGCTGGTCCGCGGATTCCGACGATGTCGAGATGGAAGTGTACTTCGCAAATGCTGCCGCCGGGACGGCGGCCATCAAGGGCGATAACTTCCGTGCATGGGGCCACGGCCCGCTGACGGGCGACGTGTCGCTCGATGTGGACGAGCCCATGGTCACCTATACCATTCCCTGCGTGCATGAGGGCGAATTCGCCGAGGCGCGCATCGCCTTCCCCAGCGATTGGGTGCCGCAGCTTGCCGCTTCGGGCGAAGAGCGCATGTCGACGATCCTGAGCGAGGAGAAGGCATGGGCCGACGAGGCTAACGCCCGCCGCGCTCACGCTCGCATGATTGCCAATGCACTTGCCGTGCTAAGTGTTGTCGCGGCGGTGGCCTTTACCGGCACAATCGTTGTGCTCAAGCTGCGCCGTCGCAAACCCAAGCCTCTTTTCCAGGACGAATATTTCCGCGATGTACCTTCGGCCGACCATCCCGCCGTGCTTTCGGCCCTCATGAGCTGGAACGAGGTGCCCGATCAGGCATATATCGCCACGCTCATGAAGCTCACCGACGACCGTGTGATCAAGCTGGAACAGGCGACCGTGACCAAGGCCAAGAAGGGTCTGTTGGGGCGCGAAAAAGAAGAGCAGACGTATCGCGTGACGGTGAGTGATGTGGGCTGGAAGTCGGCCAAGGGCATTGACCGCATGGTGCTCAAGGTCTTCTTTGCCGGTGCTAAGCCCGACGAGAACGGTGATCGCTCGCGCACGTTTGACGAGCTGCAGCACTACGTTAAGCAGCACGCTACGCCCGTGGGCGACAAACTCGAGGACTATCAGAACACCGTTAAGGGCAAGCTGGCCGATAGCGAGTACGTTGCCTCGGACGGCATTGTCGCAATGGTGTTTTGTCTGGTTCTTGGTATCCTGATCGCCTTTGTTCCCGTGGGATCCATCTTCTTTACCGACGGCGCACAGGCGAACATTATCGCCGCGGTTATCTCGGTGCCGATTGTGCTGGTGGGTATTGGCGTGGGCCTTACGTTCCGCCGCTTTACGCCGGAGGGCGCCGAGGTGGCGGCTCGATGCAAGGCGCTTAAGCATTGGCTCGAGGACTTCACGCGCCTAAAGGAAGCCGTCCCCGGCGATCTGGTCCTGTGGAATAAACTTCTGGTGATGGGTGCGGCGCTGGGCGTTTCGAAGGAAGTCCTGCGTCAGCTTGCCGAGGCCGTACCGCCTGAGGTGCGCGAGGCCGACGGTTTCTACGACAATTATCCCTGCTACTGGTGGTACTACCATCATTACGGCAACGAGTCGCCGATGGATTCATTCGATGGCGTGTATCACGAGAGCATCCGTGAGCTCGCGTCGAGCTCGGACAGCTCGGGTGGCGGCGGAGGCGGTGGCTTCTCGGGCGGCGGAGGCGGCGGCGTCGGCGGA
>CAUDZT010000022.1 GCA_958453935.1 uncultured Collinsella sp. | reverse complement strand
CTTTTCCGCGGCTGCTTTGAAAAAAGCGCAGCCGTCGGTCATTCCGTTCTCGTCGTCCAAAAAGTGGAGTGGCGCTTCGTTTGCGCAGGGCTCCTATGTGATGGGCGCTGCGCAGTTTGTGCTTTCGGAGTGTGTGTTTTCGCAGGTCGAGAACCGTGTCGCCGAGCTTGCCGATACCTGCCGCGTGCTCGTGGTGGCGCGCGTGGACGGCTTTACGCCCGATGGCGATATGGTGGGCGAGGCCGAGCCCGTGGGCTTTGTGACCATCCGCGACGAGATTCGTACCTCGGCGGCCGAGACCATCGGCTACTTTAACGAGCAGGGCGTGACCCTTAACGTGATCAGTGGCGACGACCCGCGTACGGTGTCGTCGATCGCGCGCGTGGTGGGCGTGCCGGGGGCGGACGCTTATGTGGACGCCACGACGCTCGATACGCCGGCCAAGCTCGATGCCGCAGTGGACCGCTACCATGTCTTTGGTCGTGTGACCCCGCAGCAGAAGCGCGAGCTCGTGCAGGCGCTCAAGCGCCGCGAGCACACCGTGGCCATGACGGGCGACGGCGTCAACGACGTGCTGGCGCTCAAGGAGGCCGACTGCTCCGTCGCCATGGCGGCCGGCTCCGATGCCGCGCGTAACGTGGCCGAAATCGTGCTCGTCGACAACGATTTTGCCTCGATGCCCGCCGTGGTGGCCGAGGGCCGTCGCTCCATCAACAACCTGCAGCGTTCGGCTTCGCTGTTCTTGACCAAGACACTGTTCTCGATGGGCCTGGCGGCGCTGTGCATCGCGCTGCCGCCGTACCCTTTCGAGCCGATTCAGATGACGCTCATCAACTTCTTCTGCATCGGCGCGCCGGGCTTTGTGTTGGGCCTGGAGCCCAACAATGCTCGCGTGAAGGGGTCGTTCCTGACGAACGTGCTCAAGCGGGCACTGCCGGCGTCGATTGCGGTCATTTTGGCCGCGGCGCTCTATATCTTTGTGGCGCGCGTGTTTGGCTTTAACCAGCTCACGCTGTCTACGATGTGCCTGCTTACTTCGTGCGCGGCGAGCGTCAGCCTGATCTGGCGTATCTCGCAGCCCCTCACGCCCTTGCGTGTGGCGCTCTTTGTGTTTGTAGTCGTCGGCATTCTGACGGGCGTTATCGGATTCCCGAAGCTGCTGTCTATTGCCAACCTGTCGATGGGCCAGATGGTTATCTTGGCTGTCATCGTGGTCTTTACCTGCTCGGTGTTCTTTAAGCTCGCCACGATGATGGATTCGCTCAAGCCGCGTCGTCGTCATGCCGCAACTGGTTTTGGCCGCGGTGTGCGCGTCCGCTTGGGTCGCGGTGGCGGCAAGGTGAGCTCGACGGGTTCGACGGCGGAGCGTTTTGCCAAGCGCGTCGCCGCCGACATGGCACAGCGCCGCGAAGCTCGCACCGTTCGCGAGGCCGAGGTCCGCGCACTCGAGGGCGTGGCCCAGGCCCAGCCCAAGAAAAAGAAGGGTAGCGGAGCCAAGCGCTCTCGCGTAACCAAGTCCGCCCAAGGCATCAAAGTCTCGATGCCGAGCAAAAAGAAGAAGTAACTACGCGCCCTGGCGATGTTGAATTGGTGCCTTGCTCCTGTGGGGCCGTGGCGATGTTATGCTCTAACCTCGATTGTTTGAATTGCTTCGAAAAGAGGATGCCGTGATCTGTCCGCATTGCCTTAAGACCATCGAGGACGGCGCCTCGTTCTGCCCCTACTGCAACGCGTATGTGGGTCCGGGCGATGGTCCGGAGCACACCGAGTTCGTGTTCTGTGAGGGCTGCGGTGCCCGTCTTTCTCCGCATGATCGTACGTGCCCCAAATGCGGACGCCCCGCTCCGGGTATCCTCTCCGAGGACGCGGCAGCATCCGACCTGGCAGCGGGCCGCACGGCGGGCTTTCCGCGCCTAACGCAAGAGCAGATCGATACCGAGGTGCCGCATGCGCCGGCCTCTGCCGCTGCGGTGCTTTCGGACGCCGCCGACCCCAATGAGACCTGCGTGCTGCCAGCTTTCGATAAGGATTTCGGTATCCCCAAGGTCGATATTCCCACGCCCGTTTCCCTGCATGACGATGCTCAAAAACCCAAGCGCAAGGTGCACCCCGACGAGGACGCCTATCACAAGCATAAGCGTCATATCCCCAAGCCGCTCATCGTCATCGCGGTCCTTGCCGTCGTTTGCGGCGGTGCCTATTGGTTCGTGACGACCGATCCCATGGGTGTCATGCCCGGCTTCTACGACCAGTTTGGCCAAGCTGCACAGACCACCTTCCCCACGCGCCAAAAGGGCGAGGCCACTGAGGACGATACCAAGCAGGACGATTCTGCGGAGGTGGTCCAGGAAGAAACCGTGCTCACCGATGATCAGCTCTATACCAGGCTCGACGGTCTGTATCAGACCATCGTGTCCTACGCTGACGAGGACCAGATCGGCGAGGTCATCGATTCCTTTAACAACGGCTATCTCCGAACGCCGCTGTCCACCCGTCAGGAGCTGTCGCAGAGTGCCTACGCCCTGCGTGACCAGATAAAAAAGACGCAAGATGAGCTTAACAACCTGAAAGTACAGGACGATACGGTCTATGCGGACGACATCGCCCACTTAAAGCAGCTTGCCGAGTGGATGTACGAGCGCGTCGACGTGATCTGCCAGAGCTGGGACATCTCGCTGGCCATTCCTGATGGTGAGTCGATGAGTTCCCACCAAAGCGATATTCTGGCGCCCATCGCACAGGGCGGCAACAGCGCGCTGAATCAGTACGACGCCAACGTGGGCTCCTGGAAGCCGCAGCAGCGTTCCTAAAATTAGTTCGCCATAGTCGGCATAACCTACGTGCGCAATTGATGTAAGCCCGTGCTTATTGTTACAATTCGTACAAATATGCTTTAAACGCACGAGGAAGGAACCACATGTTTGGTTTTAAGAAAGAGCTCTACACGCCCGAGTATCAGCTTGCCGGCGACGAGTGCGCCGTTATCGAGACGTCGAAGGGTACCATCAAGGTCAAGTTTGACGGTGAGGGCGCTCCCATTCATGTCGCGAACTTCTGCGAGCTTTCCACGATGGGTTTCTATGATGGCCTTAAGTTCCATCGCTATGTGCCCGGCTTTGTCATTCAGGGCGGCGACCCCAATACCCGCGACATGTCCGGCGCCGACGTCGCTGCCGGTCTTGAGGGCCCCGACGGCATGCCCGGTACCGGTGGCCCCGGCTACTGCATCAAGGGCGAGTTTGCCACCAATCCGCGCAACAGCCATGTCGATGGCGCCCTTGCCATGGCACGCTCTATGGACCCCGATTCCGCGGGTTCGCAGTTCTACTTCTGCCTGGGTGCCCAGCATAACCTCGATTCTGGCTACACCGTCTTTGGTACCACGGTCGAGGGTCTCGATGTGATTTCGCAGCTGCGTGCCGGCGACGAGATCGTCCATGTCGAGATTGTTCACGAGTAAAGGGGACTTCCTTGAATAGCCAGCTGATCCAACAGGGCCGCGCCGCTTACCGCGCGGGTGATTTTTCCGCTGCAGCCCAGATGCTTGGGGCGGCAAAGACTCCCGATGAGATTATGGGCGAGGCCGATCACCTTCGTGGCAACGCCTTGATGCACCTGGGCATGTATGCCGAGGCCGCCGAGGCCTATGCCGCCGCCCTCAACGACGGCACCTACGGCAAGCGCGGCGCGCTGCTCACCAATCGCGGCAAGGCGCTCGCCGCCGTGGGCGACTACACGACGGCCGCTCAGGCGTTTTCTGCCGCTACGCAGGATGCTTCCTATGCCACGCCGTTCAAGGCCTATCTGGGCCTAGGCAATGCGCTGTTCCAGTCGGGCGACTATGCCAACGCGGGAACCGCCTTCCGTCAGGCTGCCATCGACGGCGCCAATCCGGCTCCTGCCGCCGCACTCGGCGAGCTCGGTCGTTGCTTCATTAAGCTCGGCCGTCCGGCGGATGCCGTGGAGACCTACCGCACGGCTATCGACTTTGCCGGCCCCCGCGACGACACGCGTGCACTCAACGCCGGCATGGGTCAGGCGCTTTCTGCCGCCGGCCGTCCCTCCGACGCACTCGACGCCTTTAACGCCGCTACTGCCGATGGCATCTACCAGCTCACCTCCGAGCAGGCCGATGAGCTTGCCCGCGTGCAGGATTCGCTTGCTGCGCTGTCTGCCCAGACGGCTATGGCCACGGCTCCGGCGCCCGCGATGGACGCTCCTGCCGTCGATCCGCTCGATCCTACGGGCGCGACCGGTCAGTTTATGCCCGATCCCTCGGACACCGGCTTCTTTACGCTGTCCGAGTCCGAGATGGTCCAGCAGGACCGTCAGGATCGTAAGCAGGCCAAGGTCCGTCGCCGCCATCGCCACACGGGCCTCAAAGTCTTCATCGTGCTGCTTCTGCTCATTTTGATCGCCGCGGGCGGTCTGGGCTTTGCCTACACGCGCGGCTTTGGCTTCCCGTCTCAGGAGTCTGTCGTTACCGATCTGTTCCAGGCTGCCGGTGACGGTGACACCGCAAAGGCCGAGTCTTGCCTGGCCTCGAGCCTGTCCGAGGACGCTAAGTCGATGATCATCTCCTCGATTCCGCAGGGTGCCACCGTGTCCGTCGAGGGCATGGATCAGTCCATGACCGAGACGACCGCTAAGGTGAAGGCATCGCTGTCCAAGGGCGGCGAGCAGGAGTACACCGTCAAATTCGTGCGCTCCGACAATCATATCGGCTGGGCCGTTTCTTCGCTCGATATGGATTTCTCGGCTGCTGACAACCAGTAGTGACCTTATGGGATTTAGCTTTGCCCGGCGCTTCACCGCAAGTGAGGTGCCGGGCTTGCGCTAGTATGATGAGCTAGTAGTTTTCCAGCAATCATCCAACACATCAGGAGTTGCGTTGTTTTCTTTGATGGATATGTTCTTCGGTAGCTATGCGGGCGATCTTGCCATCGACCTCGGCACCGCAAATACGCTTGTCTCCGTGCGCGGCAAGGGCATCGTCATTCGCGAGCCCTCCGTTGTCGCCATCGACAAAAACGACGAGCGCATCCTGGCGGTCGGTATCGAGGCAAAGCGCATGCTCGGCCGTACGCCCGGCAACATCGTGGCCGTTCGTCCCCTGAAGGACGGCGTCATCGCCGACTTCGATGTTACCGAGGCCATGCTTCGCTACTTTATCGATAAGGCGTCCGAGAAGCGCTATCCGTGGACTCCGCGTCCGCGTGTTGTCGTCTGCGTTCCCTCCGGTGTCACGTCGGTCGAGAAGCGCGCTGTCTTTGAGGCCACGATCCAGGCCGGTGCCCGCCAGGCCTATCTGATCGAAGAGCCTATGGCCGCCGCTATCGGCGCCGACCTGCCCGTCGAGGAACCCACCGGCTCCATGGTCATCGACATCGGTGGCGGTACCACCGAGGTTGCCGTTATCGCTATGGGCGGCATCGTCGTCTCGCAGTCCATCCGTATTGCCGGCGACGAGTTCGATCAGGCCATCCTCACGCACGTTCGTGATGCCTACAACCTGGCCATCGGCGAGCGTACGGCAGAGGACATCAAGATCAAGGTCGGCTCCGCCGTGCCGCTCAAGGATGAGCTCGACGTCGAGGTCAACGGCCGCGACGTGATCACCGGTCTGCCCAAGACCGTGCGCATCGAGAGCGAGGAGATTCGTCGCGCACTCAACAAGCCGCTCGACGAGATGGCCAAGGCCGTCAAGGACGCACTCGACGCTACGCCTCCCGATCTTGCCTCGGACCTTATGTACTACGGCATTTTGCTGACCGGTGGCGGCGCGCTGCTGCGCGGTCTCGACGTGCGCCTGCGCGATGAGACCGGCGTTTCGGTCAACGTCAGCCCCACGGCGCTCGATAACGTTGTTAACGGCTGTGCCCGCGTGCTCGAGGCCAATGCGTTTGATGGCGGCTTCGTCCAGACCAATGCTTAATTTCCAAAAGGTGGATTCCATTTGGCACGATCTTCGGGTTTCTCCACAAATCTGAATACCAAGCGACAATCAACGGGTATGCGCCCGTTGATTGTTTTCAGCCTGATTTCGGTGTTTCTGCTCACGTTTTACATTCGCGAGGGCGAGACGGGGCCGATTCATGCCGTGCGTTCGGGCGTGACGACGATTACCTCGCCGGTGCGTTTTCTGGGCTCGGCTGTGGCGGCTCCCTTCAATGCGGTCGGTAACGTGTTCTCTAACCTTACGGCGTCGCAGGACACGCTTGACGAGCTTAAGAAGCAAAACGAGGAGCTGACCTCTAAGGTCGCCGAGCTCTCCGAGGCTCAAAAGACCGCCGAGCGACTGGAGGGTCTGGTCGGTCTGCAGTCGACCTACAACCTCAAGTCCACTGCAGCTCGTATCGTCGGCGCCTCGGGCGATGCCTGGACCTCGACCGTCACCATCGACAAGGGTTCTGCCGACGGGCTTACCATCAACATGCCTGTGACGAGTTCTGCCGGTGTCATAGGCCAGATTATCGAGGTCTCGGCCAAGACGTCCACCGTGCGTCTGATTGGCGATGAGAGCTCGGGCGTGTCCGCCATGGTGCAGGACACGCGCGCCCAGGGCATGCTGCAGGGTCAGGCTGACGGTACGCTGCGTCTTGAGTATGTGAGCGTCGATTCCGACGTTAAGGTTGGCGACATCATCGTGACCTCGGGTATTGGCGGTGTGTTCCCCAAGGGTCTACCGCTCGGCACCGTCTCGTCGGTTGAGAAATCGGCTAACGACGTGTACTACACCATTGTGGTGCGCGCCCAGACGACGGCCGAGAATAACGAGGAAGTGCTGGTCATTACCTCGCTGACCGACGAACAGTCGGCCTCGGATGAGGACGTGAACACGGCCAACAGCACGCCGCAGGGAACGTCGCGCGATGCTGCGACCAAGACGAAGGACGAGAGCCCGGATGACGGTTCCGACACGTCCGAGACGACCGATTCCGGCTCGAGCGAATAGGGGGCATGTCCATGGATCTACACGAGCAGGGGATGAGCTCCCGCACGTTTGTAATCGCCGCCATCGTGTGCGTGCTGTTGCAGGCAGGCCTGGCACCGCAGATCTCCATTGCGGGCGGTCGCGTCAACTTTATGATTATCCTGGTGTGCCTAAGCGTGTTCTCGGGCGACCCGACCCGTGCCGTCGTGTGCGGTTTTTGCAGCGGCTTGTTCTATGACCTTTCCGCTGCCGTGCCGGTGGGCGTTATGTCGCTCCTGCTGACCGTGGGTTCTTTTGCCCTGGTGCATAGCGCTGCCGGTCAGACGGGCGGTACCCCGAGTGCGCGCGGCATCACTGTGGGCGCCTTCGCGTTCGTCATTAATGTGATCTACAGCATCATCTTGCTGTTTATGGGTTTGGAGACGAGCTTTGTCGTGGCGATCTTCGGCCATGCACTGCCGTCTTCGATCCTGACGGGTCTGGTTGCCATTCCGTTTTTGATGTCCGGCGTCGTGCCGCAGTCCGGTTATGGATTCTCCGCACGTGGCGGACGCCAGACGGGCATGCGCTTTAAGCCCAAGACCCGTAAGCTCAAATAGGGGAGGCTCGTAGATGTCTTCCCAGATGACGGTTATTATCGCCGGTATCGTGCTGGTTGTGGCCATCGTGGTCGCACTGGTCATCATGCGTCGCGGCGATTCTCGTTTTACCTACGATACGCAGCATGGAACGGCCCCGCGCGCCACCGAGGGCGAGGGCAATACCGCGGCGACCGCCTTTAAGGGCCGCTTCTCCATCCTCACCACGGGTGTGGGCGCGATGTTCGCGGCGCTTGCCGTCAAGCTGTGGGGCATGCAGATGGTCTCGTCGGACTATTACGAAAAGCAGGCTAATAGCAATCAGACGCGCACCGTTACCACACCCGCTGTGCGCGGCCGCATCCTCGACCGCAATGGCGTGGCGCTTGTCCAGAACCGTCCCTCACTTGCTGTCGTGGCCTACCGCGACCTTGCGGAGGATGAGGTTCTGGTTCGCCATCTTTCCAACGTGCTTGGAATGCCTTACGTGGCGGTCCTTCGCAATATTCAGGACAATACAGAGGGCGCTCAGAGCCTGCATACCATCGCGACGGACGTCCGTCGTTCCACGGTTGCCTATATTCAGGAGCATGCCGGCGAGTTCCCGGGTGTCAAGATTGCCGAGCGTACCGAGCGCCAGTATCCATATGGCGAGACGGCATGCCATATCTTGGGCTATACCGGCACCATTACCTCCGAGCAGCTCGAGGCTCAGAATAAGAAAACCTCTGGCGATGATGATGCTTCTGCTGGCAAGATTACGTACCAGTCGGGCGATATCGTGGGCCAGGCGGGCGTTGAGAGCTACTACGAAAACCTGCTGCAGGGTATTCGTGGCGAGCAGACCGTCAAGGTCGATGCCTCGGGCAATGTGACCGGTCAGGCTGGCGCCGTGCCCGCGAAGGCCGGCTCCGACATTAAACTCACGCTCGACCTTAAAATCCAACAGGCCTGTGAGACGGCGCTGTCGAGTGCTATCGAGCTTGCCAAGACCACGGGCCACAGTAACGCCGGCAACGGCGCCGTGGTGTGCCTCGATCCCAACAATGGTGAGATTCTGGGCATGGCGAGCGAGCCCAAGTTCGATCCGTCGGTGTTTATCGGCGGCATCTCCAACGATGTGTGGACTGAGCTCAACGATGACGAGGGTTCGCACCCGCTGCTCAACCGCGCCATTAGCGGACAGTACATGTCGGCTTCGACCATCAAGCCGCTCTCGGCACTGGCCGGTCTTGAGTTTGGAACCTACACGTCGGGGCAGACGACCAACTGCACGGGCTATTGGACGGGTCTGGGCAAGTCGTGGGGCAAGTACTGCTGGCTGCATTCCGGCCACGGCACCATGACGCTGCAGTCGGGTATCGCCAACTCGTGCGACCCCGTCTTCTACGACATGGGCAAGGCGTTCTTTTATGACGAGAAACATTCCGAGGGCCTGCAGGAGGTCTTTCGTCGCTGGGGCCTAGGCAAGACCTGCGGTATCGATCTGCCGAGTGAGGGCGCGGGTCGTATTCCCGATGCCGAGTGGAAAGAGTCGTACTTCACCGACGCATCTGCCGAGGACCGCAAGTGGAATGCCGGCGATATGACCAACATTGCCATCGGCCAGGGCGACATCCTGGTGACGCCCCTGCAGATGGCGTGCGCCTATATGGGTCTTGCCAACGGCGGTAAACAGTACGTGCCTCACGTGTTTTTATCTGCCGTGTCGCGCGATGGCGACGGCGATGCCTATAAGTACAACGGCAAGGGCAAGAAGAAGCGCCTGGAGGCCAAGATCAACAGCGATTCGGATTTGGCTCTAGTTCGCAACGGCATGCACGACGTGATTTACACGGCATCAACGTCCCTGGCGGCGCACTTTGGCACCCTGACGCCGCAGGTATACGGCAAGTCGGGCACGGGCGAGAAAAGCGGCGAGGACGAATACGCGTGGTTCTGCGCCTATGCACCGGCCGATGATCCCAAGTATGTCATCGCTACTGTCCTGGAGCAGGGCGGCGGCGGCTCAGATACCGCGATGCATGTCGTGCGCGACGTGCTCGGCGTGATTTATGACGAGCCCGATACCTCTTCGGCCTCGGGCGATTCTTCGGTTCGATAGGAGGTTGCGATGGATTTTTCTCCGGCGGATCTGTTCCGTTCAACCAAGACCGGCTCTCGCAGCAGCCTGGACCGCGTCAACAAGCAACTTTCGGCCTCGCGCGGCACGTTTCGCCAAAAGGTGCATATCGGTGTGCTCGTGGCTACTGTGGCGCTCGTTGCCTACGGTGCCATCATCATCTGGTCGGCTTCGCAGTTTAAGGCCGATGCCTCGTTCTCACGCCATCTGCTGGGAATTGGCATCGGAGCGGTGCTGGCGGTGCTGGTCTGGCGTACCGATCTGCGCGGTATTTCCAATTTCTCGACGGCGTTGCTCGTCATCGACCTGATCGTGATCTTTTCGCCCAAGATTCCGGGTCTGTCCTATACGGGCGGTCTGGGCATGACGGGCTGGATCAAGATTCCCGGTATCGGCTTGACATTCCAGCCGGTTGAGCTTGCCAAGCTCATCACCATCTTCTTTATTGCTACGCTTGGCTCGCAGTATAACGGTCGCATCGATACCGCTCGCGACTACGTCAAGCTCTGCGGCATGCTGTCCATTCCGTTTTTGGCCGTCGTTGCCATGGGCGACCTGGGCTCGGGCCTGGTCGTGCTGGTTTCGGGCGCCATCGTCATCTGCATGAGCGGTGCACGTCGCGAATGGGTGCTGTCGACCCTGGCCCTGCTTGTGGGCCTGGTGGCCCTCGTCCTGGCGCTCGATTCGGTCTTTGATTCGCTGCTCGGCCACGATGTGCTCATCAAGCAGTATCAGATGAACCGTCTGACGGTCTTTATCGACCCCGATAATGCCGATTCGGACGATGCGTACAATCTGCAGCAGTCGTTGATCGCGGTCGGCTCGGGCGGTTTCTTTGGTAAGGGCCTGGGGCATGCGACGCAGTCGGCCGGCGGCTTCCTACCCGAGTTCCATACCGACTTCGTCTTCGCCTTCCTGTCCGAGACCTTTGGCTTCTGCGGCTCCTTTTTGCTGCTGTGCTTGTACGTACTGCTCATCTTTTCGACGATTCGCGTCGCCTTTAAGTGTGAGTCGCTGTTTTTGCGTCTTTCGTGTGTGGGCATCGTTGGCATGTGGACGTTCCAGACCTTTGAAAACATCGGCATGTGCATCGGCATGATGCCGATTACTGGTATTCCGCTACCGTTTATTAGCTTTGGTTCGTCTTCGATGATGATTCAGCTGCTGACGGTGGGTATCGTACAATCCATATGGCGGCATCGTTCGGGCGCCGCGTAACCGCTGGAGGGGTTTGCTATGAAAATTCCCGTAGATAAGCTGACCCGCGCTTTTAAGATGGGCGCGTCCGTTAAGAAGGATTCCGATACGCCGGTGCGCGTCTCGGTCTATCTGGATTCGTCCGCCTCGCGCTTTCTGGCTGAGACGGTGCGTGACGCCTTTGTGCCGCAGATGACCTCGGGCATTGTGCGCGTCGAACGTCTGGGGGAGGAGCGAATTGCTCCAAAGACCGATACCGATGTGGTGCTGGTGCTCTCGTGTGGTTCCGACCGCTTGGAGAGTGCCGTGCAGGAGCTCGTGATCGCCGGCGCGCCCGTATGCGTGCTTGCCGAGTCTGCTGTGGAGGTGCCGTTTATCGAGGAGTCCACGCCCATGCTCGGCGTGGTAGCGGCAACCGATAAGACGTATCTGCTCGAGACGCTTGCCCGCTGGATTCTCGATCGCACCGACAAGGAAACGGCTTTTGCGGCGAACTTTGCCTTCATGCGCATCGCGGCGGCCAATCGTATTATCACCTCGTGCGCGCTTACCAATATGGCGACCGGTGCGCTGGTGTTTTTGCCGGGCGCCGATTATCCCGTTATGGCGCTGGCGCAGGTGGGCATGCTCTTTGAGCTCGCTGCCGTCTTTGGGCGCGGCATTAAGCCTGAGCGCGGCTACGAGGTCGCGGGCGTGCTTGCCGGCGGTCTTGTGATCCGCGCGGTCACCCGCGTGCTCGTCAAGCAGACGCCGCATATTGGGTTTGCCGTCAAGGCGCTCACTGCTGCCGCGGGCACCTACGGCATGGGCCGTGCGCTCGTTTCGCTCTACGAGCGCGATGTCGACTACAGCCGTGCCAACGAGGTGGTCACTTCCACGTTCTCCCGTGTTCGCGATCTGGTGACCACCGTCGCGGGCGCTACCCGTCCTATCGCGTCCTACCAGGACGCATCCGATCTCGCAGCTTAGGGGTTTTCCGTTGCGCGTTGCATACCAAGACTGTTTTCATTTAATTGAGCCGCTGCTCGCCAAGGTCGAGAAACCGAGCCGCTATATCGATCACGAGTGGGGCACGCTTTCCAAGGCCGATGCCGACTACCGTTGCTGCCTGATCTATCCGGACGTATACGAGGTTGGTCTGCCCAACCAGGGCATCGCCATCCTCTACAACATTCTTAACCAGGCCGAGGGCATCTCCTGCGAACGCGGCTATGTGCCGTGGCCCGATATGGGTGACGGCATGCGCGAGGCAGGCATTCCGCTGCTCTCGCTCGAGGGTGCAGCGCCGGTCGCTTCGTTTGATATCGTCGGTCTGCATGTGCCGCACGAGATGGCGGTGACGAACTTCCTCGAGGCACTCGACCTCGCTGGCATTCCGCTGTTAGCGACCGACCGTACCGAGGACGACCCCATTATCATCGCCGGTGGTCCCTCGGTGTATAACCCCGAGCCGTACGCGGCCTTCTTCGATGCCATCCTCATCGGCGAGGGCGAGGAGTCGCTGCTCGAGACCTGCCAGCTGCATCGTCGCCTGCGCGACGAAGGGGTCCCGCGCGCACAGATTGTTGAGCAGCTCGCGACGGTCGCCGGCACCTATGTGCCATCCCTGTATGAGGTGCGTTATGACGAGCCCTGCTCGCCGCATGGCTACACCGTGCCGCGCGAGGGCAAGGACGTCCCGCCGGTAGTCTACAAGCGCGTCGTCGAGGACTTTGGTGCCACCAATCCGCTTTCCCAGTCGTGCGTGCCGTATGCGCAGCTCGTCCACGATCGCCTGTCTATCGAGATCTTGCGTGGCTGCGCCCGCGGCTGCCGTTTTTGCCAGGCAGGCATGACGTATCGTCCGGTACGCGAGCGCTCGGCCGACCAGATCGTGTCATCGGTAATCCAGGGCTTGGAAAAGACTGGCTATGACGAGGTGTCGCTTACCTCGCTTTCGACGACCGACCACTCCTGCATCCGCGATGTGCTCGGTCGCCTTAACCGCCGTCTGGAAGACACGGGCATTCGCGTGTCCATTCCCTCGCAGCGCCTGGATTCGTTTGGCGTGGATATGGCCGAGTCGGTCGCCGGCGAAAAGAAGGGCGGCCTGACGTTCGCGCCCGAGGCGGGCAGCCAGCGTATGCGCGACATCATCAACAAGAACGTGACCGAGGAGGACTTGGATCGCGCGGCCAAGGCAGCCTTCGAGGCCGGCTGGAACCGCATGAAGCTCTACTTCATGATGGGCCTTCCCGGCGAGCGCGACGAGGACATCGTGGCTATCGCCAGCCTGGCCGATCACGTGTTGGAGCTCGGCCGCTCCGTGGTGCCCAAGGCGCGCCGCGGGTCTATCTCGGTGTCTATCTCGGTTTCGGTCTTTATCCCCAAGGCTGCTACGCCGTTCCAGTGGTGCCCGCAGCTCGACTACGACGACGTCAAGCGTCGCCAGAAGCTGCTTATCACGAGCGTTCGCAACCGTGCCGTCCGCGTGCATTACCACGATGCCGAGACCTCGCTCATCGAGGCCGCGCTCTCCCGTGCCGGTCGCGATATGACGCCGGTCATCATCGATGCCTGGCGTGCGGGCTCGCGCTTCGACGCCTGGGTGGAGCACTTCTCGCTCGACAACTGGAAGGAGGCCGCTGCCAAAAACGGCATCGACCTCAACGAGCTGGTGCACCTGCCCTATGAGCTGGACTGGCGTCTGCCCTGGGAGCACGTGAGCCCCGGCTGCTCGCGCGGTTTCCTCGAGCGCGAGTATCGCCGTTCGCTCGAGGGCGTCACGACGCCCGATTGCACCCGCACGTCGTGCACCGGCTGCGGAATCTGTCCCACGCTCCACGCCAAGAACGTATTGATGGGTGATCGCGCATGAGTGAGCGCTTGACCGACAACCCCACGCTCTTTAGGCTGCGCGTTCGCTACGGCAAGCGTGATCGCCTTAAGTACCTGGGCCACCTGGAACTAATTCATACCATTGAGCGCATCGTGCGCCGTGCGGGCCTGCCCTATGCCGTGACGCAGGGTTTCTCGCCGCATATGCGCGTGGGCTTTTCGTCGGCGCTGCCCGTGGGCACGTCGTCGACCTGCGAGTGGTATGACCTGTTTATGACCGAGTTCGTCGCGCTCGACGAGGCCTTTGAACGCCTGGCCGCTGCATCGCCTGCTGATCTGGCGCCCATCGAGGCTGCCTACATCGACGTGCGCACGCCGGCGCTGACGGCTCAGCTTACGCGTCTGTCGTACCGCATCGACTTGCACCTGGACCCCGAGGCCCCCGTGAGCGCCGAGGAGGTACGCGCCGCGATCGACACGTTGCGTGCAGGCCATGGCATCGACTATGCACGCGGTAGGAAGAGCAAGCGCTTAGACCTTGACCACACACTGGTGGGCTATGAGCTCACGGAGGGGGAGCGTCCGGACCATCTGGTGCTCATGCTCGACACCCATGCCGACAACGAGGGCTCCATGCGTCCGGAGATTTTGCTTTCTGCTGCTGATGTTTTGTTGCAGGGCTTGACCCCGGGCGTCGATGCACCTATTGTTTCCACCGGTATGCAAGACCTCGTGACCATCTGCTCCTACGATGTCGAGCGTCAGAATCAAGCATGCGAGGACGACGAGGGCCGACTCGTCAGCCCCATACCTGTGCGAACTTGTGGATTTGCTCCACATACTCGTTGACGGGGGTATTATCGCCTGCTACTATATTCGGCTGTTGCACTAACTGATGCATGAAGGGCAAGTAAACATGTACGCAATCGTTAACACGGGCGGCAAGCAGTACAAGGTCGCCACCGACGATGTCATCACCGTCGAGAAGATCGAGGGCAATGAGGGCGACAAGGTCACCCTGCCGGTCATCTTCCTCAACGATGGTAAGAAGATCGTCACCGATCCCGACAAGCTGGCCAAGGCCAAGGTTACCGCTCAGATCGTTGAGCAGTTCAAGGGCGAGAAGCAGCTGGTCTTCAAGTTCCACAAGCGTAAGCGCTATCGTCGTCTGAAGGGTCACCGTCAGCAGCTCACCAAGCTGAAGATCGTGAAGGTCCAGGCTACGTCCCGCGCCAAGAAGGCTGTCAAGGCAGAGGCCGAGGCTGTTGCCGAGGCTCCCGTCGCCGAGTAGATTACACTCGTAACGAAAGAGTAGGTATACACAATGGCACACAAAAAAGGACTCGGTTCCTCCCGTAATGGCCGTGACTCCCGCGGTCAGCGCCTTGGCACGAAGCGCTATGCCGGCCAGACGGTAACCACGGGCACGATTCTCGTCCGTCAGCACGGCACTCACATCCACCCGGGTGAGAACGTTGGCCGTGGCAAGGACGACACGCTGTTCGCGCTGGTCGACGGTACCGTTGAGTTCCACAAGGGTATCAAGCACAGGGTCAGCGTACGCCCGCTCGCGAACGCGTAATTCACCCTTCATAGAGCACATATGTGGGAGGCACTTGAGTTTTAGGATTCAAGGGTCTCCCTCTTTTTGTAGGAGGCGATTCTGTTGTCACAGTTCACCGATATCAGCCGCATTAACGTGTGCGGCGGCGACGGCGGTGCCGGATGCATGTCGTTTAGGCGCGAGGCCTTTGTCCCCAAGGGTGGCCCCGATGGCGGCGACGGCGGTCGTGGCGGCAATGTCGTCATCCAGGCCGATGCTCAGCTGTCTTCACTGATCGATTACCGCTTTAAGCATCATTTTCGTGCCGAGCGCGGAACGCACGGTCAGGGCGCCCGCCGCAACGGAAAGAGCGGCGAGGACCTTATCTTGAAGGTTCCCATGGGTACCGTGGTGCGCGAGCTCGACCCCGAGACGCAGACCCCGATGTTCGAGATTGCCGACTTGGTTCACGACGGTGAGCGCGTCGTCGTAGCACCCGGCGGCGCCGGCGGTCTGGGGAATACGCACTTTGTGACGTCGGTGCGCCGCGCGCCCGCGTTCGCCCAGCTGGGTGAGCCGGCCGAGGAGCACTGGATTGAGCTCGAGATGAAGCTCATGGCCGATGCCGCGCTCGTTGGCTTCCCCTCGGTGGGTAAGTCCTCGCTTATCGCGCGCATGAGTGCCGCTCGACCCAAGATCGCCGACTATCCGTTTACCACGCTCGTGCCCAACCTGGGTATGGTGCGTGCCGGCGAGTACTCCTATGTCGTTGCCGACGTCCCCGGTCTCATTGAGGGTGCGAGCGAGGGCAAGGGTTTGGGCCATCAGTTCCTGCGCCACATTGAGCGCACGGCACTCATTATGCACGTCGTCGATATGACGGGCGGTTTTGAGGATCGCGATCCGGTCGAGGACTATCGCATCATCAACCGTGAGCTCGAGCAGTATGGCGCCGAGCTTTCTGAGCGCCCGCAGATCGTCGTCGCCAACAAGTGCGATGCGCCGGGCACGGCTGACAAGATTGCCGGCCTCAAACGCGCTGCGCTCGACGATGGACATATGTTCTTTGCCGTGTCTGCTGTGACGGGCGCCGGCCTCAACACGCTGATGCTTGCCGTGGGCGAGCAGGTGGCTAAGCTGCGCGCTGAGTTGGCTGTCTCCGATGAGCCGGTCGATCTGCGTGACGATGAGTGGGAGCGCCGTCGCCTGCAGCGTGAGAAGCGTTTCCGTATTGTTCAGGAAGAGCCCCACGCCTTTCGCGTGGTCGGTCGCGCCATCGAGCGCATGGTCATCCAGACCGACTGGGAAAACGAGGAGGCCGTCGTCTACCTGCAGCATAAGTTTGCGCGCATGGGTGTTGACGACGCGCTCGAGAAGGCCGGCTGCCGTGCGGGCGACGAAGTCCGCATTTGCCAGCGCGCCTTTGACTTTGAGGGCGCCGAGGACTTCTCTGAGTACGAGGAGGAGCTTGAGGACGAAGGCGTTGAGGTCTTTGACGTAGCCGATGCTGCGGACGAGGGCGTCGAGGTTGTCGATGCGGCGGACGTCGCGGATGATGTCGAGACCCCGGAGGGCGAGTAAGTCATGTCGCTGCGCGGTGGAATTGGTCTGCCTGAGCTGCCTATCAAGGATGGGCAGGAGTTTCGGCTTGGCATTATGGGTGGCACCTTCGACCCGATTCATTACGGGCACTTGGTTACCGCCGAGCAGGCGCGCGAGTCGCTCGACTTGGACGCCGTGCTCTTTATGCCGGCCGGCTCTCCCGCCTTTAAGCTCGACAAACCGGTGACGCCTGCTGAGGACCGTTATGCCATGACGGTCCTCGCCACCGCTGCGAATCCGGCTTTTTTGGCGAGCCGATTCGAGATCGACCGTCCGGGCGTGACCTATACGGCCGATACGCTTCATGCCCTTCGCGACTTTTACCCGCCTCAGGTAAAGCTCTACTTTATTACGGGCGCCGACGCGATTATCGATATTGTGACCTGGCATGATGCCGACCGAATCGCCGAGCTTGCCACGTTTATTGCGGCGACGCGACCGGGCTTTGATATCGATACTGCTCGCGCGCGAATCAAAGAGTCGGGCCTGCCGTTTGACGTGCGGTATATCCAGATTCCGGCGCTGGCGATTAGCTCGACCAACATTCGCAAGCGGGTTGCCCGTGGCATGAGCGGGCGCTATCTTACGAGCGAGTCCGTGCTCGGCTATATTCGCAAACGCGGGTTGTATACCGATCTGGGTCAAGAAGATTTTGAGTGATGGGGGTCTACGTTGTCGGTAGAGGATCAGTTTGAGGGCGATGAGCGCGCGCTGCTCAAGCGCATTCAAGAGCTACTCGATGTGCGTATGAAGGATAAGCGCAAGCGCTACATGCATTCGCTGGGTGTTGCTGAGACCGCGCTTCATCTGGCCGAGGTCTACCGCGTTGACCGCTTTGATGCCGCTGCCGCTGGCCTGATTCATGACTGGGATAAGGTACTCTCCGATGACGAGCTCGTGGCCCGCGCGTTGCACTACGGCATTAAGGTTGCCGGCTCTCCTTCGGCCGCGACGCCGCTGCTGCATGGCCCGGTTGCCGCCTATGAGCTTCCGCAGCTATTTCCCGAGCTATCGCCAGCCGTTTTCCAGGCTGTCGACCGTCACACGGTGGGCGCCTGCGACATGACGCCGCTCGATATGGTGGTCTTTGTGGCCGATGCCATCGAGCCTAACCGCCATGGTGATTATGCCCACGCGCTGCGCAAGATGGTGGGGGAGTCGACGCTTGACGAGTTGTTCTTCTCCTGTTTTGCGCAGGGTCTGGTCTACGTGATCCAGTCCGGGCGCTATCTTTATCCCACGGCTATTACGATTTACAACCATTACGCCCAGCTGCTCTAGCTCGGGTGTGTCTAGAAAGAGGTATTCCATGGCCGATGAGACCATGACTGACGAGCAGATTCTTGAAGGTGTGGAGCACAAGAGCTTCGTTGCCACGTCCGACCGCACCGCTGCCTCGCTGTCCGCGAGCGGTGTCGCCGCCGAGGATGTCGCCCACGCCGCCGCGCAGGCCGCCTACGACAAGAAGGGCGAGGACGTGCAGGTGCTCGATCTGACCGAGCTCTCCGACGTGTGCGATTACTTTGTGATCGCCACCGGTACCAACAACCGTCAGGTCGATTCTATCGTCGACGAGATCGAGGAGAAGGTTGCCGAGGCCTGCGGTGAGCACCCGTTCTCCATCGAGGGCCGCGAGCAGAAGACCTGGATGCTCATGGATTACGGCTCGGTTGTCGTCCACGTCTTCACCCCTGAGGCCCGCGACTTCTACCGCCTCGAGAAGCTCTGGGGCGACGCTCCCCAGCTCCCCCTCAATCTCCTTTAGGACCTTATTTGGGCCGGGGCTTCTCTAGAGCCACCTTCTACCGCTCGCCGGGCAGTTGCGCTACCTGCAGCTGCCCGGCTTTCTTTTTGCCCAAAACGCAAATCATTGGGAGGAGAAGCGGGATTGGCGGCCGAAGGATAGGGCGGTGTCGCCGAATTTGTCTCGGACGGCGTCGATGGCGACGGAGAGGTCGCGGCGGTCGCTGGATTGGGCTCCGCGGTCATCGATCTCGCAGAATAGGTCGGTTTGGATACCGCCTTGGTGGTCGAAGTCGCTCATGCCGATACCCGCTAGACGAACGTGCATGCCTTCTTGCCAGATATTGTCGAGCAGCTCGAGCGCTACGGCCACAAAGATATTCTCGTCGTCGGTGGGGTGGGGCAAGCGGCGCTGTGCCGTGCGTCCGCTGCCGTAACAGTATTTGAGCTTGAGCGTTACGGTTCCGCCTGTCAGCCCTTGACGACGCAGGCGGCGCCCAACCGACTCGCCGAGCAGCGCGATCGCCGCCTCAATGTCACCACGTTCAGTCAGATCCTTTGCAAAGGTGCGCTCATTGCTCACCGATTTAACCTCGCGTTCCTCGTCCAGACTCGTGACTTCGGAAACCTCGAGTCCCAGCGCACGCTGGCGCATGCGTTCGCCGTTGACACCAAAAATAGAGGCCAAGGTGGATTCCGGTGCACGTGACAGCTCGCCGAGCGTGTAGATGCGCATGCGGCGCAGTCGCTCCTCGGCCGAGCGCCCGATGCCGCTCATGGCAGATACCGGCAGCGCGGCCAAAAAGCGCTGCTCGGTTCCGGGGCGCACGATGGTCAGCCCAAACGGCTTATCCCGCTCGCTTGCGATCTTTGCGACCGTCTTGTTGCAGCCCACGCCAATGGAGCAGGTCACTCCCAGCGCTGCCACGCGGTCGCTTATGCGCCGCGCAACCAGCAGCGGGTCTTCGGGCGCAAAGCGGCCCGGTGTGATATCGATAAAGGCTTCGTCGATGGATACGCGCTCCACGCGCGGCGTCTCCTCAGCGAGAATCGCCATGGCCTGCGCGCTGACCTCACGATAGCGATCAAAATGCCCATGCGTCCAAATGGCTTGCGGACAGAGGCGCCGCGCCTCGGCCGAGGGCATAGCGGAGTGCACGCCAAAGCGACGTGCCTCATACGAACACGTGGACACGACGCCACGCGAATCGGCATCGCCACCCACGATGAGTGGCTTTCCGCGCCATTCGGGATGATCGAGCATTTCCACGCTCGCAAAAAACGCATCGAGGTCCATCAGGCCCACCGCCGGACCCGTCCAGGGAGGCGGCGTGACGCCCATGGCATCCTCATAACCGTATGTATGTTCGCGTCTTTCCATGTCATGAGTATACCGCGCAGCTCATGTGGGGTGCGTGTATGTGCTTGCAAATCCCGAATTCTTGTCTAAGATATGGATTTGCCCTCGACTACACCGAAGAAGTTGGTCTCACGGACTTCACCTGCCCGCGTCGATGGCGTATTATGTTCAACTGTTTGTTTGTAGTTGCAGCCTAAAGCTGCTTGGTTGGAGGAGTTTCCTTTGGCAGTCAAGATTCGCCTTGCTCGTCACGGCGCTAAGAAGCGTCCGTACTACCGTGTCGTCGTCGCCGATTCCCGCGCCCCGCGTGACGGTCGTATCATCGAGGAGGTTGGCCGCTACAACCCGATGACCGCCCCCAAGACCATCAACCTCGACCTCGAGAAGATCGCCGACTGGCAGTCCAAGGGCGCTCAGCTCACCGACGCCGTCGCCGCTCTGGTCAAGGCCGCCAACGAGGGCGAGAAGACCGAGACCGTCGTCAAGAAGTCCAAGAAGCAGCTCGCCAAAGAGGCCGAGGCCGCTAAGGCTGCCGCTGAGGCCGCTGAGGGCGCCGAGGAGTAAATCGTGCCTGAGGTTGACGCTGCACAGCTCGAGGGTGAGGCAATGCTCTCAGATCGCATCGCCGATCTCGTCGAATATCTCGTTGTTCAGATCGTCGACGACCCGGATTCCGTGAGCCTTGAGGTCATCGATGGTGACGACGCCTCTACGATTGAGGTTTCGGTCGCCGAGGATGACGTCGCCAAGGTCATCGGCCGTCGTGGCCGTACCATCAAGGCCATTCGCACGCTCGCCCGTGCGCTGGCCGCTCGCCTCGACACTGCTGTCGAGGTCGAGGTTCTGGGCTAGGACCTTGAGGTCCCAGTACAAAAACATCGCCCGTGTGGTCAAGCCGCACGGAAGGAAGGGGGAGGTCCTCGCGCAGCCGCTGCGGGGGCTTCCTTCTGTATTAGAGCCGGGTATGCGCGTCGCCCTGACGCCGCCGCCGCTCAAGCGCGACCGCTTTTGCACGGTCGTGTCCGTCACCGATGCGGGCGATGGCGATTTGGTCTCGTTTGAGGGCATTGACGATTTGACGGCCGCCGAGGGCATCACGGGATGCTACGTGCTGGCAAGTCGTGACGATTTTGAGCTCGATTCGCTCGACGCTGCCTATACCGACCTGATGGGTCGCGAGGTGGTCGACGAGCGCTTCGGTTCGCTCGGCACGATCGTCGAGATCATGTCGACGCCCGCTAACGATGTTTGGGTTGTCGAGGGCGATCGGTACGGCGAGGTACTGATTCCCGTGATCGAGCAGGTTGTGCTCGATCTTCCCGACACAGGAACAATTTTCGTCCACGTTATGGACGGCCTGATCGATATGGACAAGTAGGGAGGACAACATGCTGATCGAGACCCTTTCGGTCTTTCCCGAGATGTTTGAGCCCGTCATGTCCACATCGATTTTGGGCCGCGCCCGCAAGGCCGGCCTTTTTGATTTTAAGGCGTATAACCTGCGCGACTGGACGCACGACCGCCATCGTACCGTCGATGACGAGCCGTACGGCGGCGGGCAGGGCATGCTCATGAAGGTCGAGCCCATTGCCGAGGCAATCGAGGCAATCAGCTCCGAGGGCCCCAAGCCGACGGTGGTGTTCTTCACCCCGTGCGGCGAGCCCTTTACGCAGCATGTGGCCGAGCGCCTGCTCAAAAGCGAGCGCCTGCTGTTTGTGTGCAGCCGTTACGAAGGTGTCGACGAGCGTGCCTATGCGTATGCCGACGAGCGCCTGTCGATCGGCGATTACGTGCTCACGGGCGGCGAGCTTCCCGCTATGGTCGTTGCCGATGCCGTCGTACGCCTGATTCCCGGCGCCCTGGGCGACGAGATGAGCAACGTCGACGAGTCGTTCTCGACCGCCGAGGACGGAGGCCTGCTCGAGTATGCGCAGTACACCCGCCCCGCTGAGTTCAATGGCCAGGGTGTGCCTCCGGTGCTCGTGAGCGGCGATCACGCTAAGGTCGATGCCTGGCGCCGCAAGAATGCCATCGAGCGCACTTGTCGTTGGCGTCCCGATCTGATCGAGACGGCGCGGCTTACGCCCCAGGAGCGCGCATACGCGCAGGAGATTCTGGACGCTTCGTATTCGCAGAGCGAGGAGTGAGAATGGTTCCATCGCAGCATTCCGCGTTGAGGGGCGCCTTTGAGTGGATCGCGGTCATCGCAATCGCGCTCGTGGCCACCTTCCTGATCCGCACCTTTGTGGTCGAGCCCTTTGTGGTGCCCACCGGCTCCATGGAGTCCACGATCGAGATTGGCGACCAGATCTTGGCGCAAAAGGTGAGCCTTGAGCTCGGCCAGCCCGTCAAGCAGGGCGATATCGTGGTGTTTCACAACCCCGATGGCACCTCCGAGCACGATGTTCTTGTCAAGCGCGTTATCGCCACGGCCGCCCAGACGGTCGATTTGCAGGACGGTCGCGTGGTCGTTGACGGCCAGGCGCTCGATGAGGACTATACGACCGGCATGAGCTGGCCGCTTTCGGTCCAAGCGCCTGGCGCCCAGGTGAGTTATCCCTACACCGTTCCCGACGGGTGCGTGTGGGTGATGGGCGACAACCGCGAAAACTCTGCCGACTCGCGCTACTTTGGTCCCGTCGATCGCTCTGATTTGATCGCTGTGGCGCTTGTGCGCTACTGGCCGCTCAACCGCATCGGCGCTATCGACTAAAAACCGCTATAGTACAGTACCTAACCGTGTAATCGTTTCGACGAGGGGATATTAGAGGCATGAACGCTTCATCGCTTTCCTTCCAAGACATCATCCTGCGCCTCCAGCAGTACTGGGGCGAGCAGGGCTGCGTCATTATGCAGCCCTATGACTCCGAGGTCGGTGCCGGTACCTTCCATACCGCGACCACGCTGCGCTCGCTCGGTCCCGCCGAGTGGCGCACCTGCTATGCGCAGCCCTGCCGCCGTCCCGCCGACGGCCGCTACGGCGAGAACCCTAACCGCATGCAGCACTACTATCAGTTCCAGGTGCTCATCAAGCCCTCGCCGGTCAACGCCCAGGAGCTCTACCTGGGTTCGCTGGCCGCCATTGGCCTGGACCCCAACGACCATGACGTCCGCTTTGTCGAGGATGACTGGGAGAGCCCGACCCTGGGCGCCTGGGGCCTTGGCTGGGAGGTTTGGCTCAACGGCATGGAGGTCACGCAGTTTACGTACTTCCAGCAGGTGGGCGGCATCGAGGTCGACCCCGTGCCCGTCGAGATTACCTATGGCCTGGAGCGTATCGCCATGTACGCTCAGGGCGTCAACTCGGTCTACGATCTGGTGTGGAGCTACCTGCCCGACGGCACGCCCATGACCTATGGCGACGTGTTCCTGGAGAACGAGCGCGAGTTTAGCGCTTACAACTTTGAGGTCGCCAACGTCGAGATGATGCGTCAGAAGTTTGACGACTACGAGGCCGAGTGCCATTCCTGCCTGGAGCGCAAGCTGCCGCTGCCCGCATACGACTGCGTCATGAAGTGCAGCCATGCCTTCAACCTGCTCGATGCCCGCGGCGCCCTGTCCGCAGTCGAGCGTGCCAACTACATCCTGCGCGTCCGCGCCGTCGCCAAGGCGTGCTGCGAGGCCTATATGGCCGAGGTCGCCGGAGTCAACGAGAATGCCGACCAGGAAGGCGAGGTGGCGTAAGCCATGGCAGACGCTAAAGATTTCCTGTTTGAGATCGGTACGGAGGAAATGCCCTCCGCACCGCTGAACAATGCCGTCAAGCAGCTTGGCACCATGATCGCCAAGGGCCTCGACGAGGCCGGTCTGGCCCATGGCGAGGTCCGCGTGATCTCGAGCCCGCGTCGTCTGGCTGCGCTCGTTGCCGACGTCGCCACTGCGACCGATGAGGTTCACGAGGTCAAGCGCGGTCCCGCGGCCAGCATCGCCTTCGACGCTGACGGTAACGCCACCAAGGCCGCCCAGGGCTTCGCCCGCAAGTGCGGTGTGGCTGCCGAGGATCTGGTCCGTCGCGAGGACACCGACGGCCGTGAGTACGTCTTTGCCGAGAAGAACATTCCTTCCGCCCCGGCCACCCCGATCCTGACGGCCCTGTGCGAGAAGACCATCGCCGGCCTGCAGTGGCCCAACTACCGTTCTCAGCGCTGGGGCCACGAGCATGCCACGTTCGTGCGTCCGGTCCGCTGGATCTGCTGCCTTTTGGGCGAGGACGTCGTGCCCGTGTCGTTTGCCGACGTGACGAGCGGCAACACCACGCGCGGTCATCGCGTACTTGGTCCCGGTGACCACGTTGTTGCCAGCCCCGCCGTCTACGAGCAGGTGCTCGAGGACGCCGGCGTGCTTTCTGCCGAGCGCCGTCGCAAGGCTATCCTCGCCGGTATCGCCGAGGTCGAGGCTGCGCGCCCCGGCTGCCACGTCGATACGCCCAAGAAGGTCTTCGAGGAGGTCATCAATCTCTGCGAGTGGCCGACGGTGCTCGTCGGTACCTTCGACGAGGAGTTCCTCAAGGTCCCGCACGAGATCATCTGCGAGTCTATGCTCACTAACCAGCGCTACTTCCCGATTTATGACGGCGAGGGCAAGCTGACGCGTGAGTTCGTGATCGTCTCCAACAGCAAGCCCGAGAATGCCGAGCGTGTGATCGACGGCAACGAGCGTGTCGTACGCGCCCGCCTGGACGACGCCAAGTTCTTCTACGAGGAGGATCTGAAGATCTCCCTCGACGAGTTCCGTGAGCGCTTGGCCAAGGTTGCTTTCCAGGAGAAGCTTGGCAGCGTGCTCGCCAAGTCCGAGCGTATTGAGCAGCTCGCGCTCGTCATCGCTCGCGAGGCCCATCTGGGTGCCCACCTTGCCGCCGATGCCGGCCGTGCCGCGCACCTGTGCAAGGCCGACCTGGTGTCCAACGCCGTCGTCGAGTTCACGAGCCAGCAGGGCGTGATGGGCGGTTATTATGCCTCCGCGATGGGGGAGAACGACGAGGTCGCCCACGCCATTCGCGATCACTATCGTCCCCGCTTTGCCGGCGACGAGCTGCCCGAGGGCACCGCTGGCTGCATCGTGGCCTGCGCCGACAAACTCGATACCATTGCCGGTATTTTTTCCATCGGCGAGCCCCCGACCGGCTCTTCCGACCCGTACGCGCTGCGTCGCGCCGCTATCGGCATCATCAACATCCTGCGCGATCGTCTGCCGATCGACCCCACGTCGCTCATCGACTTTGCACTCGAGCTCTACAGCGAGCAGGGCATTGAGTTTGACGCCGCCGCGGTCTCCCAGCAGGTTCGCGACTTCTTCCACGGCCGTCTGGTGAGCATGGCCCGTGACGAGAAGATCCCGGCCGATACCGTCGCCGCCGTATCCGCGGTGCACATCATTGCCCCGTCGGTCTTCTTCGCCCGCTGCGCCGCCCTCGACGAGGCCCGCAAGAACGACGCCGAGACCTTCGACAACCTGGCGACTGCCTACGCCCGCGCCGCGCATATCTCCAAGCCCGAGCTGGGTGCGGAGTACGACCGCAGCCTGATGGGCGAGGTCGAGCTTGCGCTTGCCGACGCCTCCGAGGCCGCTCAGACCGCTGTCGATGCCGCCCTTGCTGCCGAGGATTACCCTGCCGCGTTTGCCGCTCTGGCCGCCCTGCGTGCCCCCATCGACCGTTTCTTTGACGAGGTTATGGTCATGGACAAGGACGAGCAGCTTCGCGATAATCGCCTTAAGCTGCTCAACCGCTTCGAGGCCGTTTTCTCCGGCATCGCCAACATTGGTGAGCTTGCCCGCAAAAAGTAAGCTAGCCTGCGCATAAGCGCAAAAGGAGCCCCGCATGGATTGCCCGGTCACCGCTCGTCCCACCGTTATCGTTATCTCCGACTCGCTCGGTGATACCGCTTGTGAGGTGGTGCTTGCGGCGTCCGGGCAATTTAATGAAGGGGCTTTTCGTGTTTTACGTCTGCCTAAGGTGACCTCGGTGGAGCAGGTTAAGTCGTTTGTGGGCCCGAGAGTCGATGCCGACCATCGCGATATCGCCGTGTTCCATACCATCGTCGACCCGGCGCTTCGGGCTCGCGTGCTCGACTACTTGGGCATGCTGCACATTCGCTCTGTCGACCTGATCGGCCCGTCGCTCGCGGTGCTGTCGTCGCTTATTGGCGTGCCGCCAAAAGGAGTGGCGGGTGTGATCCATAAGACCGATGACCGGTATTTCCATCGTATCGATGCCATGGAGTACTTTGTCGAGCACGATGACGGGCGCGGCTGCGATGATCTGTCGGGTGCCGATATCGTGCTGCTGGGCGTGTCGCGCACATCCAAGACGCCGCTGTCGATGTATTTGGCCTATCAGGGCTACAAAGTCGCCAACGTTCCGCTGGCGCACGGTATGGAGCCACCCAAGTCGATTTACGAGGTTGACCCGATGCGCCTGTTCGGCCTGATTTCGACCGTCGATGTGATTTCCGAAATTCGCGATAGCCGCTTGGGCGATGACTACGCCCGTGCCGTTGCCGGCTCCTATGCCGAGCCCGAGAGCGTGCGCGGCGAGCTTGAGGAAGCTCGTGCCCTCATGAAGCGCTTAGGCTGCTTTGTTGTGCGTACCGACGGCAAAGCCATCGAGGAAAGCGCTGCCGAGATCATTGCTCACCTCGAAGAGATTCAAGAGGCAAGAGCCCGCCGTGCCGCCCGCCGCGCTCAACAGCAGTAGTCCTTTCTGTGATGATTTTTCTGGGACGGGGATTAAAAAATCATTGGAGTGGCTAATTAGCCTGAATTGGTAAAGCGGTTTAGCAATTAACTTGTATTTGACCTGCGAGTTTCTTATATTGGTATCTTCATAAGGTAACCACCTTTACCTACCGTTTACCGCTAGTTTTAGCACGTTTACCAAACCGCGCACCCTCTGCTCAAGCCTGCCCAAAACCCGCCGTATAGTTCCCTCACGGCCTGCATCCGGCGGGTCGATTCGTTACCACGGTCGTGCGCGTACGCGCATGGAAGGGGAAGTATCGTGAGCGATTGCAAGAGGGTTTACCGTTTTGGAACCGACGCCCAGGGCACCTGTGTCACCGAGGGCGACAAGTCCATGAACTTCGTGCTTGGTGGCAAGGGCGCTAACCTTGCCGAGATGAGCCGTATCGGCCTGCCGGTTCCCGGTGGCTTTACCATTACCTGCCAGACTTGCGTTGAGTACTCCGGCGCCGGCAACGTGTGGCCGGAGGGCGCGCTCGACGAGATCGTTGCCGCCGAGGTCGACCTCGAGGCCCGCTGCGGCAAGAAGCTCGGCGATGCCTCCGATCCGCTGCTCGTGTCGGTCCGCTCGGGCGCTCCGTTCTCCATGCCCGGCATGATGGACACGGTTCTCAACCTGGGCCTCAACGACGATTCCGTCCAGGGCCTTATCGCCCAGACGCAAAACCCGCGCTTTGCCTGGGATAGCTACCGCCGCTTTATCCAGATGTTCTCCAACGTCGTCATGGGTGTCGATGCCGACTTGTTCGAGAATGCCCTGACCCAGGCCCGCCTGGTCGCCGGCGTTCGCGTCGATTCCGAGCTTTCGGCCGAGGACCTGCAGGAACTCGTCGAGACCTTCAAGGGCATCTTCTCCGAGAACGTCGAGGCTGCCCTGTATCCCGAGCTCGAGGTCGCTGACGGCAAGCCCGTCTTCCCGCACGACCCGGAGCTTCAGCTGCGCCTTGCCATCCAGGCCGTCTTTGGCAGCTGGATGAACGAGCGCGCCTGCATCTACCGCAAACAGCACGGCATCTCCGACGAGCTCGGTACTGCCGTCAACGTCCAAGCCATGGCCTTTGGCAACAAGGGGGAGACCTCTGCGACCGGCGTCGCCTTTACGCGCAACCCGGCCGACGGCACTAAGGAGTTCTACGGCGACTTTCTGGTCAACGCGCAGGGCGAGGATGTCGTCGCCGGCATCCGCAACACCGAGCCCATTGCCGACCTCAAGACCACCCCGGGCCTCGAGTCCGCAGGTGAGGAGCTCGAGCGCGTGTTCCTGACGCTCGAGGATCATTACCGCGATATGTGCGATATCGAGTTCACCATCGAGCAGGGCAAGCTCTGGATGCTCCAGACCCGCGTGGGCAAGCGCACTGCTACCGCCGCCCTGCGCATCGCTATCGAGATGGTCGAGGAGGGCCTCATCACCCGCGAGGAGGCCGTGAGCCGCATCGATCCCGCGCAGCTCGATCAGCTCCTGCACCCGCAGTTCGACGCCTCCAAGAAGTACGAGGCCCTGGCCAGCGGCCTTAACGCCAGCCCCGGTGCCGCCGTGGGTGAGGTCGTGTTCTCGAGTGATGACGCCGTCGCGCGTTCCGCCGAGGGCCACAAGGTCATTCTGGTTCGCTGGGAGACCAACCCCGACGACCTGAAGGGTATGGTTGCCGCCGAGGGCATCCTGACCAGTCACGGTGGCAAGACGAGCCATGCCGCCGTTATCGCCCGCGGTATGGGTACGCCCTGCGTCTGCGGTGTCGAACGCTTCCATATCGACGCCGCCGAGAAGGTCGTGCACATCGAGGGCAGCGACCGCGTGCTGCATGAGGGTGATGTCATCTCCATCGACGGTACCCAGGGTATCGTCGTCGACGGCGCTGTTGATCTGGTTTCGGCCGAGCTCACCGGCGATCTGGACACTATCCTGTCCTGGGCCGACGAGATTCGTCTGGACGAGACCGGTGGCCACGCCAACCACGTGCGCGTTAATGCCGACAACCCCGAGGACGCCGCGCTCGCACTCGAGTTTGGCGCCGAGGCCATCGGTCTGTGCCGCACCGAGCACATGTTCCTGGGCGATCGCAAGAACATCATCCAGAGCTTTATCCTGTCTAACGATGAGGCCGTGAAGCAGCAGGCCCTGGCCGACCTGCTCAAGGTTCAGACCGAGGACTTCCTGGCGATGTTCAAGACCATGTCCGGTCGCGATGTGGTCGTCCGCCTGCTCGATCCGCCGCTTCATGAGTTCTTGGATAATCCTCGAGAGCTCGAGGTCGCCATCACCAAGAAGGAAGCCGCTGGCGCCAGCGAGGAAGAGCTTGCCGTCCTGCGCGCCCGCCTGCGTCGCATTGACGGCATGGTCGAGTCCAACCCGATGCTCGGCCTGCGCGGCGTGCGCCTGTCCGTCGTCTTTGGCGATCTGCCGCTCATGCAGGTCCGCGCCGTGGCCACGGCTGCTGCCCGCCTTATCAAGGATGGTGTCGACCCACGCCCCGAGATCATGGTTCCGCTCGTTTCCATCACGGCAGAGCATGTCCAGACCCGCGAGGTCATTGAGCGCGTGATCGCCGAGGTTTCCTCCGAGGAAGGTGTCGAGCTCAACATTCCCGTGGGCACGATGCTCGAGCTGCCGCGCGCCTGCATGGTCGCCGACGAGATCGCCCATCACGCAGATTTCTTCTGCTTTGGCACCAACGACCTCACCCAGACGACCTTCGGCTTCTCCCGCGACGATGCCGAGGCCAAGTTCATTCCGCTGTACTTGCACAAGAAGATCCTGAAGGACAACCCCTTCGAGACCATCGACACGGCGGTGCTGGAGCTCGTGCGCTTGGCCGTCGAGAAGGGCCGCGCCACCAATCCCGACATGCACTTTGGCGTGTGCGGCGAACACGGCGGCGACCCCAAGTCCATCAAGGGCCTGTTTAACGTGGCCGACGTGGACTACGTGTCCTGTTCGCCCTATCGTGTGCCCCTCGCACGTCTGGCTGCCGCCCAGGCCAAGCTCGAGGCCAAGCGTTCCGCCTAGCGTTTAGCGTTTAGACGCCTAGCGTAGCCCCCCTTCATACCGCCCGTCTCATTCGTGAGGCGGGCGGTTATCATGTGCGGGTTTTGTCTTTTTGTCTGCGCAAAAAATTGTTCTTGCAGCAGAAACCCGCGCGTGTATACTCGAATACGTTTGTTCAACTACGTGCCGGCCAAGGTGGTACGGCACCTCTAGAAGAGTAAGGAATTGCACATGGATTACATCCGCGCAATCGAGCGTCAGCAGATCCGCGAGGACATTCCTCAGGTTCGCGTCGCCGAC
>CAUDZT010000021.1 GCA_958453935.1 uncultured Collinsella sp. | reverse complement strand
TCGCTCATGTTTGTTCTAGAATGTTCGTATAGTCACATTTACGAACAGGAGCGAACATGCACATCTATTCTGTCAACGATCCCGAGTTCAAATCCTATGGCAACGTTTGGGATGACGTTCCGTCCGAGCTCACGTCGCCCGTGCTCGAGGCGCTCTCTGCCACGCCCATTCCCGAGGGCAGCAAGTACGTAGCAAGTGCGCCGGAGCTCGAGGGCGTCAAGGATGCCGACAAACTGGGCTTTCTCATGTTTGGCGGCCGCCCCTTCCAGCTCGGCTGGTGCAACGGCCACAACACACGCCTCAACTGCCTGGAGTATCACCGCGCCAGCGAGATTAACCTGGGCGCCCGCGACTTTATCCTGCTCGTGGCGCATCGCTGGGAGATCGAGGACGGCAAGCTCGACACCGCGTGCGTCAAGGCGTTCCGCGTGCCGGCGGGTACGGTCGTCGAAGTCTTCAACACCACGCTTCACTACACGCCCTGCATGGTCGACGACGGCGGCTTCCAGGTGATGGTTGCGCTGCCCGCCGGCACCAATGGTCCGCGCCCCGAGGGTGCAGCCGACATGCCCGCCGCCGGCGACAGCTACTGCTACTGGAAGGCCGACAAATGGGTTCTCTGCCACGCCGATAGCCCCAAGGCCGCCGAGGGCGGCTACGTAGGCCTCATCGGCAAGAACCTCGACATCGCCTGTGACTAGCATCTTCCGTCTCGATTTGTAACATCTAGCGGGCTAAATCGTCTCTACCTGTTACAGATTTAGACAAACTGCGGGGGGCTGCCCGAAAATCTCGATCTGTAACACCAAGCCCGGTTTTGGTTGCCTACCTGTTACAGATCGAGACAAACCGCCCCAAACCACCACAAAGGTGCCTGTCCCCTTTGTGGTGGCTTGGGGCGGCGGTATCAGAAAGTGTCAGGCAGGGGCGGCTGCCGGGCCGCCGTGTGCGAAAAGAAGTGTCGATCTGCGCCGTTGCCGTTGAGTAGCGCGCTGCTTACGGGGATACTGAAGCCACGACAAACAGCGTGTGAAAGGATTGATGCATGGCTTTCCGTAAAGACTTCCTGTGGGGCGGCGCGACGGCTGCCAACCAGTGCGAGGGCGCTTACGACGTGGACGGCCGCGGCCTGGCCAACGTGGATGTGGCACCGCACGGCCCCGAGCGCTACGCGGTGGTCTCCGGCCAGCGCAAGATGCTCGACTTCGAGGACGGTTATTACTACCCCGCGCAGACCGGCATCGATTTCTACCACCACTACAAGGAGGACATCGCCCTCTTTGCCGAGATGGGCTTTAAGACCTTCCGCATGAGCCTGGCGTGGACCCGCATCTTCCCCAACGGTGACGAGACCGAGCCCAACGAGGCCGGCCTGGCCTTCTACGAGGACGTGTTCCGCGAGTGCCAGGCGCACGGCATCGAGCCGCTCGTGACCATCACGCACTTCGACTGCCCGATTCACCTCATCAAGGAGTACGGAGGCTGGCGCAACCGCAAGCTCATCGACTTCTACAAGAACCTCGCGACCACGATCTTCACCCGCTACAAGGGCCTGGTAAAGTACTGGCTCACCTTTAACGAGATCAATATGATCTTGCACCTGCCGTTTATGGGTGCCGGTCTGGTCTTTGAGGAGGGCGAGAACAAGGAGGCCGTCGAGTACCTGGCCGCCCACAACGAGCTCGTCGCCAGCGCTTGGGCAACCAAGATCGCCCACGAAATCGACCCCGAGGTCAAGATCGGCTGCATGCTCGCCGCAGGTAGCTACTACCCCTACAGCTGCCGTCCGGGCGATGTGCGCCAGGCGCAGATTGACAACCAGAGCAACTATTTCTTTGTCGACGTCCAGAGCCGCGGCTACTATCCGGCCTATGCCGTCAAGAAGCTCGAGCGTCTAGGCATCGATGTGGGTATGACGGACGAGGACCGCGAGATCCTGGCCGCCAACACCGTCGACTTCATCAGCTTTAGCTATTACAGCACCCGTTGCTCCGCCGGTGCCGATAACCCCGATGTCGAGCGCACCCAGGGCAACGCCTTCGCCGGCGCCAAGAATCCCTACCTGCAGGAGAGCCAGTGGGGCTGGGCCATCGATCCGCTGGGCTTCCGTATTACGCTCAACGACCTGTACGACCGTTATCAGAAGCCGCTGTTTGTGGTCGAGAACGGCCTGGGCGCCAAGGATGTTGTCGAGGAGGATGGCTCCATCAACGACGACTACCGTATCGACTACCTGCGCCAGCATATCGCCGCGATGCGCGATGCGGTGACCGAGGACGGCGTTGACCTGCTGGGCTACACCACCTGGGGCCCAATCGACCTGGTGTCTGCCGGCACGGGCGAGATGTCCAAGCGCTACGGCTTTATCTATGTCGACCGCGATGATGCGGGCAACGGCACCCTCAAGCGTTCCAAAAAGAAGAGCTTCGACTGGTACAAACACGTCATCGAGACGAACGGCGAGGACCTGGCCTAAGGCTTCCCAACAACCATAGCCTCCTAACCAAAACGCCCGGCGAGCAGTTAATGCCCGCCAGGCGTTTTGTTAAAAGAAGTGAAAGCACTCATTGGGGACGTACTTAAATGAGTGCCCGCAGAATGAGAGTGGATAATCTCCCGTTTTTAGCCTGTTTGTGGGCTCAAAGTGGGAGATTATCCACTCTCGCCATTTGGGCGTCCAAAAATCCTCGCTCGTTTTGTCTTAGTCATTGGGGACGTTCTTAAACGACTAGTCGCTGGCGACGTCCCTCGCCGTCGGCGGATTTTGGGACATGTGGCCCGCTTTTTGGGCCCGCCTGTCGGTACACTAAAAGCACTATGGGTACCCGCGAGCGACATATCGGCCACGCGACCGCCCGATCCGCGCCCGTGGCGGATCTTAGGGGCGGCAGGCTCTTCGCCATGCCGCGATTCCTTGTTGGCATATCGCATGGCGTGTATCGCCACCGCGTCTTTGTTATCGCCGGCGCCATTACCGCGCTGTTCCTTATGCTTTTGGCAGTCTTGCCGGCACTGTTCGCCTCCGACCCCAAGCTTTCCAACACCGTGCCCGCCTATAGCGAGGTGTCCGAAGAGGTCGTGGATGCGCTCGTCCACTCGAGCTCTCTCCCGCTGCTTGTCGCCGCAATTGCATTTTCAATCTGGGGTGTGTTGGCGTACCTACGCTGCTTGGACTACGTCTTGCGCCGCCGCCTTGTTGCCATCGCCGCCATTTGTGCCCTGTGGATGATCGAGGTCATCCTCAAATATAAGTCGTTCACGCCGTTCTATGCCACCGTGCTGTGGTACCTGTACTACGTGCCCATGACGCTCATTCCGCTGATCTACCAGCTGTGCGGTCTGCGCCTCGCGGGTTTGGAACAGCATCGTATGGGGCGTCGGTACCGCACCGTTTTGTGGGTCATGGCTGTCCTGCTTATCGGCTTTGTGCTTACTAACGATGTTCATCAGCAGGTCTTCCATTTCGATCGATCGAGTGGAACCTGGAGCAACGATTACACATATGGTTGGGGCTACGGTACCGTTCTGGTATGGACAGCCTTTAACTTTGTGGCCTTTTTTATCCTGGTGGGCCGGTCCTCGTCCTTTCGCATCCAGCGTTTCTCGGGCACGGCGGCGCTCGTACTGCTGGGTGGCGCATTCTTTGCCGTCTCGTATGCGTTGCGCGTGCCCTGGGCATGGAGGCTCAACTTTTCGCTCGTCTATTGCGTCCTGTGCGTGGTGGCGATGGAAATCTGTCTCGATTGCGGTGTCATTCCGTCGTATCACGACATCGCCGGCATCTTCGACACCTTGCCGCTCGACCTCAAAGTTCTAACGCGCGACCTGCAGGAAGTCTATGCCACGCCGGCGTCAAAGCCAATGCCGGTAGGCGTGCGCGAGGAGTTGCGGACCCAGGAGCACGGCCACGCCCATGCCTTTGCTGTGGCGTCCGATCCCGATGTGGTGTACCGTGCCTTTCCACTGCTGGGCGGATCGGCCCTGCTTGCCCAAGACGTGTCGGATCTCAACGAGCTTAACCGTGAACTGGCACATCGTCGCATGGAACTGCAGCGTCAAAACGAGCTGCTCGCCGCCGACTACGACCTTAAGACGCATCTGGCAGACCAAGAGGCCGAGACCTTACTGGTCCAAGACGTGGACCAAGCGCTTGCCCGTGCGCTCGAAGGGATGTACGACCTGTTGAGCTCGCTGCCGCCGTTGACCGATGAGGCATCTTCGCACGAGCGTTACCGCATGCTGCAGCGCGCCAAGATGCTCGTCGCCTATTGCAAACGCAAGGGGTCGCTCACGTTGGCACAGCACGGGGAGAGCGGTTTTGACCGCGACCGCATTCAGCTCATCGCCAACGAGCTCGCAAGTGACCTGCGCACCATCGATGTCGATTGCGCCTCGATTATCGCCATACGGCGCCCGATGCACGCCAGTACGGTAAGCGCCCTGTACGACTGCGTGTATGACTTTGCGTTTTTTGCCTACACCACCGACCATCCGGCGCTTATGTATCACTTGGGCGACCATGACCGGTGCAGTGTCGAGCTGCGCGCCACGCTTTTTTCCAACGATGATGAAGATCTTTCGCAGACGCCCGCTGCGCAAGAGCTCGAAAGCGCTCTGCAAGGGCGCAACGTGGCATACCGCCTTGAGGGCGAGCCCGGCCAGCTGCGCATGATCGTCTTGATGCCGAGGGCGGGTGAGTGACGATGCAGATTTCGTTCATCCTTCCCCAAATCGTTGCGCTCGATGTTATCTTTGCCCTGGCTGCGTGTCTGCAGATGATCCACGTCCCGCTCATCGCATCGCGCCGCTCGTCCTATAACCGTAAGGTGATTTGCGCCTACGAGACGAGCCTTGTGCTTCACCTGATGATTTCGGCGCTCATCTTATTCGCGTCGTCTGGCTCGTATCTGGTGGCGCCGCTTGACGTTTGCGCCAGGGCAATGGGCGGAGTGCTGTGGCTCAATGCCGCGATCTTTGCCTATGGCGTGGTCCTTATGGTGCACTATCGTCGCCCTGTCATGCTGGCCGAGCTGCTGCTTGTTGGCGCCGTGACACCGCCGGTGGTTTTTGCCATGGGCTCGGTGTGGGCCGTTGTCCTTATCGCAGAGGGAGCGTTCTTCCTGTTCCGTTCCGTCGCGGCGCTCTTGATGGACGTCCGTAACCGCCAGGAGGATATCACCGCGTTCTCGACGATCGAAACCATCAACGTGATTCCCGTGGGCATCCTGTATCTGGACTCGAGGGGCCGTCCACTGCTCATGAACCGCTGCATGCGCAAAAACCTGGTGGAGCTTCATATGCCCACCGACCTAGGCGATATGAGCGGTACATGGAACGACCTGCGCAAGCTCAGCATGCAAATGCCCGGAGGCGGTAAGAACAGCGTGCGGATCAACCTGGACCGCTTTGGTGAGGCGCGTGCGGTGGTCGAGGTTTCTCCCGCCGAGATTCGCCTGTTTGTGTGCGATGGCGTTATGGTCTCGGGCCGTTCGTTCGAGCGCATAATCGGTCTGGATGTGACAGAGTATGCGCATGCGCATGACCGCCTGGCGCAGGCCAACCACCTGCTTGAGCTTGCGGGCCAAGAGCTCCAGGCCCAGATCGAAGAAGTCAAAAAGGTTGCCGACAATGCGGCCTACCTGCGCATGCGTTCCCGCGTGCACGATGTGATCGGCCAGCGCCTGTCCATCCTTCATCGCTATTTGGAGGAGGGGCGCTTGGACGACGAGTCGCTCGAGCAGATCGACCCGCTGCTGAGCTCAATCGCTGCCGATCTGCGCAGCGGGGGCGACACCGAACCGGCAGAGCAACTGGGCGATATCGTCCATGCCTTTGGCCTGGTGAGCGTGCAGATCGATGTGGAGGGCGCGCTGCCTGAGGACGCGCGTGTCGCCGCCGTCTTTTTGCAGATTATCCGCGAGGCCTCGACCAATGCCACCAAGCATGCGCAGGCGCATCGGGTCCATGTGCGCTTGTGGCAGGAGGGGACGGATGCTGACGCCGTCGCGCACATGACGATTTCTAACGACGGGTCTCCGGCCCCCGTATCGTATCGCGAGGGAACGGGTATCCCAGGTATGAGGCATGTCGCGCAAGATCTGGGTGGCAGCCTAGAGGTCCACGCCACCCCGCCCTTTACGCTTACGGTATCCATTCCGCTTAACGCCAACGACACGTCCCAAAGGAGAAACTCATGATCCGCGCGTTAATCGTCGAAGACCAGGCTATCTTGCGCGAGAGCCTCGCGCGTTCCGTGGGCGACCAGCCCGACATGACCGTTGTCGCCGCGATCGCCGACGCCTCGGATGCCTTGGACGTTGTGCTCAAGGAGCGCCCGGACATGATACTGATGGACGTGTGCACCGAACACGATTCAAACGGCATCGTGGCGGCGGCACGCATCAAGGAGCAGCTGCCCGAGTGTCGCATCATTATCATGACAGGCATGCCCGAGATCACCTTTGTCGATCAGGCCCGCGAGGCGGGCGTCGACAGCTTTGTGTACAAGAACGTCGGTATCGACGAGCTATTCGCCGTGATGCGCTCCACGCTGGCGGGTTACTGCACGTTTCCCAAGCCGCCCGAGAGCATCTTCTCGGGCACGGCGGCCCTCGACGATGTCGAGCTGTCGATCTTGCGCCTTGCCTGCGAGGGTAAAAGCCGCCGCGAGATTGCGGCCGAGCTGTTTATGAGCGAGGGCACCATCAAGCGCCGCATCTCGGAGATCCTGAGCAAGACCGGCTACGACAACATCATGCGCCTGGCCGTGCATGCGGTGACCGAGGGCAGCATCGTTCCCAACATGGAGCGCCCGTAATCGACGCGCTCACCCGTGTTCCGGCGCCGCAAAGATAGGCCGCCCACCGTTTCGCATCTAAAAACGGCGGGCGGCCTGCTTGTATGGGCAGTGCTGTCGGCATAAAGCGGCGGGGCCGCAGGATCATCTCCTGCGGCCCCGTCTGGTGTGCGCGGATGTGTCCGCCAATCCGCGGCTGTCGTGGTCTACCGCTACGCGATGGTTGCGCTGTAGGAGGCGACGTCCTCGTAGGAATCGGTCAGGTAGGCGTCGATGCCGATGGTCGTGTTGACCAGGTCGTCAAGGCTGTCAAGCTCGCCGCTCGAGAACGTGAATTCCTCGGTGGCGTTGGTGCCGGGCATCAGGTGAGCCGAGAACCAGGGTTCCTTCATGGTGCCGTTGACGTTGGTCTTGCCGGAAGGAGCGTAGAAGGTCAGGTCCTTGTCGCTCTTGTTGGTGATGTTGACGACAAAACCGATGTCGCCCCACTCGTCCTTGAACTTCTCGGTGATGGTGATGGTGCACAGGTCGTCATCGGCAACGGTGACGGCGGGGGAGATTTCAATCTTCTGGACGTCGTCGTCTTCGACGGCCTCGTCGATCTCTTCTTCCTTCTCGGCCGCCTCGCGATCCTTCTTCACCGTGCCGGACAGGTCCTTGTCGGACTTGCTAAAGACAAGATTGCCGTCATCCTCTTCGAGGATGAGCTTGCCGTCCTTGAGCTTCATGTCATGCGACTCGTCTTCGGCGGTGATGGTTACGGTGGTGGCGTCCTTTGCCTCCCATTTAAGGTCGACGACTTCAAGGAACAAGTCGAGGGCACCTGTACCATCCTCATCGAGAATCAGGACGCAGTGCACACCCCAATCCTCGAGCATCTTCATGTACTCATCGGTCAGTTCTTCACCCTCCAGGGTTCCACCCGAGAGTTCCCAGCTGCCGACGAAGTTGGCCTTGGGGTCTTTGCCGCCCCCGCTGCAGCCCGCCAGGGCAAAGGCGAGCGCAAGGACGCATGTCAGAAATGCGAGTACGGACTTTTTGAACGTTGTCTTCATGGTGTCCTCCTTTATCGAACGAAACCCATAGAAGCAAATGCGGGGGTGGCGGATCCCCCGCCAATTACCAGATAGAGGGGCTAGGGCCTGGGCGTTCCGCAGTTGCTGCAGAACTTGCCGCCGTTTTCGCTGCCGCAGTTGGGGCAGAACCACTTGGCCGGTGCCGGGGCGGGTGCGGGACTGCCACACTCGGAGCAGAACTTGCCGGTGTTGGTGGCGCCGCAGCTGCAGGTCCATGTGCCGGCCGCGGGAGCAGCGGCAGGAGCCGGTGCGGGAGCGGGTGCCGGAGCCGGCTGCGGGGCGGCCTGCTGCTGTGCCTGGCCGGCGGCGAACAGCTGGCTGGCGTTCATGCCGCCCATGCCACCTGCCATGCCCATGCCCATAAAGCCTGCCATCGCGCCGTTGGGATTGGCGGCTGCCGCGCGCATTGCGTCGCTCTGGGCGCTGGCAATGTTGGCTGCCGCCATGGTGGGATCGCGCATGACTGCGGCCTTCTGCAGGTCCTTGATCATCTGCTCGTCTTCTTGCGAGGCTGCGATGGAGTTGACGCCAAAGCTCACGATCTCGACACCGCGCAGGTCACGCCAGTCGGCAGAGAGGACCTCGTTGAGCGCGCGGGCGAGCTCGGTGGTGTGGCCGGGGATGGCGCTGTAGCGGATGCCCATCTCCGAGATCTTGGCAAAGGCGGGCTGCAGGGCGGTGAGCAGCTCGGACTTAAGCTGGCTGTCGATCTTGTCGCGCGTGTAGCTATCGGTCACGTTGCCGCACACGTTGGTGTAGAACAGCAGCGGGTTGGTGATGCGGTACGAATACTCGCCGTTGCAACGCACGGAGATGTCGACGTCCAGGCCAATGTTGTTATCGACCACGCGGAAGGGCACAGGCGAGGCGGTGCCGTACTTGTTGCCGATGATCTCCTTGGTGTTGATGAAGTAGACACGCTGGTCCTTGCCCGCGTCGCCGCCAAAGGTAAAGCGGCTGCCGATATTGGCGAAGGTCTCCTTGATGGAATCGCCCAGGTTGCCGCTAAAGACGCTCGGCTCGCTGCCGGTATCGAAGACGAACTCACCAGGCTCCAGCGCGACTTCGATGATCTTGCCGTTTTGCACCACGAGCATGCCCTGGCCGTCGTTGACGGCGATGACCGAGCCGTTGGAGATGACGTTGTCCTCGCCGCGCGTGTTGGAGCTGCGGCCACCGGTGCGTTTGCTGCCCTTGCAGGCCAAGACGTCAGCAGGCATCGATTCGCAGTAGATAAATTCCTTCCACTGGTCGGCCATGACGCCGCCGGCAGCTCCCAATCCAGCTTTCAAGAGTCCCATGGTGATCTTCCTTTCTCGTCAAAGGCCGGGTGGTATTGGTCGGATTGCTTAGTCGTCCTTGTCGTCTTTCATGACAACGGTGGTCTCGGTGTGGCTGAAGGTGTCGTGCTTCTCGGTCAGGTCGAGCTCGCCGCAGTACTCGTCGGCGTGGGTGGCTTCGTTGGCCGTCTTGAGCTGGCCTACCAGTAGCACGTCTCCGATAATCACGATGATCAGCGGCGCGATGATGTTGATGAGAATGCCCTCGACATCGAAGGTGAGGTAATCTGGATCGAAGGCGTATTCCCCCATAAAGAGAATCTGGGAGAGGATAAATCCGATCACAAAGAACAGCACCGAGGCAATAGCGAGCTTGGGCTTGGAGCAGGGGAGCTCGCCGACCAAGCGGCCGGTCTGGCCGTTCATGGCAAACAGGTAGCTCTTGCCGTTCCACGAGGTGGAGAGCATCCAGACGGGGAACAGGGCGTAGTCGCTGTCTTCCCAGGTGTAGTCGAGCTGCTTGCTTTCGACCGTGGCATCGTCGTATTCGTCGACGATGGTCTCGCGCAGGGCCGAGATTGTGCTTTCCTCCATGCGGCGCTCGGCGCGCGCCTTGCACGTCTCGCAATCCTCATCGTAACGGTTGGCGATGTAGCCGGGCATATATGCGACCGAGAACGGACGCAGCGCGTCGTAGTCAAACGGCTCGATGGCGTCCATGTGGCCGTCGGGCATCTTGGACGATCCGTCGACGGGCACGCGCTTAAACGAGATATTGCCCTTGCGATAGGCATCGTAGTGGTCGGTGGTCGTGACGGTGCGATCGGATTCCTCGGTCACGGTCTCGTTGGTCGCGTCAAAATACACTTCGCCGTCAACGCGGGCGCCGTAGAGCCAAAACGGCACGTAGACACCTTGGACCTCGTCGATGTGGTTGCCGGTGACAAAGCTCTTGGGCAGCAAGATCTTGCCCTTGTAGTGTTCCTTGAGTGCGCCCGTGACGTCATCGCGCCCGAGCTTAAACGGAATCACCAGGTCGGGCGAGAAGTCGCCAGAGAGCTGGCCGGGCGCCACGGCGGAGTTGCCGCAGTACGGGCAGGTGGTGACGGCGACGGTGCCGTCGGACACGAGCTCGGCGCCGCACGACGAGCAGATGTAGCCGGCGTTTTGGGCGAGCTCCTGCACCGCGTCGTCGGCGACGGACTTGGGCGTTGCGGCTGCCGCATCGGCTTTGGCGTCGGCCTTGTCCTGGCGCTCGCGATAGAGGGCCTCGACTTCTTCGACTTCAAAGCGTGAGTCACAGTAGTCGCAGACGAGCTTTTGCTCGGCGCTGGCAAAATGCAGGGGGCCACCGCAGGCAGGGCACTGATAGTTAACGCTCTCGAAGGCCATGATCGGTCCTTTCCGTGCCGGAGGCTATGCGCCGATGGCGCCGCCGCAGTATTCGCAGCGCCCACTGGCATCGGGAATGGTGGTTGCACCGCAGAAGGGGCAGGTCACCGCAGTCTTGGGGGCCTTGGCGGCAACGACGCTGTCGCGCGTCTCCTGGTGCAGCTGCACCAGCGCGTCGCGGACCTCGGTTGCCTGGCGCTTGGCCTCGCGGTATTCGATGGAGCCGCGCTGATCGATGGTGGAGTCGTTCACGCGCAGGTTGATCTCGGTAAAGTACGGCGTGTTGACGTGGATGGTCAGATTAAAGTCGTAATCCAGGTCGTAGCGCGGCGGGTTGTAGCTCTCGCGCTCGCCGTCCTTGGTCTCGCGATAGATTTCGGTGCGATGCTCGTCGATATCCATATCGCAGCCGAGTACCTGCGAGAACTCGATGATGTCGGGATTGGCGTCGCGCCAGCGGCTCTGCGAGGTAATGATCAGCAGGCCCGCGTCCTCGTCGAGCATGATGTTGGTGCGCCCGGCAGAAAGCGTGCGCGTGGGGTTGAACGACGCCAGGCGCTCGGCATTGGCCTCGCGGTAGGCGAGCTGCTCGCGGATATCGTCCGCGGTGCTGGAGCGATAGCCGTGAAAGTAGGGGGAGAGCTTGCCGGCGCACTCTTTGCACAGGTAGCCTTCATTGATTTTTGTCTTACCTAGAAGTCCCAGCTCGGTACCGCAAATCGCGCACTCTTTCTTCTCGAACATCTTGTCAAAGAAGCCCATGGCTGCCTCCCATCAACTGGTAGCGTGTGTCACTTTTGATGATGGGGGAGTGCGCAGCCTTTCACGATACCCAGACGGCTCAACGAGTCTCCACAACTGGGACACATGGCCCATTTTTCCTACTCATTGGGGACGTACTTAAATGAGTGAAACTACTCATTTAAGTACGTCCCCAATGAGTACCCGTAGAATGAGAGTGGATAATCTCCCGTTTTTGGCCTGTGTGCAGGCTCAAAGTGGGAGATTATCCACTCTCGTCATTTGGGTGTCCAAAAATCCCCGCTCGTTTGACGCCTGGGGACACTCTTTGCCGAATGCGGCGGCTGCCGAATGTGGGCGCCGCCCTTGCTATGCCACGGTTACGGCGATTTGGGCGTAGCGGCTGCAGGGGCGCTCGGCGCGTGTCTGCACGGTGAGGGTGAGCACGAAGCGATCGCCGGGTCGTGCGTCGGCAGGCACGACGAAAGTGGTGTCCACTGTGCATTCTTGCCACAGCGACAGGTCTTGGGCGCCCGCATAGCTCGACGGGTCCACGGCGACATCCCAATGCGCATCGAAGCCCTTGTCGTCGGGGTCGACGATGGTCGCCGCAAGGTCGATGCGCTCGCCGGCTGCGGCGCTGCGGTCGGCCGTGACCTCGACAACATGCGCCGGATGCGAGCAGATGGCCGGATCATGGGCGCACCATTGCGCGCGGGCGGCAAAGTCTTCCTGATAGGCACGCAGGTAGGGACTGAGATTGTCGTCTGAGGGCGTGCCGAGGGCGGCAAAACCGGTGGGCGCGTTCGCATCGGGGCGTCCATCAAGAAACATGCGGCCGAGCAGCGTATCGAAGTCGCGGTCGTCGATACCGCGCAGGCCAAACGGAAGCAGCGGAATATAGGTCATGCTGTCGCCTTCGGCCATAAAGTCGCCGCGCTCAAACTGTACCGCGGGCATGCCTTCCAGGCCCCAATCCAGGCGGGCATGCTTGCCAAACTGAAAGCGCTCGGGCTCGTTTTCGTAGACCTTACCATCGCCATAGAGCATATAGCGTGCCATGAGGTGGCCGTTGCCCTGCGTGAGGTTCTGCTTGGGCCAAGGAGCCTGAAACAACGGCAGCGTATCGGGCTGAGCCATCTTGGCGTCGACATAGCCGCCATACATATAGGGCACGCGCCAAAAGATGAGCTCGGGAAAGAGCTCACGCCCATGGTCGAGCCACGAGTTGTCCTGTCCCACGCCATCGGCAACGCCCATCACGCGCACCTTCTGATAGACCTGCTGCTGCACGGCGGGCCACTCGGGCGTGGCGCGATAGCGCTCGGCAATACTCATGAGGGCGCGAACGATAGTGTTCATACCGCCCCAGCTGAGCAGCCACAGCGTGCGGGGGTCATCATCCATGATGGCGTCGGCGATGACGCGCGAACCGGGCGTTTCCTCGCGCACGTCGCCCTCAAAGGCGGCGTTGCCCATATAGGTGCGCTCGATCATCTGAGCGGGCGTGGGGAAGGACGGCTCGCCGGCGGCAGCGGCGTTGGCGTTGAGCTGCGGCCAGGCCTGGGCATACTCGTTGCTCCACAGGCTTTCGATCCAACCCTCGGGGAATGGACGGTACTCCATGAGCGAGCCAGCTTCGGGGTCGGGCTCGTGCGGAACGACGTTCCAGGTATAGGAGCGCACGCCTTTGGTCCGCCAATGCGGATTCACCTCGCCCAGCGTATGGACACCATCGCCAAGAAAGTGATATTGCGAAGCCGTGTACACCACAGCCTGCACATCGAGCACATTGAGATACAGAGCCAAATGAACCAGAGAGTTCATATCATCGACTTCCATATCAGTGGTGACAATCACCCGAGTCAAGTTCTGAGACATAGGAACAACTCCAACCACGATTTTTTTTCAGCCAGTTACGCGCAAGGCAAGACGGGACCCACGCTCACATCGCCACCGACCCAGCGGCCCGCCGGAAGCGCCCGGCCAGCGTTTCGAACAACGTTAACTCAGGGTGCCCCGCCCTTTAGTTTTGTGAACATTCCGCAGCGCGGACCCGTTTATCCGTTGCTCCGAAGGAGCAGGATGAACGGGCCCATGCGCGAGGACGTTCACAAAACTAAAGGGCGGGGCACCCGATGGGACGGCTACCTCGAAACCCTGGCCGACCACTCCCAGCAGCCCACCGGCTCGCCGTCGATGAGTACGTTGCCCCCGTCGAAGTCTTGATAACACAGGTCGTTGAACTGGTGGATCCACACGCCGTGGTTGAACGTCTTCTTGGCCGAGCCGTCGGCCTCGCGATACACGCCGGTCAGGTCCTCGACATGGCTAAAGTAGGTGAGGTGCACGTTGGCGCCGGCATCGCGCAGGCGCGCCGTGAGCGGCAGCACGGTCTGTTGCGGTGACACGAGCTCGTCGCCCTTGGAGTGCGTAAACCACAGCGGCGTCTTGGCGAGCGCGGCCACGTCCTCGTCCGTGGCGTTGTACCACGGGGCGCAGCAGGGAAGGCCCGCGGCGAAGAAATCGGGGTAGTCGGCGCACAGGCGCAGGGTCATAAAGCCGCCGTTGGAAAGACCGGCGACCACGATGCGGTCGGTGTCGATGCGGTCGGCATGCTCGGCGACAAACTCATCGATAAGTGCCTTGAGCACGGGGGAGTAGATGCTCTGGTTGGAGTGACCAAGCTGCTCGACGCCGTTGTCCATCCAAAACGTGGGCGACTGCGGTACGAGCACCCAGGCAAAGCCGCCAAAGTAGCGCTGGATCTGCGCCTGGCTGATGGCCGTCACGCGGTTGCCGATATGGGCGCGCGTGGCGCCTTCGCCCTGCGTGGCGCCCTTGCCCTCGCCGGCGCCGTGCAGATACACCACGAGCGGTGCCTTTTGGGGCACGGCCGTGGCCTCGGGCGCAAAGGGGTTGAAGCATGCCGAGTCCTCGGCCTTAAAGCTGGGCTCAAAGAAGCCGTATTCGAGCGCGATGCCGTCGACGGCGGTCTTTTGCGTGGCGTTGCTCCAGCCTTTGAGCGCGGGGCAGATATCGCCACGGCAGGTGTCGAAGACCAGGCCGCAGGTGGGATCGTCGCCGTCGTTGCCGGGAAGAGCTGTGAGCTGCGTGATGCGCAGCTGGTCATCGAGCATGCGCGAGCCCATGACGCCGCCTTCGATGGTCTTGGTCAGGCGCTGCTCGGCGACCTCGAGCGCCACATGGGTGCCCACGGCGAGCTTACGTCCGTTCTCGTCGCACGGATATGCGGCGAGAATGTCGATGTAACCCACGGAGGGCGCGGCATGGTCGGCGCCGCGCTCCTTGCGCATCAGAACCTCGCCCGAGCGCTCGTGACGCTCTACATATATATGGAAGGTGTTCGCGTCGATGTCGTTGGCGCGCACGGTGCAGGGCAGGTCGAGTACGACCTTGCTGATCCAGGGGCCAAAGTCGCCCAAGGTGGTGACGGTTGCGTAGGTACACAATTTGAGCTCCATGAGCTGCCTCCCTTACGCCGCGAATGCCTGGCATCTGCGGCAATACAAACTAAACATGTTTAGTGTAATCTAGAATTGAAGAATAACCAGATGAACTCGGTAAACGGCAAAATTGAACACGTCGTGAGCTACTAAACATATGTTTACTAGCTTCTAGCAGGGATTCTGTTGATGAGTTAACAGATCAGTGAGGTGTTCATCAAAATAAAATCCCACGTAAATGGCTATATATCAATAGAGGGTCAAAGAGACCATTTCCCGCCATTCAAATACGTTCACCCCCGATTACCTACCGTTCACCGGACTGTAGACGGCAAAATTGCCATAAATTCGGCGCTCCGTGTAAACTAAAGCCCGTAAACGTTCAGTAAACACCTTGTTTACAAAAGCGTATCCAAGGGTCCGGCAACCGTAAGGGGTTATAGTCGCCGGGCCAAAGGCGTGCCTAAGCCCAAGGGGGCTGGCACACGAAGATATGGGGAGGGGTCCCATGGCAGTAGATAACAAGCAGATTGCCACCGATGTCCTCGAGCTCGTGGGCGGTGCGGAGAATGTTTCCGTCGCCACCAACTGCATGACGCGCCTGCGTCTGACGCTCAAGGACAACAACAAGGCCGACGTGGAGAAGATCAAGAAGGTCAAGGGTGTTCTGGGATGCCAGTTCGCCGGCAGCCAGCTCCAGGTCATCATCGGCCAGAACGTGCCCAAGGTGCTCGCCGAGTTCGTCGCCATCTCCGGCGTCAAGCAGGGTGAGGCCGTCAACGAGAACCTCGATGCTCCCAAGGAGAAGTTCGAGCTCAAGAACCTGCCCAATATCATCCTCGACTATCTGTCGGGCTCCATGACCCAGCTCATCCCGCTGCTCATGGCCGGCGGTCTGTTCCGTACCATCGCGGCCGTCCTCGGCCCCACCATGCTCGGCGTTCTCTCCGATACCGATCCGACCTACACGTTCCTCTACACCACCCTGTACGAGGCCACGTTTACCTTTATCCCCATTTACCTGGGCTATGCCGCTGCTAAGAAGCTCGGCGCCAGCCCCGTTCTCGGCATGCTTCTCGGCGGTGCCCTTATGGCCCCGTCCGTGGTGAGCGTCGCCACCCAGGAGGGCGGCGGAATCATCTCCGTCTACGGCATCCAGATCGCCGCTGCCAACTACCAGCAGTCCGTCCTGCCGATCATCCTTTCGGTGCCCGTCCTGTACTTCATCGAGAAGTTCTTTAAGAAGGTTATGCCCGACGTGCTGTCCACGGTCTTCACGCCGTTCTGCACCATGATCGTCACGATCCCCATTGCCTTCATCGTCCTCGCTCCGATCGGCAACGAGATCGGTACGCTGATCGCCAACGCCCTCTTCGGCCTTGCTGACCTTGGCGGCATCGGTATCCTGATCGTGATGGCCATCCTCGGCGCCTTCTGGCAGCTCTTCGTGGTCTGCGGTATGCACATGCCCGTTATCCTGCTCGCTCAGGTGCAGATCATCGCTGCTGGCTACGATCCCTTCGTCTTCGTTTCCACCAACTGCGCTATGGCCGCTGTCTGGGGCTGCGCCTTCGGTGCCTTCCTCAAGATGAAGAACGCCGATGAGAAGTCCCTTGCCCTGGGCTACGTCATCTCCGCCATCGCCGGCGGCGTCACCGAGCCCGCGCTCTTCGGTATCCTCATGCGTTTCCGCCGCACCATGCTCGGCATGTTCATCGGCGGTGCCATCGGCGCTGTGTTCTCGGGCCTCATGGGCGTCACCTATTACCTCGCAGGCGGTGCCTCCAACTTCCTGGTCTTCACCAACTACCTGCAGGGTGGCCAGATGAACACCGTCTGGGCTATCGTTGGTATGGCAATCTCCTTTGTCATCGCCGCTGCCGTCGTCTTTGCCTGCGGCTTCTCCAAGGAGGAGCTCGCCGAGATGGAGGCCTAAGGCCAAACCGTTCGGTCGCATAAGACCTCACCTACACGACAGGGCCCCGTCAGGCGTAAGCCCGGCGGGGCCCTTCTTGCAAGGTAGACTGATGGAGGCGGGTGAGATTCGCCCGCGAGGGTTTGCCAAGCGCCGGGGGCTTTCGCGCGGGGTTATCGCGAAAGCCCCCGGCGGTTCGCAAATCCTTTATCAAACGAAAGGACATGCAGATGAGTTTGGGAAAGCTGACCGCCAACGGTCGCCAGGACGGCTTTTTGTGCGAGGGCAAACCGTTCTTCTGGTTTGCCGATACGTGCTGGAGCGCATTTACGAGCATCGCCGAGAACGACTGGGATTACTACCTGACCCGCCGTGCCGAGCAGGGCATGAACGTGCTGCAGATCAACACGTTGCCGCAGTGGGATCGCTGCTGTCCCGACCTGGGCATTTGGCCCTATGCCAGCGAGGATGGCGTGCACTTTGATTGGTCCTGCCCCAACCAGGCGTATTGGGACCGCGCCGCCGCCATGTGCCGTGCTGCCGTCGAGCACGGCATTCGTCCGGCGCTCGTGCTCATGTGGTGCAATTACGTGCCCGGTACCTGGGGCGCCAAGATCGCCGAGCGTTGCGGCGCCGAGGTTATGCCGCGTGAGGAGGTCCGTGCCCACGTTGCCCGCGTCGTCGAGAACCTGGGCGAGTTCAACCCCGTCTACGTGGTGACGGGCGATACCGACTTTGCCGGCGACGAGGCGATCGCCTATTACGAGGACGCGCTCGACGAGGTCGTCAAGCGCGCGCCCGAGGCGCTGCGCACCATGCATATCAACCGCGCCAATCGCACCATTCCGGCGCAGTATCTGGACCGTCTGGACTTTTATATGTTCCAGCCCGGCCACAACTACGAGGGCCAGCCCGAGGCATGGCGTCTGCCGCAGGACTTTATCGCCAACTACCCTAAAAAGCCGATGGTCAACTCTGAGCCTTGTTACGAGCAGATGGGTGCGTCGCGCAATGTGTACTGGCGCTTCACCGCGCAGGATTGCCGCGCGAGCGTATGGTCGTCGATTCTTGCCGGCGCCAGTGCCGGCGTAACTTACGGCGCACACGGCGTTTGGAACTGGCAGACATCGCGCAGCCAAGGCTCGGTGCTGGGCGAGGGCTTCGACATGCCGTTCCGCTGGCAAGAGTGCCTGCAGTTTGCGGGCGTGTGGGACTTTGGCGCGATTGAGCATGTGCTTGCCGGCCTGGGTGCCACGGCTGCCGACGACGCGCTTGCCGTGGTTCCGGCGCAGGAGCTGCTCGATGACGCGCGCGAGGCCATTCGTGTGGCGCGCGTTGGCGATCGCGTCGTCACGTACCTGCCGCGCACCACGGCGCTCAAGTTTAAGCTCGACGGCGCGCGCGGCTGGACGGCGACGGTCCTCGACATGGAGGACAAGCGCATCGCCAAGCTGCCCGTCCGCGATAACGGTGACGGCACCGTGCGCGTGGCTCAGCATCCCTTTGAGCACGACGCTCTGGTGATCCTGGCCCCCGGGCGCTAACGGCTCTTCTCCAACATTTACAACCCAGTCCCTTTCATTAGGCTGCGACGGAATGGTTCCTGCATGACGGCTTTAAGCTGCCAAGGGGAGCCATTCCGTCGCACCCTTTGTTTACTCATTGGGTACTCATTGGGGACGTACTTAAATGAGTGGCAGTTGGGGGATACTCCTTGCCGAGTTGGAGCTTGCGCGCGCCCCTTCTGGGTCATGCGGCTCAAAACCGCGGCGTCATGCGGACGGCTGGGGTCGAATTTGCAACATTTCGAACTTGGCTTCGATATTGAGATTGGTTCTTTATTAAAATGGTGTTCCGGACAACAAAGCGGGTGGGGGTTACCATGAGGGACCTGGGAGACACAACCGCATATTTGCGCCGGGGCATGCGGGAGATTCTGTGCCTAGCGCTGTTCTTCTTCACGTTTTTGGCGTGCGAGTATTTCTTTGATGCGCGCATGGCCGAGTTCGTGCCATCGAGTGAGGTCGTCATCTACGAGAGCATCGTTGTCGGCGCGAGCGTGATTGGCTTTTTCGTGCGCCCATTTCTGTACTATCGCTGTCCCCAGACGATCGATGCGACGAGCGATATTACGGGCGTGCTGTTGGTATCGGCGTTGCTGCTGATGATTATGGCAGTGCGGTTTGAGGTAGTAATTGCCGGCGGCCTGGTGGCGTGCTGCGCCCTGGGCTATTGCGGATCGACCGCCCATGCCAATCTTGCGCGGCGTTTTGCGCAGACGCCCTGCCTGGCGCGCGCCGTGGCGGTTTCCTATGCTGCGGGCATTTTGGTGCAGGTGCTCAACCATATGGTGATGCCTGCGGGCATTCCCCAGCAGTCTGTTCTCATTGCCTGTGCGATCGCGCTGGTGGGGCTGCTTCACGGTGCCCGCCGCGCTAAATTGCGTGATGAGCCTGCGCCCGAGTTCGAGGTCGGGATTGCCGAGCTATCGGTCGATGCGTCGGAGCGTGGCGCCAGGTGGCACGATGACCCCGAGGCAAAGGTGGCCTTTCAGGGCGCCGTGGTGCGTCTGACGGTGGCGACCGCTTGCCTCACCGGCGTGTTCGCGGCCCTCAATGCCGGCCTTACGACCTCGCATGCCGCTGGCGCTATCGATCTGGGCGACTGGCCGCGCTTGCTGCTGGTTGTGAGCGCCCTTGCCGCCGGCGTCCTGTATGACCTGCGTGGGCGTTCGTATATGAATATCATCATGACGTGCGCCGCCATGCTGTCCACGCTCTCGTTCTTTGTGCTTATCACCGATGGCAACGGTGGCAACACGCTTGCCGCCACGATTATCTTTTACCTTGGCACGGGCTTTTTCGTGGTGTTCTTCACCGCGAAGTTCGCCGCGATTTCGATGTATGCCCGCTGGGCGTATCTGTGGCCGTGCATGGGCCGTGTTATCAACAACGTTTGCTCGATACTCGTGACGGCTCCGGCGGTGGCGATTATCTCGAGTCAAAACGTGCTGGCGGCAGTGAGCGTCGTGCTCGTGCTGTTTGTCGGCATCGCGATTTCGCTGTTAGGGCAGTTTAGACAAGACGGTGAGGGCGAGGCGACGCACGGCGGGCTGGCGCTTGCCACCGACGATCTTGGCGTGAGCTGTGAGCCCGGCCAGGCCGACACGGCGCCCCTGGAGGCGCCGGAACTTTCGTTTGACGATCGGCTCGATGGCTTCGTTGCCGCCTTTGGGCTCACCAAGCGCGAGCGCGATGTTCTGGAGGCGCTGGTCGTTTCGGACGACAGCGTGCAGGACGTGGCGGCGGCACTCTTCCTTTCGCGCTCCACGCTCTATCGCCACATCGCTTCGATTAACAAAAAGACAGGTGCCTCCTCGCGCGTAGCCCTCATCAACTTCTTCTGGTCCTGGACACCCCAAGACTAGCTAACCACCACAAAGGGGACAGGCACCTTTGTGGTGGTTTTTTACCTGCAAAAATATGAATATGAGACATTTGTCACCTGCCGTTTTGGTGCTCAAAGGCATATGAATGTGATGCTGAGCAGAGCAGAACGGAGGGGGTGCACCTATGGCGTCTCGGGGTTGCGCGTCTAATAAAATTGCGGGCGCGCTTATCGCCGTGGTGGCCTTTGCCGCGGCGGTGACACTCATGCGAGTTTACGTTGCCGGCGACCATGGCGCTCAGGGAAAGACTGCCGCGCAAGTGTCGCTCAACGATTGCGCTGCCGTTCCGGTGGCGGTCAAGCTTATCGAGGACGGGGAGGCGCGGACGGCCTATGAGACCGACGATGCCGAACTGGTCGCATCGACTTTTGCCGCGCTCGATGGCTGCACCGTGGGGGATGCGGTGGATGAGCGGACGAGCGATGCCGGCCGAACGCTCGTCTTTGTCTATACGGATGGCTCGGAGCAATCGGTAGAACTTGAGGGCAAAAACATCGTGCTCGATAAGACGGCGTATCGACTTAACGGTGCCGATGAGTTATGGCGGCAGCTTGCCGCAATCAAAAACAGCTAACGAAATTAGGGATGTACGGGATGAGTGACTTGAGATTCTGCCCGGCGTGCGGGGCGCAGCTGCCTCGGGTCGCCGGCGTGCCGGTGCGATTTTGCCCGGGGTGCGGCGTCCGACTTGAGGGCGTTGTGGGCTACTCGGGCGCCGTGGGGGCTACAGATGGGGCGACTGCCGATGACGATGCGGACGAAGGCGGCGACCCGAGTGTGGACGCGCCGGCCGATGCGCCGGTGGAGACTGCCGGCGTCGCGTCGTCTCGTGACGCAGCCACGACGGATGCGCCTCACATCGGTGACCTTGAGCTTCATGCCGCATGCGATACCTCTGGCGGCCAGGCACTCGCGCAGGTGGTGCTGCCGCGGGGCTGGCATATCGAAGAAGCGCATCTTGAGCGCAGCGGCAGTTTCGACTGCCCGATTTCGGTTGGCGTGACGGCGGCGGGTCCGATGGGTGAGCGGATTATGTACCGCTCCGAGCTCTGCTACGTGGATGCGGGCGCCGTTGCCAAGCGTATCCCCACGCAAACCGAACGCAAGGTGTTTGTGCACGTGGAGGCAGCTTGCGACGAGCTGGCTCAGGCCTGTGCAGCACGGCTGGGCGCGCGGGCAGAGGTTGTTGCCGAGCAACCGTACCCATCGAGCGCGGCGGTCGATATCGAGCGCGAGCGTGCCCGCGTAAAGCGCGAGGCGGCAAACGACTTTGCAATCCAGGGCTTTTCGATGGAACCGAGTGATGTGGTCTATGAGTGCCGCATGCGTCGATATCGGCTCACGGGCGCTCCGGTGCCCACCGAGCTCGCGGTGGCGGCCAAAGTCGAGGGCTATATGTTTTCAATCGGAGGCGTCGCGGGTTCTATGGGCAAAGGTGTTGCCGCTGGGGCCGAGGCGCTGCTGGGCGCGAGCCTTTCGAGTGGGCTGATCGGCGGTGTTTTGGGCAAGCGCCTGCGCGAGCGCAAGGCGGCGGCAGCGGCGGGACAGGGCGTCGCGCAAGAACAGCCCACGGGTCGAGGCGGTTGCCCGGACGGAGCGTCGTTCGAGCTGGGTGCGGCCGACCTGCTGCAGTGGCGTATCAGGGACAGCTTCTGTTTGGTTGCGCCAGAAGGTCGCCTGGACGAGGCGGCCTCCACGGCGCTTGCATCAATGGCGTCGACTCTGCGGCTCAATCCGGCGATTGCACGCGAGGCGTCAGCTCAAAAGCAACAGATGGTGCTTGAGCAGCGCCAACGCACGCAGATGAACATTGCCCAGCAGCAACAGCAGTTTGCAGCCTGGCAACAGATGCATGCCTCGCAACAGGCGGCGTTCGACAGCTACCAGCAGGCGTGGTTCGATCGCAGCGACCGTCAGCACGCCGCGAATATGGCTGCCAGCGCCGCCAATTTTTCCAGCGCGGGCGTGGGGACGGGCGCCGCCTCGTATTCCGATGCCATTCGCGGGGTCAACCATTACGCCAGACCCGACGGCACCGATGTCGAGGTCTCGGTGATGGCCGACCAGGCCTGGGTCAACGGTTCGGGCGATGTGATCGGTACACGCGATGGTTTTGAACCCGGTTTTGGCTGGACGGAGCTGCCTCGTCAATAGCGTGAGGCGGGTTATGTGTGAATCGATGCCGGATGTGTTTCTCGGCATGGTGATAAAGAACGGGAAAGGAACAATGATGAGGGAGACGGTACTTTCGCGCACGGCATTTGTCGCGGCGGCGGGAACGGCGCTGCTGACGCTTGTGGGGTGCGGCGGACAGCGGACGCAGGATGCGACGGGTTTTAACGACGACCGCCCGGTAAAGGACAAGATGGATGCGGGTGCGACGTCGGGCGATTCCGGCGACGCGGACAGCGGCTCGGCGGATGCGTTCGATACGTGGTCGGATGATTGCTGGGATGCGCACCGCAACATCAGCATCGCGGCGCTCCTCGAGCTTAAGGGCTGGCAGTTGCAGGAGTTTGCCTCGCAGCAGGGCTATGCCTGGCAAGACGCGCTCGAGATGTACGAGGACGAGGCGGGACACGTGCTCAGCGTCTGCAATATCAGCAAGGACGGCGCGACCGAATGGCTCGGCGAGGACGAAATCGGAAAGCTCGACAAGGGCGGCACCGGAAGCACCGTGATGTTCACGCTGCAACTTTCGGGCTATTCGAGCTGCGAGGATGTTATCGCGGGCTTTTCCGTGCCGGTCGAGGACCGGGCGCAGATTACTTCGGGCTCATGGATCGCGTGCGTATACGGTTCCAACATGGCGCGGCACGTTGCCATGGCGAGTCCGATGGAAAACGGTGACTACCGCTTGGATCTCATTACCGAGGAGGCTATCAAGACCGGTACGTTTACCCAGGGCGGTGGCGCTCCGACGATAGACGAATTTTGGCAGGAAAAGACTGGACGCGCGCTCGGCTAGGTGCGACGTGGCCAATACCATAGCGAGGAACGAACATGATGAATGAAGTGACGATGAACCGTGCGGCCTTTGTGGCAGGCGCGGGTGCGCTGGCTTGTGCGCTGGCTGGCTGCTCGGGCGGATTGGGCGGCGCGGGCGGTGCCAAGAAGGCGACCACGGCGGACGCCGCCTGTGTAGACGACAACGCCAACGTGACGGTCTATGCTGCGATCAACTTGGACGGCGCCGACCTGGTGCGCCTGCTCAAGCATCAAAACTATGAGTGGCAAGGCGAGAGCGTGGGCTACGGTGCCGCCGATGACGCGGGACTTTTCGCCTTTACCTTTTCTAAGATTTCGGATGACGTGGACGAACTTGCGAACAGCGCGATACCGCTTTCGGAGTCCGAGTACGAGGAACTTGAGCCGGGCGGCGGAGACGATAGCGTGGCGATTTTGCTCTCGGTGGGCGGCTATACGACGGGCAATCGTGCGCTCACCGGCGCAATCGGCGATGCGGCGATAGTGCAGGAGAAGTGCACAATCGACGATTCCGTGTATTGGCTGGTCAAGGCGCTCGACGGCAGCCGTTACGTGATTTCGGCCTACGACACCGAAGATGATGGCGACAGCGCGCATGACGTCTATATCTATAGTGAGTCTTTTATTCACACCGGTTATCTGAGCGGCGGCGACCAAATCGATATTGACGAACTCTGGAGCCGCCTGACCAATGCCTCGTAGCGCACCAAAACCACCACAAAGGGGACAGGCGCCTTTGTGGTGGTTTTGCCCTTGGGCTGTCTACTGTGGCGGCTCACCGTGCTAAAGCAGCTCGCCGTGGCGGGCGATGTAGCGGCGCTTGGCCAGCTGGGTGAGCGCGATGTAGGCGGCGACAATGCCGATGAGCAGCGCGAAGAAGATTGGCGGCAGCGGCATGAGACCCAGCGCATCGGCGATGGGGCTTGCCGGCAGCCAGGTGACGAGCGCCAGGCCCAGCACGGTGAGGACGCACAGCGCGGGCGCGGCGTGGTCGCGCGGGCTCGGCAGGCACGGGGAGCGCAGCATATGGATCACGAGCGTCTGCGACCACATGGACTCAACGAACCAGCCGCTCTGGAAGAGCGCCGCAAAGGCCTCCATGCCCGTGACGTTGCCCGCGGCGGCAAGCTCGGCCCAGCTCGCGCCCACGGCGGCGGGGCACACCACAAAGAAGAGCGCGGCGAAAGTCGCGATATCAAACAGTGAGCTCACGGGGCCCAGCTCGAGCATAAAGCCCTTGATGGACGCAGCGTCCCAAGCGCGCGGGCGGGCAGTCCAGGCGTCATCGACGGTGTCCCACGGCAGCGCGATGCACACGATCTCGTAGACCAGCGACAGCAGCACCAGCTGCAGAGCGCTCATGGGCAAGAACGGCAAGAACAGGCTCGCGACGGTCACGGATAGCACGTTGCCAAAGTTGGAGCTCACCGTGGTCTTGAGGTACTTGAGTAGGTTGCCGTAGGTGCGGCGGCCTTCGATGATGCCGCGCTCGAGCACGTCTAGGTCCTTCTGGAGCAAGATGATATCGGCAGATTCCTTGGCAATGTCGACGGCCGAATCGACCGAGATGCCGCAATCGCTCGCACGCATGGCGGCGGCGTCGTTGATGCCATCGCCCATAAAGCCCACGGTGTGGCCGAGCAGCTCGCGCATGACGCGCACCAGACGCGCCTTCTGCAGCGGCGAGAGCTTGGCAAAGAGGTGCGTGTGCTCGGCGCGCTCGGCAAGCTCGGCATCGTCGAGCGCATCGATCTCGGAGCCGAGCAAGACGTTGCTCGCGTCGATACCGATCTGTTCGCAGACGGTGGCGGCAACGCGGTCGTTGTCGCCGGTCAGGACCTTGACCGCCACACCCTTGGCCTCGAGCGTGGCGACGGCGCCCGCGGCACTCGCCTTGGGCGGATCGAGGAAGGCCAAAAAGCCCATCAACACCATGTCGCATTCGTCGGCGATGCCAAACTCGCCCACGCAGCGCGGATTGGTTTTCTGCGCCACAGCAATCACGCGCAGGCCCTCGGCGTTGAGCCCGGCGACCTGCTTGCGAATCTGGGCGAGCTTATCTTCGGTGAACGGCTGGGCGGCGCCGTCGACCTCGACAAAGGAGCAGATCTCGAGCATTTCCTCGGCAGCCCCCTTGGTGACCATCTGGGTTTTGCCCTGGGCATCGGCGACGACCACGCTCAGGCGACGGCGCGAGAAATCGAAGGGCACTTCGTCGACCTTGGTATAGCGGTCGCGCAGGCTCTGGCTCAGCATGGAATCGGGCACGACGGTCGAGGGCGTCACGTCGGCACGGTCGATTACGGCCAGGTCGATAAGGTTTTTGAGGCCGGTCTGGAAGAAGCTGTTCAAAAACGCATGGCGCAGCACGCGTGCGTCCTCGTTGCCGTCGGTGTTGAGGTAGCGCTCGAGCACGATGCGGTCCTCGGTGAGGGTGCCGGTCTTGTCGCAGCACAGGACGTCCATCGCGCCGAGGTTTTGGATCGCCGGCAGCTCCTTGACGATAACCTGGCGACGGGCGAGATCCTTGGCGCCCTGCGACAGGCTCGCGGTCACGATGACGGGGAGCATCTGCGGCGTGATACCCACGGCCACGCTCGTGGCGAACAGCAGCGCGTCGATGACGTTGCCCTTGGTGGCGGCGTTGATGGCAAAGACGGCCGGCGCCATAACGAGCATAAGGCGTACGAGCAGCATGGAGACGCTCGAGACGCCGCGGTCAAACGCGCTCTTCTCGCCGCGCCCGTTGAGCATCTTGGCGATGCCGCCCAGGTAGGTGTCCGAGCCGGTGGCAACGACAAGCGCCATGGCGGTGCCGTTTTGCACGGAGGTACCGGTAAAGACGATGTTCTTGCAGGCAGAGAGTGGTAGCGCGGAGCCGTCGGCACCCTCGACGACGGTGATGGCAGCGGTCTTCTCGACGGCCTCGCTCTCGCCGGTGAGTGCGGACTCGATCACAAACAGGTCGCGCGCGGTGATGATGCGGGCATCGGCCGGCACCATATCGCCGGCAGAGAGGCGGATCACATCGCCGGGGACGAGCTCGTCGAAGGGGATCTCGATGCGCTCGCCGTCGCGCAGGGCGGTGCAAGTGTTGGAGACCAGGTCCTTGAGGGCCTCTGCCGCATTGCCGCTACGGGCTTCCTGGATAAACTTCATGCCGCCCGATACCAGCAGCATGATGCCGATGACGATGACCGTGGAGGGGTCGCGCTGCGGCTCGGGCACGGCGAGTACATCGATGTAGAGCGAGACCAGCGCGAGCGCGGCGAGGATGCCGGCGAAGGGATCGATGAACGCGTCGGCGATGCGGCGGGCGAGCGTCTTGGTCGGCGCCTCGATGGTGTTGGGGCCGGCGGCGTCCAGGCGCTCGGCGGCGTGCTCGGCGGTGAGGCCGTTTGCCGTGGCGTCGAGCAGCACGAGGGCGTCCTCGGCGCTATGGGTAGCGGCGAATATGGTGTTCTTGGGCATGCCGGCGTGAGCGGCGGGGCGCGCCGTGCGGCGGCGCTTGGAGATGGCTTCGAGTACCGTGGCGGTTTTGAGCATCAGCATAGGGTCCTCCTTGTTGAAGGGAGTTAGCGTACGTGTCGTATGTGCTTCAAAAAACCTAGATGTCGCTCACGTCATGCTTTCGAACCACCACAAAGGGACAGGCGCCTTTGTGGTGGTTTTGACGATCGGCTGTTGGCGCTTATGCGTGCGCGGAATCCTCGCGGCGTGCCGAGGGCGACATGCAGGTTTTTCGACTATGACTGCCTTCCATGGCACACCTCCTTAAGGCCGGGCGCGGCGCGCTTTGGGTATCCCGTACCCGTTACAATCCGCCCGTATTCTTGATGAGGGGGTTTGCCGTGTCAACCCCAATGTTTGGAAAACCATTGCCTCTGACAAAGCCTTTACAGAATGCCGAGGCCCCAAAGCGCGCCCGCAACGCGCCCTGCCTGCGCTAAACTGGAAGGCACGTACGCGATTACGAGAGGAGCCCGCATGGAGGCTTACAAGCAAGAGTTCATCAAGTTCATGGTTGAGTCCGACGTTCTTAAATTCGGCAGCTTTACGCTCAAGAGCGGCCGTCAGTCCCCGTTCTTTATGAACGCCGGCGCCTATGTGACGGGCTATCAGCTCAAGAAGCTGGGCGAGTATTACGCCCAGGCCATCCACGATAACTTTGGCGACGACTTTGACGTGCTGTTTGGACCGGCCTACAAGGGTATTCCGCTGGCCGTCGTGACCGCAATTGCCTACCACGAGCTGTACGGCAAGGAGGTCAAGTACTGCTGCGATCGCAAGGAGGCCAAGGACCACGGCGCCGACAAGGGCAACCTGCTGGGCTACGAGCCCCAGGACGGCGACCGCGTGGTCATGGTCGAGGACGTCACTACCAGCGGTAAGTCCATCGACGAGACCTATCCCAAGGTCAAGGCTGCTGCCGATGTCGAGATCAAGGGCCTCATCGTGTCCCTCAACCGCATGGAGGTCGGCAAGGGTGGCGTGACCACCGCGCAGAAGGAGATCGAGGCCAAGTACGGTTTCCCCGTCGCGAGCATCGTCTCCATGGCCGAGGTCGTCGAGACCCTCTACAACCACGAGATCGACGGCAAAGTCGTCATCGACGACGAGCTCAAGACCGCTATCGACGCCTACTACGAGCAGTACGGAGCTCGGGAGTAGTTACGCGGGTTTACCAACCCGCGTAACGGCTCGACGCTGCAAACCCGCCAGAGCGGCAATCTGCCTTTCAACTTCGGCGGCATGACCAGAAGGTCAATGCCGCCTCGTTTCAAGGCACCTTGCTCGCTCTGGCGGGTTTTCGCTGTCGTTGCCAAAACATCGGCGTTGCCTTGGTAGTCATTGGGGACAGACATAAATGAGTAGTCATTGGGGCGTTCTTAAATGACTACTCAGGATGAGCGTCCAAAAATCCGCGCTCGTTCGATTGGCGCATGTCTACGCAGCGTAGGTTGTCGAGCCTGGCCTTCAAATGGATACTGACTGTCGAACCGGTTCACTCCATTTCTTCAATTTGATTGGACAGCCCATGAACCAGACACGGCAAACCAATGCCTCCCATACTTTTTTGGCAGCGCATGCCATCAAGCAGCTGCGCGAAGAGCGCGGCCTCACCCAGCGCGCCCTGGCGGAAAGCCTTGGCGTGACCGATAAAGCCGTCAGCAAGTGGGAATCCGGCCGCGGCCTTCCCGACATTTCCCTCGTTGAGCCTTTGGCCCAGAGACTCGGCATAAGCGTGGCCGAGCTTTTGGCTGGTGACATTCGGGCCAACGCCAACCGTGCAGGCAATATGCTCAAAGGCGTCTTTTACGTTTGCCCTATCTGCGGAAACGTTGTGCACGCGCTCGGAGAAGGCAGCTTTAGCTGCTGTGGCTCCACGATGTTTCCCCAGGAGGCCGAAGAGCCGGACGCGGACCACGCCTTTTCCATCGAGTGCATCGAGGACGATTGGTACGTCACGCTCGATCATCCCATGACCAAGGATCACTACATTAGCTTTGTGGCATATGCGACTATGGACGGCATCTGCTTTAAGAAGCTCTATCCAGAGCAATCGGTGCAGCCGCGCTTCCATATTACCGGGCGCGGCAGGATATATCTTTACTGCAACCAACACGGACTCTTTACGTCGCTGACGCCTCGCAAATAACGGCTGTCTTCCGCCCTCCTCATGCGTTCCCAGGGGACCCAAAATGAGCGTGGATAATCTCCCGGGTTTGGCCTGTGTGCGGGCTCAAAGTGGGAGATTATCCACGCTCGTTATTTGAGTGTCCAATAATCCTCGCTCGTTGTTACTTGAGTCCGGGGAGGCGGGTGTAGGGGAACGAGCGCTCTAAGAACTCGGAGCAGCGGGCGTAATCTTTGGCAAAGTAGCTGCTATAGAGCGAATCGAGTACGTATTGCACGGCGATATGGCTGGCGAACTGCGTGATGCGGTGCGTCATGCTCTCGTGGTCGCTTACCGTGAGATAGGCGGCAAAGCCGGGGTGAATGCGGGCACAGTACGGCGTGCCGATGACGATGACCGGGACATGTCGACTGCTAAGGATCGGCAAGATCTCCTTGAGGTTGGGGGCAAGGCCGCTGTAGGAGATGATGATTGCCACATGGTCGGGACCCGAGGCGAGTGCCGTGCGCACCTGCGCCTCGACGCTGTCGTGGCACGTCGCGCTTTTGCCGGCGGAAAGCAGGCGATCGCGGAACATTCCCGCTGGATACAGGTTATGCGAGCCCGTGTAGATGTCCACGGTGCCGGCGCGCATGATGAGCTTGGCGGCGTGGTCGAGCTGTGCAGGGTCGAGCAGCTCCTGCGTTTCGGCCAAGGTGGTCTGGTAGAGCCCCTCCATGCGCTCCATCACCTGCGCAGGGGTGGAGGTGGCATCGAAGGGAAAGTTGATGTCCACGTCGCGCCGGTTGCCCGCCTCGGTCGCCTGGCGGATGAGCTCGACCTTGAGGTCTTTGAAGCCCTCGAGGCCGAGCTTTTTGCAAAAGCGGTGAACGCTCGCGACCGAAACGTTGGCGCGCGCGGCAAATTCCTTAATGGAAAGCCCGCGCACATCCTCGCCCATGGCGAGGGCCGTTCGCCCAAGTTGTTGCTCGGTGGGGGTGAGGCTTTTGCCCTGCGTGATCTTCCGCCTGATATCCATATGGCTCCTATGCGTTTGCGTCGCGATAAACCAATCATAGCGATAAATAAAACGTTCGGCTTGGCCGGGAGTTTTGGTCCGCCGGTCTATGAACGACGGACCGCTCGACGCTGCGCGGGCTCAACATAGGGCGTGCCCTGCCCGAGTTGTTTGCGCTCGGGCTGCTATCCGAGCACGCGTACGGGCCCCAAGAGGCCGCTGGGATCGGAGGGCTCGGTCATGCCGAACATGTCGGGGACGGCGTGGTCGAGGGTGTTGATGATGTCAACCGTAAGCGCGTGCTCACCGGCCAAAAGCGCGCCGGCCTCAAAGCGGTAAGGCGGACAGATGCGTGTGCCGAGGGATTTGCCGTCGAGGGTGACGGTTGCGGTCTCAAAGACCTCCCCAAGGTCGATGACAGCGCGGCTGGCCGCTTCGCCCAGGACAAAGGAGGCCTGGTGGCGGAACGTGCCGGCCTTGCCGGGGAACTCGGCCGAGGAAAGGTCGTGCAGGTCTGCAAGCTCAACAGACTCGCCAAAGGCATCGGTGCCAGGGGTAGAGAAGGCAACCGTCCAGGGCCCGTCGACGCATGTGGCTTCGTCTCCAGCAGTTGCCGCGCCGGCGGAACCTGTAGCCCCAAGGACCACGATGCAGCTCTCGTAGGGAGCCAGCTCGAGCGTGCCGTCAAAGGCGGCGGGATCGGTGCCGTTGAGCAGGTCGAGGCGCGCGCCTGCAACGGGTATGCCGTCGGCAAGCGCAATCTGAGTGGAGATACCCTGCTTGGGATGCTCGTTGACGAGCATCAGATAGGTCTCGCCCGCCCGCTCGTAGCGCAGTGCGCGCAGCCAGGGCTGGGACTCGGCACAAACCACGGTCTGCATACCGGCGTCGGCAAGTGTGCCTGCGAGCTCGGCGGTTGCCAGGAGCTTGATGCCGGCGACCGCGGCTGCATCCACGGAGGCAAAGCCCTCGCGGGCTGCAATATCACCGTCGTAGCGCTTGCTCGGCAACTCATCCAGCGCGTACACGGCAACACCTGCGGCTGCGGCGCGCGCGGCAAAGTCGAGCACGGCTCCGCCGACAAACTCGGCTCCGGGCATCACCAGGCAGCGGTATGCCTGGCCGTTCACGCCAAAGCCGCTACCGTCTGCGGCAATTTCAACGGCATAGCGCCCTGCGTCCTCAAATGCCTCTGCCGGCACGATGTCAAAGTCGACCTGCGCGCGCATAAGCTCGGAGGCGGCATGCTGCATAAAGTTCGCCTCGCCTGTCCACTCGGCGTCCGCATGGTAGAGAAGCGCCACCGGGGTCGTTGCGCGCCCGCCGCTCAGCAGGCTCGCCGTACGGTTCATGTAGCTCATGAGCTGCCCAAAGTGTGCAAACTGGGGGTTTTGGCTATGCGCATAGAAATGCGGCGGGCAGTCCCAGTCGGGGAAGGCGGCCATGCTAAAGGCATGCGGCACAAACCAATTGACGCCGCGCACCAAAAAATGATCGGCGATCCACTTCATCTCGCGTAGGCCTTCGTGCCATCCAAATGCGCCAAAGACCTCGGCCATGCAGCGCCCCTGCTTTTTGGGATCGAGGTGTGCTGCCGAGGAGCCCAGCTTGGGCAGCACGTAGTTATAGAACTCGAGGTCCCACACGCCGCGTCCGTAGCTGTGAAGGCCGCGGTCCATGCCGGGTACCAGCTGGTTGATCACGATGTCGACGCCCGCCATGTCCTGACCGCCCACGGCGCGGAAGTAGTGCCCGGCGCCCACGCCCAGGCGCGCGTGGCAGTCCTTGTCCTCGATAACGTGGCCGATGTACTGCACGCCGCGCGCGCGGCACCAGTCTCCGAGCTGGTCGCAGAAGCACTCCTTATAGAGGGTGCTCGCGATGTCCATATAGACGTGGCGTACGTGCGCGCCGGCCGGCTCGCGGTCCCACAGGTGCGGGAGCTCGGCCAGGTAGCGCTCGCCCAGTGCCGCGCGTAGGCGACGCTCAAGCTCGGCCGACCAGGGTAGGGGCGCGGTGGCCTTGCCGATGAGCGTGTCCGAGATGCCATCGGGGCCCGTGGTGCCCTTCTCGTTGGCAAATCCGGGCTCATCGGAGAAAAAGCCCAGGATCGTCTTGCCAAACTCATCGCCCAGATGCTCAAAATGCTGCTCGTAGACAGCATCGATGAGCTGCGCCACCGAGGCGCGGTCGACCATATTGATGTAGTCCTCGTTGTAGGAGGTCTTGCCGCTCGTGAACATCACGCATGCCTGCGTGAGGCCCGCAGGTGCATCGAAGACCAGGCGGCTGGGGTTGCCGTCTGCATCGTCGATTACTCGGTAAGCGACGTCGACGGGGCTGCCGTCCTGCATAAATGTCACGCCGTAGAAGCGCTCCGTTTTGTCGAGCATGTTGGCGAGCGCGATGCTCGCGGCGGACGTGGGGCCCACGATGTCGAACGTGCGGTGCGTGAGCACGATCTTGCGGAGCTCGGGCACGGCCTCCTTGACGGCGCCGTTGGCAAAGCCCGTGGGGAAGTGCGCGTCGTCCAAGATCCAGAGCTTAAGGCCCAGCTGCCTGCACTCGTCAATGACAAAGCGCAAGTCGCGCCACCAGCCCTCGCCGCAAAAATCGGGGTGTGGGCGGCTTTCGAGACAGACCTCGTGGATGTCGGCGCCGGCGATCTTTTCCAGATACTCGGCAATGGTCTTATGGCTCTCGCCCTTCATCCACAAAAACGGAAGCACGTGGTTGTCGTATGTGCCCTCGAGCACCTGCTGATAGTACGCGGTCATGGATCCTCCTTGGCTCGATCGATCTGCTGCATAGCACAGATTATGGACGCGTCGGCGCGTTCTGCTAATATCTGAATCACGACGAACTATGACCAAATCAACGATTGGCAAGCCATGGAGATCGACGAGCTCGAGCGTAGGCTCAGCGAACTGAGCGCCAGTGAGATCGCTTATAAAGACGGCATGGCATTTGATTGGTCGATTATGACCGAGCATGTCGAAATCGACGGATGCCCAGTGCGCAAGATTGGCCAGCCAGGGTTTGCCTATGCCCAGCCCGGCATGCCGCGTGGCCTGACGATAAGGAAAAACTCGCGCTTTAATGCAGTTCCCGAGCACGTGCATGATTACGTGGAGATGAGTTATGTGTATCGCGGGCGCTGCCCGCAGACGGTGGCGGGGGAGAGACTCGAGTTGCGCCGCAACGAGGTGCTTTTGCTCGACGCCCTTTGCCCTCATGCCGTGGCGGCGCTCGGCGAGGACGACATCATGCTGAGCATGACCGTTTCACGCTCTTTTTTGCGCCGGAGTCTCGAGTCGAGCCTCTCGCGCGAGAGCGCGGTCTCGCGGTTTTTGTTCAACGCGCTCAACAGCGAGACGGACCATCGGGGGCATGTCCGTTTTTACTGCGGCGAGAGCCGTCGGATTCGGCGCTACATGCAGGAGATACTCTGCGAGCTGTACGACCCGAGCCCCAACGGTCCCGAGATCGTCTTGCGTCTGTTTCAGCTGTTTTTGGCCGAGCTCATGGATTGCTACGAGCGCGAGCTGGTGCGCGGCGTGGCGGACGGCGCGGCGGGGCCCACTGCCCTGGTGACGGGAATGCTCGGCTATATCGATCGCGAATTCGCTGCATGCTCCCTCGAGGGGATGGCGGCGGAGTTTGGCTTGAGCCCTAATTATGCGACGACGCTTCTCAAGCGCCATGTGGGCAAGACCTTTAGGCAGCTTGTACAGGAGCGACGCCTGGTGCGTGCGGCCGAGCTTCTGCGCGGTGGCGCCACGGCCGGGGCGGCTGCGCATGCGGTGGGCTATGAAAACATGAGCTTCTTCTACCGTAAGTTTCACGACAAGTATGGCTGCACCCCCGCGGCATACCGCCGGTAAGCGCGGGGCGGATTGTCTTCGCTCCTTCGGTGTCAAAAAGTTTCAGCTGCAGCGCTGTTGCAGCGCGCGTCTGCGAAAAGAAGTGTCCAAATCGGCGCCTTCGCCCTGGCCTGGAGCGACTCGGCGGCATACTCGTTTCATCAGCAACACACATGAGCGAGGAGGCACTTATGGGATTCCCCGAGGGTTTCTATTGGGGCGGCGCCACGGCCGCCAATCAGTTTGAGGGCGCTTGGAACGTTGACGGCCGCGGTCCTTCCGTCGACGACCATTTTTTGGGCGGCAGCTACAAGGAGCCGCGCCAGATTACGATCGACATCGACCCCAACCGCTTCTACCCCAACCATGACGGCATCGATTTCTACCATCACTACGAGGAGGACATCGCGCTGTTCGCCGAGATGGGCTTCAACATGTTCCGCATGTCCATCTCCTGGAGCCGCATCTTCCCCAACGGCGATGACGCCGAGCCCAACGAGGCCGGCCTCGCCTTCTACGACCGCGTCTTCGACTGCCTGCGCGCTCACAATATCGAGCCGCTCGTGACCCTGTCGCACTACGAGATGCCTTATCACCTGGTCGAGAAGTACAACGGCTGGGCGAGCCGCGAGCTCATCGGCTTCTTTGAGAAGTACTGCCAGACCGTCTTCGACCGCTATCAGGACAAGGTCAAGTTCTGGCTCACCTTCAACGAGATCAACTGCGGCACCCAGGACATGGGCAACCTCTTTG